>NZ_JBHSOA010000042.1:0-298609 GCF_042655885.1 Streptomyces chlorus
GTCGGCGGTCGCCCGCGAGCAGGAGCCGTCCCGGTTCTTGCGCTCGGAGGGGAACAGCGGGGCACCGGGCCGGGTGTGGTCGGCGTCGAAGTGGCCCCACACGTCCTCGATGAACCACTGCAGGTTGCGGTCGGCGCCGTTGATGAGCGGCACCAATCGCGGCTTCGGCCCACGCCTCCGGGATCCCTTTCCGTGCCGGACGTTGAGCTTGCCGAACCGGCCCAGCTCCCACCGGACGTCGTCCAGGTCGAGCATCCGTGCCTCGTTGATCCGCAGCCCCACGTCCGCCGCCAGCCGGGCCACCGCGTAGTTGCGCGCGGCCGGGCCGAACTTGCGGCAGGTCACCAGCTCCTCGCGCCATCCGGCGAACAGCTCCTCGATCTCTGCTTCGCTGGGCGGGATCCGCAGTTGCGGTTCCACCGAGGCCCGCGGCCGGTTCATCTCGTCCAGCGGGCACTCGACCACGCGGCAGGTGAGGTTGTGCAGCTCGGCCTTGTGCCGCAGCTCAAGGAACTGGAAGTACACCGTCAGCGCACCGGCCCGCCCGGTCCGGGCCGACGGCTTGGCGTCGCGAAGCACCTTGCCGAAATAGACGTCGGCGTCGGCCGGTTCCATCTCCCACAGCGGACGGCCGAACCAGTCCCGGATCAGCTCCAGGTGGTTGGTGTCGTTGCGGATCGTGCTGTCGACCAGTCCGGCCGATGCCCGCGCGAGCACGAACCCCGCCAGGACGTCGGTCTCGAACTCGGCGAGCTCCTCCTCGCTCACCGGGGCCCGGTACTCGCGCAGATCGCGCACTGCGGCCAGAGCCAACCCACGCCTCCTCGACTTCACCCAGACTGAAGGAATCCCGACAGGGATGAGGGTTGCGTACTGCGGGCGAGATTGGGTCAGAACGGCCTGCGGTCACCCGGACGAGGGAACAGGCCCAGGTCCAGGCACTCTCAGTCGTGCCAGGAGTTGGGGGACGAACGCGGAACTCGCGGACTATTGCTCACCCGATCACCATCGCCGGACACACCCAACGGCTCGGAGAACTGCCTCACCAGACCCTGCTGGCCTGGCTCGCCCAGCGTCGCATCACCTGGCCGAAGACCCCCGACCGGCACGTATTGATCAACGCGAAGACCGCCCTGGAAACGGGGCCTGTCAGTGCCGAATACCTCAAGCGGCATCTGCTGCACCAGGGCGTCTACCTCGAACGCATCCGCGGCGACCGGGTGCTCCACGAGACGCTGACCGTCGGTGCTGACCCGCTGCACCTCGCCCTGGTCTTCGACCTGTCCCACACCACCGCGAGCCGCTACGCGGCAATCGCCCAGAACCTGCTCGACGACCAGATCGAGCAGACCGCCGACGATGAAGATTCTTGATTTCGGCTCTGTCCACAGTTTCGGGAGCCCCGTTCAGAAGGACCGGTATGTCCCCTCGGGATCATCGTGAGCCCATGCCGCGTACTCCTCGAAGCCCAGGTTGCCGATGCTCAGGTTCGCGTGGACGTCGTGGACCCCTGCGGGGATAGTGCGGAAATCGCGGCCGAACTCGGTCAGCTGTTCGTATCCCTCATCGCCCACGCACTCCTCCCGCGTCAGCGTGGTGACCGCCAGCAGTGCGTGGCTTTCGGTCTGCATGGTTGTACGGTCGGCGAGAAAGACAACGGCCAGGTTGTCGTCGCCGCAGACCGCAGTCAGCACCTCGTCAACGGTCGCCCCTGCCCAGGCCGGATCGTCGATGAAGTGGACGTGCGCCTCGTACTGCCTGTCTCCCCAGGGCTGCATCAGCGCCGCCGCGACGTCCTGCCACGCCTGGTCGTCGTGGTAGTCGGTCCTGACGACCAGGGCATCGAAATCATCACGGCCAGTGACGGCGGGCAACGCTCTCATGGATCCTTCTCCTCGGTGACGGTCGGTGAGCCGTGCCCGACTGTCTCATGGGCCGTTTTCAAGAATCTTCATCACCGAGCGCGAATGAGCATCCTGCCGATTCAGCAGCGACGAACCCACCGCACTTTCGAGCCTGCCGGCCGAAGACACCGTGGATTCCCGGTGAAAGCACCACAGTCACGCTGAACCCACGGCCGACGTGCCGTTAATGAGCGGCGAACCAAGTGTCATGTAGCTCAGCGTGATGCTCAGGTCGGATACGGGCGTCGCACGCTGCCATCGGTCCCGCTGTGCTGGACCGGACGCTGAGCGAGGTCGCGGGCCGTCGCGGTGTCCTCCCCCACGACGCTGCAACGGCCCGCACCGCATGAGTTCTCGTACGCGGCCACAGTTGGGAGCCTGGCTGCCGGAAAAGTTTTCCGGCACACCGAACCTCCCCCGGGCATTGCACATCTTCAGGTGCGTAGGCGCGCACTGACCTCGCGCGCCGATTCGTATGCGAGGGGAACCCGAAACTTCATGAAGAGCAAGCTGACCGCTGTGGCCCTTGCGGCCGTCGTCGTCGCCGGCACTGCCGCTACCGCCATCCCGGCCTCGGCCGCCCCCGCCGAGGCCGAGCCAACCCGCTGCCACACCGCCGACCTGAAGGCCGGCTTCGCCATGGGGGATGACGCGAAGCCGGAGATGGAGCAGACCAAGAAGCAGACCCAGGCGTACATCTGGTTCACCAACCAGAGCAAGCGCACCTGCACCCTGTCCGGCTTCGCCGGTGTCGACATGATCGGTGCTCAGAAGACCGACGGCACCTGGTCGCTGGCGCGCTCCTCCAAGAAGCCCGAAAAGATGATCCTGAAGCAGGGGGACACGGTGGACTTCAGCATCAACCTGCTCCCGGTGGCCAAGTCCACGCCGCAGAAGGAGAAGTTCGTTCCGGCGAAGTTCCTGGTCACCCCGCCGAACGAGACAGAGTACTTCACCCTGAAGTGGCCGTTTGGCGGCCAGATCCTCAAGCAGGACGGCGCCACCCGCCCGGCCACCTACCTCAACCCGGTCGGGCTGTAACCAACTGGACAGTCTCTGAGCTTCCCTTCAGCGTCGCTGGTGGCCACCGCAGGACTCCGGAATGAGTTGAAGCCTCCGGGTGGTGCGGTGGCCACGTCTGACACGCGGCACGCCCGGCCTTCTCGCCGGGAAACTCCAAGATCCCCGACAGAGTCAAGCTGAGACAAGACCACCACCCGCCTCATCAGGGAGACCGGCGGGCCATGGAGCCGATACGCCCCCGGAGATCACGCACCTTCAATGCTGCCATCTGCCAGTCGCTGAGGCCCACGCTCCGACTCGGACTCACTTGATGAAAACTGCCCGCGCAAACTCATCGGGAGCGGAGCTCGCTTCCGCAACCAGTTCCCCGTCGGCGGACCAGATGCCCGAGCGGCCGGACGTGCGGTCGAAACCGCCACCGGTCGGACCCGCAAAGGCCGCCATGGCGACCCACACCCCGCGGTCGGCTGCGACCCTGCGGGCGCGCTCGCCGTGGACCTCAGCCTCGTGATCGGCGTGGACAACCCCAGCCACATACCCGTCGATGCCCAGCGCTGCGGTCCTCACGGCATGTTCGGGAATACCCGTGTCGCGGCAGACGGCGAGCCCCAGCCGCCACCCGTCCACTTCGATCACGGCGGGCCTCCCAGGCACAAAGTTGACGGCCTCGCTGCCGTGCAGGTGGACCTTCCCATAGGCCACGCGCGCGCCGTCTCCGTCCACAGCCAGGATGCCGATGTGCGGACCGGGCACGGGCGCGCCGACCAAGGCGAGCGTTCCGGTCTCGGCGCACGCGGCGACGATCGGAGCCAGCCGTTCATCGTCTGGGGAGACCGGCGCCGCGTCCAGCTCGTATCCCGTCAACGACATCTCGGGGAAGACCACCACCCGCGCGTCCACCGCCCGAACAGCCTCCGCGTGAGCTACCGCGTTGGCCATCACGTCGCAAGCCGTGCACCTCGGCTGCGCCACCGCGATACTCAACGGCTGCTCCACCCCGAACTCCCCTCGCCGAATCGCACGATCATCCTAGAGCGCGGCCGCACAGCGAGCCGTTGCACACCAGCCGCGGAAGCCAACCGCCGTTCCACCAGCACATCACCACTTGCCCGGACGCAACGCTCCCCGGCCTCGTCACCCAAAGTCACTGTTCGAGGCTGCCGGTGGACCAATACACGACAGTTGAATACGAGAGCACACCAATATCCCCCCCTCATCAACGCCCTGAGAGCCCCATGGGTCTCCTTGCTCGCCGTGCCCGGTACTCCCCGCCCGACAGCTCTACGGACGACTCTGCTACCGATATGCCGGCCCGTACAGGAACAGGCCGGACGGTCCGGCCCTCGATCTCCTCGGCCGGGGCCGGCGGCAAGGCCGGTCGGTCGGTCGGTTCGCGGGACGCTACCCAGCCATCTTGGGTTCCAACAGGTCCAGTGCTTCCGTCCACCGGAAGTGGTCGGCGCCTTCCCCGGCCTTCGGGCGGTGCGGTTCGTGCGAGCCGAGCAGGACGCCCATCCCGGTCAGCCGTTCCAGGCTCTGCCGGTAGGCCGGGTGGGCGGCCTGGGCGGCGTTGAGATACGGCAGGACGGCGACGGGAGTGCCCATGCCGTACGCCTCGCACAGGATGCCCAGGGCGAGGGTGTCGGAGATGCCGGCGGCCCACTTGTTGACCGTGTTGAACGTGGCCGGGGCCACGGCGATGGCGTCCGCGGGCGGGAGGGGGCGGGCCTCGCCGGGCTTGCGCCAGACGGACCGGATCGGGTAGCCGGTCTGCGCCTCGATCGCTTCCACGTCGAGGAAGCCCAGTGCCTGCGGCGTGGCCACGACCCCGACGTCCCAACCCCGTTCCTGCGCGGCGGTGATCAGCGTGCCGACATCACCGGCGATCCCGCTCGCGCAGACGACGACGTACAGGAAGGGCTTCTTGCCCAGGACGTACGGGGCGGTCGGCTCGGTCACTCGGAAACTCCCGGTCGGCAGCTGAAGTGATGCGGTTGCCGTACGGTTCCCGTGGCCAAGGCCGGTTGCCTCCGCTCGGGACGCAGCAGAACCTCGCTGCCGATGGGCGTGAATCCGCAGGTGAGGAAGGCGCGCAGGGAGCGGGCGTTGCCCGGGGAAACGGCGGCGAAGACCGGTTCGCCTTCCGGGACCAGCGAAAGGGCATCGGAGAGAAGCGACCGCCCATGCCCTCGGCTGCTGTCCTGAGCGCGGTGGAGTTCGATACTCAGCTCACGCCGCCCGGCAAGGCCGTCGGCCAGGGTGATGAGGCCACGTTCGTCGCCGTAGACCTGGACGTTTGTCCGCAGCCACCGGGCGTGGCGGACACGTGGATGGTCGTCTGCGTCGGTCAGCTCCGCCAGGCGCGGGAGGCCGCCGGTGCCGCGGGCCGTGAGTGTGGCGTCGATGACACCGATCCACCCCGTGGGCCCGGCGAGGTGGCGCAGGAAGTCAGCGGACAACGACTCGCCGAAACCGTCTGGGCCCTGGGCGTGTACGGCCTGGTCGGTCATGGCGGTTGCGACGACGGCATGACCCGTAAAGGCGACCGAGCATTCGAGACCTCCGGGAAGGGGCGGTAGCACCGTCACCCGGCCGTCGACCGGCGGGAAGCAGTTGTCGGCAGCGTCCATGAAGAAAGTCAGGAGCGGGTGCGATTCACCCATGATTGGCCACCTGCGTGTTGAGGAAGTCCGGTAGCGGGCAAGTGCCGGATTCTATAGACCGTTTGAGGTTGTTCATGCCGTTGGGGTTTCGGGGCGTTCGACGAAGCGGCCGCGTTCGAAGCGGGCTCCGGCTCGGACGAGGGCGACGAGACGGGGAGCTTTCACTGCCCTCCAGCGAGCCTGGGTGGACTCGATGGGCTTGAAGACCACGGCCAGTCCGGCGGCTCGGCTGCCGGGGCGACGCGAGTTGCCGGAGGACTCAACCTCGCGGTTGGTCTTCAACGACCTTCAGTCCGCCTTTGACCTGGCGGTGGACGACGAACTGATCCGGAAGAACCCGTGTCATCTGCGTGCGGTGCAGGCCGTCACGCCGAAGCGCGGTGGGTCAGGCCCCGAGGAACTGGGGCTGAAGTGGGATGACGACGACCTCAAGGACCGTTGGGTTGAGCCGGACGACGTGATGGCCCATGCCCTCGAGGAGCATGTGGAGAAGTTCCCGCCGGTCGAAGTGACGCAAAGAGCGCGTCGCTGCCCCGGGTACCCGCGCGAGGCAGGAAGTGCGGGGTCACCAGGGGCCGTGGTGGAGCAGGCCCAGGACAAGGGCGGCCACCGCGGTGGCCAGGAACACGATCCCGCCCACGATGTCGCGGGAGCCCACCCGCAGGTGGGCGATGATCGCGCCGATGAAGTACAGCACGAGGCCGGCGGCGGCGAGGGTCCCCAGAACCGGCACGGCGAGCCCGGCCAGCAGCCCCACGGTGCCCGCTGCCAGTAACGCGCCCAGTACCGGTACGTACTTGCGGGGAACACCCTTCATGTCCGCCTGGGTCTTGGGGTATTCATGGCCGATCAGGTACGTGACGGCGGCGGCGCCGTTGAAGACCGCGCCGAGGATGGTGACCGTGACGAAGGCGACGAACACGTTCTCTCCGCTCTGCAGGGACGGTGTTGCCGGGCGCTCCGTTGTGGGAGCCGTTCCCTGGATGACGAATCGGCGGCCCGATGAGTGACATGGGTCGGCCGCCGGGTGTGCCGGTGGCCCGAACGCCTGGCAGCCGCTGCGCGACGCCACCACGCGATGGTGCTGTCGGGGGTGGTGGGGATGCCGCCCGTGCGCTGCTGATCGCACAGGCCTCCCCGATGCGAGCAACTGGCCGTACATGCTCCTGGGCGCATACCGCTTCGTGAGCGAGCGGCTCCGGGCCGCCGCCTCCGCCGCGCACGCCGCGTCCCCCGGCGGGCGCCGGTCCGCCCGGCGCCGGTCCGCCCGGACGGCGAGGGTTCAGCCCTTCGCCACGAGCCGGAGGATCTCACGGGCGTGGTCGAGGGATCCGTCGACGGTGTCCACGTCGTACATCGAGTCGATCATGAAGTGGTCGATGCCCGTCCGCTCGTGGACTTCCTTGACGGTGTCGGCGACCCGTTCCGTGCTCGTGCCGGCGTCGATGTTCACCCACAGCACGGTGTCGATCGCCCGGGGGGCACGGCCGGCCTGCCGGGCCAGTTCGTCCAGTTGCGAGCGCTGCGCGACGAGCCCGTCGACGTCGACGTGACTGGGGACGACGATCAGCGGCAGCCAGCCGTCACCGCGCCGGGCGACGCGGCGCAGTCCGCGACAAGGATGAAGCCCCTGAGTCCCCAAAGAAGATGCCGAAGGCCCCGGAGAGAGCGCCCCGCACCGTCCGTGCCCCGCGGGCGGTCGGGTCGGGCTCGGATCGGCTGTGGCCGGCGGGGCGGTCGGTCAGGCGGCGGGCTGGAGGGTGCTGCGTTCCAGGGCGGAGGCGAAGCCGTCGACGACGCGTTCGAGGTGGCGGGCGGTCTCCGGTTCGATGTCCAGGGTGCCGTCCGGGGCGGTGGCCAGGTGCTTGTCGAGGACGAACCAGCCGGGGGTGATGTGCTCGGCGCCCATCGAGGCGAGGACCGGGCGCAGTGCGTAGTCGACGGCCAGCACGTGGGCGGTGGAGCCGCCGGTGGCCAGGGGCAGTACGGTCCGGCCGGTCAGGGCGTACTGCGGGAGCAGGTCCAGAAGGGACTTGAGCAGGCCGGAGTAGGCGGCCTTGTAGACGGGGGTGCCGATCACCACGCCGTCGGCGCGTTCGAACAGGGCGGTGGCCTCGCGGATCGCGGGATGGCCGAAGTCGGCACCGAGCAGCGCCTCGGCGGGCAGGGTGCGTACGTCCAGCGGGATCACTTCGTGCCCTCTGGCGGTCAGTCGCGCGTCCAGGTGGCGCACCAGGCGGGCGGTGCGGGATGCGGCGGAGGGGCTGCCGGAGACGGACAGGACGGTGGCCACGGTGATCACCTCGGGTGTGTACGTGCGGGGGGGGGGGTGGGATGCGGTGGAGCGGGCCGGGGGCGGGCCGGCCCGTCACCTGGTTCGCGGACGTGCCGGTGAGTGCCGGTGAGTGCCGGGGCTGCGCCCGAGGGCGGGGTTTCGGCGTGGCCCCGGCTCCGGGGCGGCCGGTTCTCAGGCAGCCCCGGCTCCGGCGCCGCCGGTTCTCAGGCAGCCCCGGCTCCGGCGCCGCCGGTTCTCAGGCAGCCCCGGCTCCGGCGCCGCCGGTTCTCAGGCAGCCTCGGTTCCGGGGCGGCCGGTTCTCAAACGATGTCGGCGAGGGGTTCCCGCACCCGGGCGGCCACTTCGACGTGGCCGCCCCGGCGCAGGGTGTTGTAGATCGGGCAGCTGCCGGTGAAGAGCCCGACCAGGACATCGGCCTCGTCCTGGTCGACTCCCTCGAGCAGCAGGTCGATCCGCAGGTACGCGTAGCGGGTGGGGTCCTGTGGGTCCCGCTGGTAGCTGACCTCGGCTTGGCCCCCGGTCAGGCCGGAGCCGCGTTCCTCGGCATGGAGCTGGATGTTGCTCAGGGAGCAGGAGGCCAGGGAGGACAGCAGCAGTTCTCCTGCCTGCACGGCCTCCGCCGGGCCGGTGCGGGCGTCGGAGACGAAGTGGTTCGTCCTCGCGGTCACCAGGAAGCGTCCCTGGGTGTCGGTGGTGCGGCCGGTGATGCTCGTGGTGTCGCCTGCTGATGTCATGCCGTGAGGTCCTTGGCGTCGCTGTGCGGGTTCCGGTGTACGGGTTCCGGTGTACGAGGGGCGGGGTCAGCCGTTGTTGCCGTCGGCGTTGCCGTGCCGGCGGTCGCGCCACTGGCCGGTCTCGGGGCGGTCCAGGGCGAGGTGGTCGCGCAGGGTGGTGCCCTCGTACTCGGTGCGGAACAGGCCGCGGCGCTGGAGCTCGGGCACCACCTGGCGGACGAAGTCCTCGAAGGCGCCCGGGGTGTGGACGGACCCGATGGTGAAGCCGTCGCAGGCGCCCTCGGTGAACCACTGCGCCATGCCGTCGGTGACCTCGGCCGCGGTGCCGACGAACGATCCCTCGGTGCGGCCGCCGTACTTCTTGCCCAGCTCGCGCAGGGTCAGGCCCTCGCGCCGGGTCATCTCCACGACCTCCTGGTAGTGGCCCTGGACGCCGGGGACGTCGACGTCGGGCAGCGGCTCGTCGAGCGGCAGTTCCGAGAGGTCGATGTCCAGGTGGTAGGCGAGGGTGGACAGGCCGGCCAGCGGGGGGACCAGTTCGAACAGGCGCGCCTCGGTCTCACGGGCCGCCTCGGTGGTGGGACCGATGATGGGGGTCGCCATGGGGAGGATCTTGACGTCCTCGGCCCGGCGGCCGTGAGCCACGGCGCGGGCCTTGATGTCCTGGTAGAAGTCCTTGGCCGACTCCAGCGAGGCGTGGCTGCAGAAGATGACGTCGGACCAGCGCGCGGCGAAGTCGCGGCCCTTCGGGGAGGCACCGGCCTGGATGATCACCGGGTAGCCCTGGGGCGAGCGCGGGGTGTTCAGCGGGCCGCGGACGTTGAACCAGTCGCCCTTGTGGTCGATGCTGTGGACCCGGTCGGGGTCGGCGAACAGCGGGGTCTCGGCGTCGAAGACGAGGGCGTCGTCCTCCCAGCTGTCCCAGAGCTTGCAGGCCACCTCGAGGAACTCGTCGGCCCGCGCGTAGCGCTGGTCGCGGTCGATGTGCCGGTCCTCGCCGAAGTTGCGGGCCTCGGAGTCCTGGAAGGAGGTCACCACGTTCCAGGCGGCGCGTCCGTCGCTGAGGTGGTCCAGCGTGGAGAGGGAGCGCGCCACGGGGAAGGGGTCGAAGTAGCTGGTGGAGATCGTGGCGGCCAGGCCGAGGTGGGTGGTGGCGGCGGCGACCGCCGACAGCACGGGCGTCGGGTCCAGCCGCAGGGAGCCGAGTGCGCCGTAGCGCAGCTGGCTGTCCATGCTGCCGCCGAGGCGGTCGGGCACGGACAGGATGTCCGGGAGGAACATCAGGTCGAACTTGCCCTGTTCGAGCACGCGGCCGATGTGCTGGTAGTAGGAGGCCGACAGCCAGCCGGGCTCGGATCCGGGGTGGCGCCAGCCGCCGGGCCGGCCGGGGCCCGCGGTCACGAAGGCGGCGAGGTGCATCTGGTTCTCGGGGGTGCTCACTGCGTGTTCTCTCTTCCCTGCTGTCGTGCGCTGTGTCGTGTGGTAGGCCGTGTCCGTCACTTGGCCAGTTCGGCGGCCACCGTCTTCTTGATCGCGTCGAATCGCGAGTCCTGCAGGAATCCGGTCACGTCGATCTTCGACGGGTAGACGCCCAGGTCGTGGAAGTTGTCGGCCAGGTCCTGGGTGTTCTTGCTCGCCTTGCTGTCCACCGGTCCGAGCGTGTCGGCGAGGGACTCCGACTGCCGCTTGTCCTTGGTCACCTCGAGGAAGACCTTGCGTTCGAGGTCCTCCGAGCCGAACCCGCCGATCTTGTCGAAGAACTCGACGGCGGCCTCGGGGCGGGCGTTGATGCGGCGCTGGGTGTCCCGGATGACGCGGACGACCTTCGCGGCGGCCTCGGGGAACTCCTCGACGAACGCTTCGCTGGCCACGTAGAAGGTGTAGTCGTAGGTCCTGACCTTCGGCAGCGAGCGTGCCTTGTGCCGGGCGCGGCCCAGGCTGATGGCCGGGGTCCAGCTGATCCAGGCGTCCACCTTGCCGTTGGCGAAGGCCGACTCGGCGTCGGCGGCGGGCAGGTTGACGTACTCGACGTCGTCCAGCCGCAGGCCGGCGGTCTGCAGGTACTTGATGAGGCTGTAGGTGCCGGTGGTGCCCTGCTGGTCGGCGATCCGCTTGCCCTTGAGGTCGGCGGCGCCCTGGATGGGCGAGTTCTGGGGGACCAGGATCTCGACCTCGTTGGAGGGCAGCGGGTAGGCGGCGAGCGGCACGATGGGCACCCCGCCGCCGATCGCGTAGGCCACGGCGGTGGCGGTGGCGAAGGTGAAGTCGACGCTGTTGGACTTGAGCGCCTCCATCACCGGCAGCGAGGCGGTGAACCCGGACGGCCAGGAGACGGTGGTGCCGCCGAGTTCCTTGCCGAGGTCCACGCCCTCGAACTTGTAGCGCAGGGCCGCCGGGATTCCGGTCTTGCCGCTGCCGATGACCGCGTAGCGCAGCTTCTGCGGCACGCCGTCGGCGAGCGAGGCGGAGCCGGGCCGTGATCCACCGCCGCAGGCGGCCAGGACCGGGGCGAGGGCGGCGAGGCCGCCCGCGGCCAGGACACCGCGGCGCGAGAACTTGCCGGACAGGAGCGACGGGGCTCCGGTGGTCGAACGGGCGGACGGGCGGTTCACGGTCACGGTCGGGATCTTCCTCGGTGGGGCGGTGCTCGGGCGGGCGGATGCGCGGATGGTGCGGGGGCCGCGGCGGGGTACTGCCGCGGACTCAGACCCGCGGCGGGGTACTGCCGCGGACTCAGACGTCGGCCGGGGCGGAGGAGTGCGGTGCGAGGAGGCCCTGGAGCAGTTCTTCCTTCCAGGCGACGAGGCGGGGGTGGCCGCGCCTCTCCCCGCGGGGCAGGTCGATGCGCAGGTCGCGGCCGACGGCGCCGTCGGCCAGGACCAGGACGCGGTCGGAGAGCACGAGCGCCTCCTCCACGTCGTGGGTCACCAGCAGGACGGTGCGCGGCTGCTCCAGCCACAGGCGTTCCAGGAGTTGCTGCATGGCGATCCGGGTGATCGCGTCCAGTGCGCCGAACGGCTCGTCCAGGAGCAGGAGTTCGGGGTGGTGGAGCAGGGCGCGGGCCAGGGCGACGCGCTGCTTCTGCCCGCCGGAGAGCTCGGCCGGCCAGGCACCGCCGCGGTCGCCCAGGCCCACCGCCTCCAACAGTGCGCGTGCCTCGTCCCGGCGGCCCTTGACCCCCAGCAGCACGTTGTCCTCGACCGATCGCCAGGGCAGCATCCGGTCTTCCTGGAACATCATCCGCACCATGGGCGGCTGCGGACCTTCTCCCTGGAGTCCGACGGTTCCCGCGCTCGGCTTCTCGAGTCCGGCGATGATCCGCAGCAGGGTGCTCTTCCCCGCGCCGCTGGGGCCGAGGAAGGAGACGAACGAGCCGGCTTCGACGTCCAGGTCGAGGTTCTCCAGGACCCACCGGCCGTCGTACTGCCGGCCCAGGCCCTCCAGGGCGAGCCGGGCGCCTGCCCGCGCCGGGGTCACTGGTTCGCCTTGGGCCGGTAGTTGGGGTGCCACCGCAGCACCCTCCTTTCGATGAGCCGGGTCAGCAGGTCGGCGAGCAGACCGGCCAGTGCGTACAGCACGATGGCGAGGACGATCTGGTCGGTGCGCAGCAGCTCGCGGGCGTTCTGGGCGAGATAGCCGATGCCGTCGCTGGCCGAGATGGTCTCGGCGATCACGAGGGTCATCCAGGCGACGCCGAGGGAGTACCGGATACCGGAGAGGATGGTGGGCATCGCCCCGGGGACGGCGATGTCGCGCACCAGGCGCCACCGTCCCAGTCCGTAGGAGCGGCCGAGCTGCAGCAGCTTGGGATCGACCCCGCGGATGCCGGTCACGGTGTTCAGGTAGATGGGGAAGAAGGTGCCCAGTGCCACGAGCAGGATCTTGGGCTCCTCGCCGATGCCGAACCAGGCGATCATCAGCGGCACCAGCGCCAGGTGCGGGATGGTGCGCACCATCTGCAGGGAGCGGTCGAGGAGGATCTCGGTCACCTTGGACATGCCGACCAGGAACCCCAGGAGCAGGCCGGTGGCCGCGCCCAGGGCGAAGCCCTGGAGGATGCGCCGAAGGCTGGTGAGGATGTGGAACTGGAGTTCCCCGGTGGCGGCCAGATCGGCTCCCGCCCGCCACACCGCCTCCGGAGCGGGGAGGACGGACGGCGGCAGGATGCCGACCGCGGCGGTCCACTGCCACACCACCAGGACCAGCACGGGGACGACCCAGGGGCCGGCCGTGCGGGCGGCGCGCAGCAGCACCCGGCGGTTGCGGGCGGCGGAGGGCGACCCGGTCCCCCGGTCCTTTCCGGCGCCGGGCCGGCCGGACGGGCCGGAGTGCGGTTGTGGGTCCTTGGCGAGCAGCAGCTGCTCGGGCATGGAAATCCCCTTCAGGAGTGGTTCGGCCACCCGTTGGACCGCCTGGCCGGTGAGCGGCGGCAGCCGAGGAGGCCTGCGGGGTCGTGGGGGCTGTGGGGCCGTGGGGGCGGTGCCCGGGGCCGACTCCCACGCCATGCCGAGGAGCGGGCGGGGCGTGCGACGAAGTGGAGGTGCGCCTGACATCGGGCCGGACACAGCCGCGCCCGCCGCTGATTCAGCGGCCGGGACGCGGCAGGCGGAGGAGGCGTGTGATCAGCAACAGCCCGTGCTGAAGACGCGCATGAGGTCGATGTGCCGACGGCTCGTCAGGTTGTTGCAGAAACGGGAGGTCGGCCCGGCTACCGGGTGCGCCGGGTGGGCGGCGTATCGCCCTGGCTGCGCGCCACGATGCATCAGAAGCTCCCGCGTTCCTGTCAGGCGTATAGGGGTCATGCACTCGAACACATGAACCCGGGCCTGAGGACGCGATGGAACTCCAGTCCGGATTCAGCTGCAAGTAACTGTATACACATGTAGACAGTGGCAGACTATGGCCGTCTCGAATCGCGAGAACACCTGTCCACAGAGAGCGCCGCTCCGCGTGCGCCGCCGACGGGTCGGCCCTCGGCACGGAAGAGGAGCGAACAGCTTGAGCACCGCACGGGGAGACCGGGGCGCCGGCGCGGGCACGGGCAGCCACTACGCCCGTATCCGACGGAGCATCCTCGACGGCCAGTCACCGCCCGGAACCGTCCTGATCCCGACGGGCCTGAGCACGCAGTTCAACGTCTCGCGCACCCCCGTCCGGGAGGCGCTGATCAGGCTCGAACAGGAAGGCCTGGTGACCCAGGCCACTCGCGGCTACGTGGTCCGGACGCGCACTCCCCAGGAGATCCTGGAGATCTGCGAGGCGCGCATCGCCCTGGAGTCGACCGCCGCACAGGCGGCCGCGACCCGCCGGACCGAGCTCGACCTCGCCCGGCTCGTCCACGTCCACGAGTGCGCCGTGGCGTCGGCGGACCCCGCCGAGCTGCAGGATCTCAACGAGCAGTGGCACCGGGCGCTGCGCGAGGCCGGGCACAACGCGACGATCATCGAACTGATGGACCGCCTGGACGCCCAGTTGAAGGTGTACGACTCCGGCACCACCACCCGGCCGGACAACCTCGCGCTGATCGTCGAGGAGCACGCCCGGATCCTGGACGCGATCCGCCGCGGCGACGCGGCGGCCGCCGGACAGCACGTGATCGAGCACCAGAGCCGCACCCGGGACCTGCGCATCGCGGCCCTCGCGCGGTCCTGAGCCCCGTCCCAAGCCCGGTCCCGAATCCGGTCCCAAGCCCCGTCCCGACGTCGTCGGCTCCGCGTTCCGCACACACCGGGGTACATCCATGGCGGGCCAAAGCGAAGGGCCCGCCACCTGGTAGGACGCCGTTCGCACAGGCAACGCGGGGCGCCGAACGGGTCTGTTATCGTCGGGCCACGCCCAGAGCCGGGTTCTGTGACCTCGAAAGGCGGTGCCCACGTGTCCGTTCCCTCGTTCTTCCCCAAGGGAACCGTCTGCCACCGTGCCGCCGCCTCCACCGGCCGGTCCTGTCCCGCTCTCATCGGCCGGGCCGCTTCTGTCGCGTGACGCGGCACCCGCGCCTCTCCTGACCCGTCGAAACACTGCGCCCAACCGGCGGCATCCCGCCGAAGCGTCCCGATCCCCTTCCGCACCGGATGTCACCGATCCGGTGTGTGCGGGCGGAGGCGACCCGACCCTCCGCCCGCCGCGGGTACCCGGCACCCACGTCCCCCAAGCCCCACACCCCCTCGCAGAAGGCAAGACCGCGATGACAACCAGACGGATCCGGTTGAACGGGTTCAAGACATCGGCCGTGGCCCACACCACCGCCGGCCTGTGGCGCCATCCCACCAGCCAGTCGCACCGGTACACCGACCTCGATCTGCCGGGGCCGCTGGTCGACGCCGCCTGGCTGCGGGAGCACCTGCACCGCCCCGGCCTCGTCGTGCTCGATGCCACGGTGCGGCAGAAGCCCCTCCCGACGGACGCCGCCGGGCCCGGCGACCACGGGGCGGCGTTCCCCGCCCCGCTGCCCACCGGCCGGGACGACTGGGAGCGGGTCCGCATTCCAGGCTCCCGCTACGCCGACCTGGCGGGCGTGCTCGCCGCACCGGAGGCCGGCTTCTCCTACGCGATGCCCGACAGTGAGCGGTTCACCGCCGCCCTGCGCGAGCTGGGCGTCGGCCCGGACTCCCGCGTCGTGGTCTACGACGACGACTCCCGCATGTGGTCGACCCGCCTGTGGTGGGTCCTGGGGGAGATCGGCCTGCACACCGTCGCGGTCCTGGACGGCGGTCTGCGGGAGTGGCTGGCCCAGGGCGGACCGGTCGCCTCCGGCCCCGCGGCCGACCTGGACGCCGCCGACCCGGCCACTCCCGCCGCCGGTTGGCAGGCCGAGCAGCGCGGCACCCTGGTGGACAAGTCCGAGGTGCTCGACGTCATGAACGGCTCCCGCTCCGACCGGGTCCTGGTGTGCGCGCTCGGCGAGGACGCCTTCCGTGGCGCCGCGCCCACGCGGTACAGCCGCCGCGGCCACATTCCGGGAAGCCTCAACCTGCCCGCCAAGGACCGGCTGCTGGACTCCCGCGGCCGGTTCCTGCCCCGCCCGGCGCTGGAGGAAGCGGTCAGTGGCCTGCCCGCGGACACCGGCACGCTCCTCTACTGCGGCGGCGGCATCTCGGCGACGCTGCTCGGGTTCGTCCTGGTCCTGCTGGGCCGGGACGACGTGACCGTGTACGACGGGTCGATCGAGGAATGGTCGGCCGACCCGTCCCTGCCCATGACAGGGACGTCTCCCGCAGGCGGCTGACCCGCTGCCCGCCTACCGTGTGCCGGTGCCGGTCGTCCATCTGGAAGACCCGAACCACACCCCGCCCCCGGCCGGCTACCAGTCCCCCTTCTACAAGGCGGCCCGCGAGACCGAGATGCGCGCCGCGCACGCCCACTTCCAGGCGCGGCTGGACGCCGAGATCGCCGCAGGCCGTTGGACACCGCCCGAGGCGGCGACCGTGGACGCCTGACGCCGGGTTATCTCGGACATACATGTGCCCTGTGGCTCGCATCGGAGCCACAGGGCACAAGTAGGGCAGCGAATCAGCCGATCCGGTGGGCGGCGAACCCAACGAACGCGGCCCACGCGTCCGAACTGGCAGCCAGGCCTGGACGGTTCGTGTCCTTCGAGTCCCTCACGTGCACGGTATGCGGGCAGGTGGCTACCTCCACGCAGTCACCGCCCTCGCCACTGCTGTAAGTGCTCTTGAACCACACCAGTTCCGTTGCAGCCTTCATGACTCTCCCAGCAACCCCTCGACAAAAGCCATCGACTCCCCCGGAGTGAGAGCCTGGGCCCGGATGATCCCATACTGCGCCTCAAGCACCCGAACGGATGTCCGTTCCGTGTAGAGGTGGCTGCTTGTCTGGACCTCCGCGTAGGCCATACGTTGCCCGCTCTTGGTCTCGATCAAGGTGAACGGCCCTGCAAGCCCAGCGTGATCTACCCGCAGCGTGGGCATGACCTGGATCTCCACGTTGCGCTTCTGGCCTACCAGCAAGATCTGCTCCAGTTGTCCTCGCAGAACTCCATCACCACCGATGGGCCGTCGAAGCACGGTCTCTTCGATGACGAAGCTCATCAACGGTGCAGGCCACCGCGAGAAGATCTCCTGCCGCAATAGCCGAGCCGCGACTCGCTGCTCGATCGTCTCTTCATCAAGGAGCGGGCGCCGCATGGTGAACACGGCCCGTGCGTACTCCTCGGTCTGCAACAGTCCTTTCACCACATGCGTGTCATAGGCATGCAGCTCAACTGCCTCTGCCTCAAGCCGAGCCGCATCCCGGAAGAAGGCCGGATACTGCGCCCGCGCGACCTCCTCCTTCATCTCCTGAAGAATCCCGCCCGCGTCCAGCAACTCATCAGCCACGTCGATGAACTTCGCCGGCGGCACCCGGCGCCCCTGCTCATAAGCAGCGATAGTTGCCGTCGAATACCCCGTCCGCCCGCCGAACTCCGCCCGATCGAGCCCCGCCCGCAGCCGGAACCGCTTCAACTGCCGCCCGAACACCCGCAGGATGCCCGTCCCCGGCTCCGGCAAAGATCCCGGCACCGCGTCCTGCTCCGGCTCTCCTTGCTCGGCCGTCTCCCCCGGCTCCCGCACCAGTTCGCTCATAGCCCGTTCACCTCCGTCGTCCACCGGCCGGTCCGCCCAACTCCCCCACCCTGCCGAGGGACACGACCCGCTCCGCCTACATGCACCGCGGGGATGCGTACAGCGCCCCCGGTCGGCTCCTCACCCGGCGTCAACGCTAAAACCCCAAAACGTCGGTGAGCACACGAAGTCCGAAAGTTCCCCCCATCAGGTGCGACAGCCATGGATGGGCGACCGGCATAAACTGATCCACCCTTGGGGGCTTTTAGCGCGCTCTGTACGATGCCGTCGCTCGACCGACGGCCGGAGCGACCTCGCGGGCCCGCCATGACTCTGCTCAAGAAAAGAACACCGCCCATGCACCACCCGCCCGCCCCTCCGACACCGCCGCCCTACCGCCGCCCGGCGGCTCCCGGTACCCGGTGGTGGCTGACCACCCCGGCCCGCGTCGGCTTCGTGCTCGCCGTACCCCTGCTGGGGCTGGTCAACACGTTCCTCGGTTTCCTCCTGCTGGTCTTCGCGATCGTCCTGATCTGGAAGGACAACACCTGGCAGAAGGGCGTCAAGGTGGCCGCCACCATCGGGGTCATGGCGCTGCTCGGCGCGGTCGTCCCGGACCCGCCCGAGGACGGGGCCTCCACCGTGGCCCAGACGGACGGGAAGGGACGTGCGGCCGGCGCCCCGGCCTCGCCGACGCCCTCGACGACCGGGAACGACGGGGAGCCTGCGCCCAAGCCCCGGCCGAAGGCCGCCGACTACCGGGGCCTGCGGCTGGACGAGGCGCGGGACAGGGCCAAGGCCGCCGGGTTCGGCGTGGGCGACCACAACGCGTCCGACGACGACAAGGGCATCTGGATGCGGTCCAACTGGACCGTCTGCTTCCAGAAGACCGGCTGGACGTCGTCCGACACGAAGACGATCGACTTCGGTGCCGTACAGACGGGCGCGCCGTGCCCCGAGGCGGACGGCGAAGCCATCCCGTGGCCGAAGATGCCGGACCTGGTCCGGAAGACCTGGAAGACCGCGCACAAGGAGGTCGTGGACCTCGACATCGTCCCGGAGGACCACGTACGGGCGGACACGGCGTATCTCAACGACACACTGCCCGACGAGGGCGAGTACGACGACTGGCGCGTGTGCGTCACCGACCCCGCCGAGGACGCGGACGTCACCACCGGCACACGGGTGACCCTGGAGCTGACCCACCCGGACAACGGCTGCCCGGAACCCGACCGGGAGGAGGGCGACAGTCCCCGCCTGCCGGACCGGGACGACGACGGCGACCCCGACTACCGCGACCCCTTCCCCGGCGACCGGAATCGCAACAACACCTACCCGAACGGCCGGCCCGACAGCTCGGGCAGCTCCGGGGGCTCGTCCGGCGGCGGCGGAGGCGGCTGGAACTGCCCCCGCACCCGCTGGTGCTGACGCAGACACCCAGCCCCGCGCGACCGTGCGGCGGTGCACCTGGAGCCGGCCGGGGCGGGCAGTCGTCCGGGACGCGGGTGGTCCGCCGGGCGGTGACCGTGGACACGCGGATCGACCCCGAGCACCTCGGCCGCGTCGCTCCGGGCGCCCGCCGTCATCCGGGCACCCCGGCCTCGTCCAGGACCACGGCCATCTCACCCGGGGGAAGGGCCGGGTTGGCACCCGCGCTGAAGGCCAGCTCGGGCAGGGCGAGGGCCTCGAGGAGACAGGGAAGCGGCAGACGCGGGTCGCGGGCCGCCGCCTGGCGCGTCCGGACGTCCGGATCGTGGCTGAGCCGCTCGATCAGATCGGGGCCGGCGGCGGGGTCGCGGACGGCCAGCTGTCGGTAGATCCCGTCCGGATGGTCCGCGTAGCGGGCGGCCAGCCCCTCGCGGGGGAAGCGGGGGTGGCCGGTCGCCATCCAGGCGGAGAACGTCCCGCCGAGCCGTGCGTACACGCTCATCAGGACCTCCGCCGGGGTGTCGGGGTGATACACGGCCAGGTGGGTGCGCACGACGACGTCCGCGTCCTCGGCCAGAAGCCGCAGGAGATCCGGGGGCAGATGGGGGCTGCGGGCCGCGGCGCGGCGCAGCAGAGGATGGGCGGAGGCCGCGGCCCGCCGTAGCACCTCCTGATCGGCGATGCCGACCGCCACCCAGTCCACGTCACCCCGTGCGCGTAGGGCCACGGTGAAGTCGATCGCGGCGCGTCGGGCTTCGGTCAACTCGGGCCGGAGGGAGACGGCGAGCCGCACCCCGTCGTCGGGGTCGACGGCGAGCCGGTCCACGAGGTCGGCCGGCAGGGACGGATTACCGGCGAGCTCGACCAGGTGGACGCCCTCGGCGAGGAACCGCTCGGCGTCCGCGCGGTCGAGGAGCCCCCGGCGCAGCGCCTCGGGCAGGGCGGCGGGGTCGCGGAGCAGCGCCGCCGTGAGCCGTGCGTCGTGAGAACACGCGCACAGCGCGGCCGACCGTCGTACCTCGGGGTCGGGGTCGTCGAGCAGCGTGGCGCGCCCGTCCGCCGTCAGTTCGTCCCAGACGCGCAGGGCGGCACGTCGTGCGGCCGGATCGGGATGCCGGGCCAGGGAGGCGAGGAAGGACGGCGCCAGGTGGGGCGAGTGCAACAGCGCGCTGCGGACGGACGGTTCGGGGTCTTCGAGGAGACGCCCGCACACGGCGTCCGGCAGCGGACGGACCTTCGTCCGGGGATCGCGGGTCCACTCGGGTCCGTTCGCGACGGCGGCCCGCACCTTGGGCGAGGGGTCGTCCGCGAGCCGGGCCCGCTGCTCGGGCTCCGCCTGGCCGCTCATCGCGAACCGGACTCGCGCGTTCAGGACCGGGTGGGTGAGGACAGCCGCCACGGCCGGCTCGGGCAGCCCCGGCCGGTGGAGGGCTTGGAAGGGCGGGCCGTGACCCCCGCCGTCGAAGGCGATCAGCCGCAGCAGCAGCGGTGTGGGGAGGGCCGGGTTGGCGGCGACTCCGTCCAGCGCGGAGGAGTGGAAGGCGACCATGTCTCAGTTCCCCGACCCGGCGCTTTGCACGCAGCCTCCACTGCGGACGCCTACGCGGCATCGGCCTTTCGGGTCAGCATGCCGTCATCCTGCCACGGGCCGGGATGCCTCCGCACGTGATCACCGAGTGCCCGCACCACGTCAGGTGCTCTTACTTCTCACCGACATTCATGCGCTCTCCAGGCGACGAGTGATGTTCGAACCCAACGACAAATGCTCTTGCTTGAGGCCTACGCAGCCAGGACCCCGATCCACTGAAGACCGAACAGACCCCCGCCCGACGAATTCTGACGCTGGCAATCAATTCCGGCCTGGCGGTTCCAGCCCCGCGAGCTCGTGCCGGTGGCCCTGGGCACACCAGCCGCAAAACATGACACATTCTCGGAAAGTGTCACAGTCAGCGAATCCATGCTCCTGCGCAATGGCTTCTTTCGTGGCCTGAAAATAGAGGAGCTGCTGTTCAGCCTCATCAGGGCCGTCGGTAGTGCGACCCGGGAAGGTGTCCAGCACGGTCGGTTGGTATTGAGCCATGGTGGGGAGCTAAGCGTCATCAAGCCCTGGAAGATGCTCCACGACTTCTCCCGACTTCCCGTCCTCACCGGTCCGCACAACCTGCGGGGAACCGTCTCGTGGAAATCCATAGCCCGCGCCCGGCACGCCGACCCCGGCGCCCACCTCTCCCAGGCCATCGTGGACGCGCGGGACGTGCGCTACGACCACGACCTGATCGACGTCCTTCCCACCCTGGCCGAGCACGACTTCGTCCTCGTCAGGGACCAGAGCAACGCCATCGCCGGCATCGTCACCGCCGCCGACGTGGCCCAGGCCTACGGTGACCTGGCCGGGCACTTCCTCCTGATCGGGGAGATGGACCGCAGGCTGCGGCAGGTCATCACAGGAGCGTTCACCCTGCCCGAGGTCACGAAACTCTGTGACCCCAAGGGAAAACGCATCACCTCCTTCGGCGACATGACAGTCGGCGACTACCAACGTGTACTGGAGAACGCCGATCTGTGGGAGCAACTCGGATGGCCGCTCGACCGCAAGGTGTTCATCGCGCGGCTGGACGAGATCCGCAAAATCCGCAACAACGTCATGCACTTCAACAGCAGCGATCCCCTGCCGAAGGCCGACGTGGACAAGATCCGCAACCTCAACAAGCTGCTGCGGGAGTACGGGGAGTAGGTACGGGACCGCTCCCCGCGGTTCCGCCTCCGACCACCGTCGCCACATACAGAGGCATACACGAAACACACCGTCACCCACGACGCCTTGCTGTGCGCACGTCGGACCTGGGACCACCAAGGTGAGTCCGGCAGCGTAGGGGCCATGAACAGCACCTCCCCCACCGCTGAAACGCACACCGTGAACCGCGAGTTCGTCATGCGCTTCAGCCCCACCCCGCGGGGTGCCCGCCTGGCACGCCGTCTGGTCGCGGACCGGCTCGACGCGTGGGGCCATCCCCACACCTCCACCGTCAACGAGACGCTGACCCTCATCACGGCCGAGCTGACCGCCAACGCCGTACGCCACGGCCACGTACCCGGAGGGGACTTCGAGGTGCGCCTCATCGGCGGCAGTGGGACGCTCCGCGTAGAAGTGTCCGACACCCGAACGGAACGCGTACCGCTACCGCCTCACGACGCACCGCCCGCCGACGCCGAGTCCGGCCGGGGTCTGGTACTGGTCGCGGCGCTGGCCGACGAGTGGGGCACCATGCCGCGCGTGAACGCCCCCGGGAAGACGGTGTGGGCGGTGCTAGCCTCGCGCTTTCACGTGGCGGGGCGTCCGATGGGTGATCAGAAACGCGGAGAGTGCTCCTGACCTGCAACGATGGGACTTGTCTAGGGTCCAGGTCGTCGCATGAAAGAAGCACTCTCCAGGTGAAGAAGCGTATCGGGTCCTACCCGCGTGTCTGTACCGAAGGCAGTGGTCGCGGGGTGGTCTCCCAGGCCGGCGGTGTGCTGCTCGTGGAGACGATTCGCAAGACCGGCCTGGACAGGGCGATCTCGGCGGCGTTGGCGCCGTGGCGCAAGTCGCGGGCGGTGCATGATCCGGGAAAGATCCTGCTGGATGTGGCGCTCGCGATCGCGCTGGGCGGGGACTCCCTGGCGGATGTGGGCATGCTTCGCGCCGAGCCGGCAGTGTTCGGGGCCGGTGGCATCGGATCCGACGGTGTCCCGGCTGATCGACACACTGGCAGCGGGCGGGAAGCGGGCGCTGACCGCACTGCGGCAGGCTCGCGCTCAAGTCTGCGGATATGTATGGACGTTGGCCGGTGAGGAAGCTCCGGACGCCAGCGGGCAGGTGGTCGTGGACCTGGACGGGGTGCTGGTCATCGCACACTCCGAGAAGCAGGATGCGGCCGCGACCTGGAAGAAGACCTTAGGGCACCATCCGCTGATGGGGTTCGTCGACCACGGCCAAGGCGGGTCCGGCGAACCCGTGCCGGCCTGCTGCGGCCGGGGAACGCGGGCAGCAACACCGCTGCAGATCACATCGAAGCAGCCCAGCTCGCCTTGAAGCAGCTGCCGAAGAAGTACCGCCGCGGACGGTGGACGCTGATCCGCTGCGACTCCGGCGGCGGCACCCACGAGTTCGTCAACTGGCTGTCCATGCGGGGCCGGTGGCTGTCCTACTCGGTCGGCATGACCATCACCGACGCCATCCACCAGGCCGTCTTGAAGGTTCCCGCCTCGGCCTGGACGGTAGCCGTCGAACCCGGCGGCCAGATCCGCGACGGCGCCTGGGTAGCCGAACTCGACGGAGACTGCCTGAAAGGCTGGCCCAAAGGAATGCGGCTGATCGTCCGCAAGGAACGCCCGCACCCTGGCGCCCAACTGCGCTTCACCGACGCCGACGGCATGCGCTTGACCTTCCTCGCCACCAACACCATCAACACCCCGATCGCCGCGCTGGAACTGGGTCACCGCCAGCGCGCCCGCGCCGAAGACCGCATCCGCGCCGCCCGCGCCACCGGCCTACGCAACCTCCCGCTCCATGACATGGCGCAGAACCAGATCTGGCTGGAGATCGTCCAGATCGCCCTGGACCTGCTCGCCTGGATGCCGATGCTCGCCCTGACCGGCAAGCCCCGTCTGTGGGAACCCCGCCGGCTCCGCCTGCGGCTGTTCTCCACCGCCGCCCAACTGGTCACCACCGGCCGCCGCATCCTCCGCCTCGCCCACCACTGGCCATGGAGCGATGTGATCACCGAGGCCCTGGACCGGCTCCAAGCCCTGTCGAAACCCGGCTGACCAGCACGTTCCCTTCCCTGCAAACAGCACCACCCCGCCGGAGCCGTGGAACCCGGCGTCCACCCGACGCGACAGCCGGGCCCTCACGCTGCCCACCATCAGCCCAACACGTCGAAATAGCCCGCCAGTTGCACTGACGAGCCGTCATGAAATGCCGAGGTTAATGACCGCCGACACCACGGCGACACAAACCCCCCTCACCACCGGCTACGTAGATCAGATGTTCTCCGGGTCATCAATTCCAGGCCATTCCCATCGACCCGTTCTGGCGCGATCAGGCGCAACCGGAAGGGCTCATTACGATCTGTGGTCGACAAGGTCGCCCATGATTGAGTGGGGCGCAGCGATCCGCAACACTAGGAGCGACCTTCAATGAGCCTTTCGTCGGATTATCCTGACGTCCCCAAGTGGGAAGAAAATCCCAGCGGTTACAAGACCGGAGCCGTCGCCAAATACAAGGGCAATATTTTCCGTGCCGCTTTCTGGGCCTCGGAGCCGGGAGTGGGAGACCCCGACAAGAACGGCTGGCGATTCTTCGACGAGCTGTACGACCAGACCCCGCACAAGCCGACCGAGCGGGCGAACATCATCGCCTACATCCCTACCTGGCGGAAGAAGGAGGGATTCAACTACGGCAAGGGCGAGATGTATCAGTACATCACGCACGGCATCATCGCGTTCCTGACGTTCAGCGACAAGGATTCCGGGGTGTTCGACCCCGCGTCGGTCAGGGAGATCAGCACCATTCTCCCAGACGTGCTCATCGCCGCGAACATGTACAGGACCAAGATCATGGTCGCGCTGGGCGGCGCGAACGACTACGCGTTCCTGGACCTGATGACGGCGATCGGGAACGACCCGGCCTCCCCGAAGCTCAACCAGACGGTCCGCAACGTCGTGGACTACGTCACCCACAACGGCCTGGACGGCGTCGATCTCGACCTGGAGTGCTGGTGGGGCCGACCCGGCGACCAGGACCAGGGCGGCCGGATGAAGAGTGACGGGCCGCATCCCGCGGGGCGGGGTCTGACCCTGTTCGCCAGGAAACTGAAGGAGGCCATGCCCGACAAGGTCGTGTCGGCGGCCGTCTTCGGTACCTCGTGGTACGGGAACAACTACGACCCGGACATGGCCGAACACCTCGACTGGCTCGGCGTGATGACCTACGACCTCACCGGGTCGTGGGACAAGTCCCCGGTCGGCCCGCATTCCGCCCTGCACAAGATCCGCGGGAAGGACACGGCGAAGATCCGTGAGGCGGATGTCTATCTGGAGTCGTACCTCCGCGAACAGCAGGGCGGCTGGCCGGGGGCCAGGGCGGGCGCTGGTTCGGACGCCCCGGGTGGCGACGCTGCGGAGAACAATCCGATCCTCTCGGTCGAGGACTGCCTCTGGTACTGGACGAATCCGCTCTTCATGAACTGGCAGGGCAAGGGGCAAGGTGTGGACCGCGGCAAGATCGCGGCCGGAGTGCCCATCTACGGTTACGACTTCGCCGCGGCCAAGGAACCGGACGACCTGACCGGTGAGGTGCCCCCGGGGTACAAGGTGCTTCGGTACAAGGAAATCCTGGACGAGTTCCCGGACGCCCTTGAGGCCGAGGACGCGAACATCAAGGTGGACGGGAGCACGCCCCGCCCCGAGCTCGCCGAGCCCCTGCCTCCGGGCGAGTACCCGTACGCCCACAACATCTATTTCGAGACCCCGGACACCGCCGTCAGCAAACTGAAATTCCTCAAGGGAGTCGGCGCCAAGGGCGTCATCATCTGGGAACTCTCCAACGACGTCTGGGAAGACGGCAAGAGCATCATCAAGGCCCTCTACCTCGCCTCCGGCAACGAGGTCCCCGAGTCCTCGCCCATCACGGATCCGCCGATCCCGGTGGCCAACTCGTACCTGTGGGACTCCATCGGATTCCTGGGGCACGCGACCGGCGCCCTGCAGTTCCAGGACGACGGCACCAAGGACAACGGCATGCGCCAGTTCTCGGCGCGGCTGTGGAACATCCCCGACGACGCGGACTGGAAGAGCGTCGCCCAGAACTGCCCGGCTGTGGTCAAGAGGCAGTACTTCAACCGGCCGACCCGCATCGTGGACAAGGGTGCCCTCGGACTCTGGGGTGAGTTCGACGTCCTCGACAACGATGACGTGCCGGACTGGTTCTGGGGGCACATGGAAGAGAAGGACGGCGCGCCCGACGGGTACACGCGGTACGCCTCGCGCCTCTGGGGCCTGTCCCTCAGCGATGACTGGCAAGAGGCCGCGAAGCAGACCCCGGCGCTCATCGCGGGTCAGTACTTCGACGAGCCGACGGAGATCGAGGACAAGGGAGTAGGCGGGCTCTGGGGCCTTTTCGACGTCAGTAACGAGCTGAGCCCCATCCCCGCGTTCACCACGGTGGCCAGGGGCGAGAATGACTGCATGTACTGCCAGGTCGACACCCTTCCCGCCAAGGACCTGGACGGCTTGGGCAACGTGGAACGGTTCAACCTGACGAACACGATGACCATCGGTGAGGACGCGCCCTTCCTCTACTCGGTCATCACCAAGGGCGACGGCTCGGTCGATTTCCCCAAGGGCGTCGTCATGACCCTCGAGGGCCCGGACGGGAACTCCTTCGACGAGGACGTCGAGGAGGACGGAAAACTCGTCAAGATGTCCGGCGACTCGGTCCGGTACCTGATCGTCAAGGATCCTCAGGCCGGCGACTGGACCATGTCGATGAGCGTGACCAGGGACGCCGAGTTCCGGTGCGAATGCAACACCGTGCCGAGCGCGGACGTCTACGACACCCTCCTTGAGACCCGCCGGATACTCGACGCAGCGCAGGGCCTCGCCCCTCGGGATCTCGGCAAGACCGGTGCCACGGCGCTCGCGGGTGTGGCCACGATCGCGTTCTTGGCTCCTGAGATGCTCCCGCTCCTCGCCTTGGGCATGTTCGTCTTCGGCGTCGGGCTTACCGCATCCAAGGTGATCGCCGACAACCTGGCGGACACGTCGGAGAACATGGCGGCATACTCGCGGGTTCTGTCGCAGTTGGAGAAGAGCCTTCTGGAAGAAGGCCCTGCCGCCTTGGACAAGTACGTCTGGCTGATCGGCAAGAACGTTTCCGGCCCGGAGGTCTACGAGCTTCTCAAGCGCCCCCAGAACATCATCAGGTGGGCCGGGGTGCACGTCGAGGTGCTTCAGCTGGTCGAGCACATGACGGACCCGGAAAAGCAGAACTCCATTCGCCACGTGTTCTGGCAGTGCCTGCTCAAGAAGAGGCTGGGTGAGGAATTCGCCAGGGCGATGGGCGAGGCGCACGAGCTTGGCCGCCCCGGGTCCGACGCGGACAACGCGGCGGACGAGAAGAACAACGAGATCGGCCTCCGCCTCGCGGACGAAGTGGAATCCGACAAGGAATGCAAGAAGCGCGTCCACGAGATGTGGGAAGCGGGAGAACTCGCCATCCGGCCCGACTACGAGTCGGACCCGACCTGATGCCGGCGTAAGAGAGCATCGGCGGACGGCACCACCGAGCAGGTCCACGACCTGTTACGGGACAGGACCCGTCGCACCCACGGCCGCGGTGCCGAACCGACCGCGGCCGTGGTGGACGCGAAAGACGCAAGCGCCACCTGGTCACGGACACCCTCGGACCGGTCGTCCGTGGCCTCCGAGAGCGGTGGTGGTGCCGAACCTCATGAGCGCACCAAGCCGACCATCGTGCTGGTGCACGGCGCCTGGGCGGACGCCTCGGGCTGGAACGAGGTCATTCGGAGCCTCCAGGCCCAGGGCTATCCGGTGGTCGCCACCGCGAACCCGCTGCGCGGCCTCTCCGCCGACTCCGCCTACCTCGCTGCCCGGCTCAAGACGATCAAGGGCCCCCTCGTCCTCGCCGGCCACTCCTACGGCGGCGCCGTCATCACCAACGCGGTGCCCGATCATGTACTGATGGCCTGCCCGCGGTCCGCGGGCAGGCCATCAGCGCGTTGTCGGGCAGGCTGTCGGCCCGGCCCGTGTCTCACGCCTCGGCGGCGATCAGCGGCACGTCGAGGCGGCCGGCGAGTTCGT
Organism: Streptomyces chlorus; assembly: GCF_042655885.1. NCBI lineage: Bacteria > Bacillati > Actinomycetota > Actinomycetes > Kitasatosporales > Streptomycetaceae > Streptomyces > Streptomyces chlorus. The sequence continues at coordinate 27,472 of NZ_JBHSOA010000042.1, forward strand.
CCAGCGTGGTGCCGAAGGTCTGGGCGACCCTGAGCCCCTGGGGGGTGATGTCGAAGACCGCGAGGTCCGTGTAGACGCGGTCGACGCAGCGCAGCCCGGTGAGCGGGTAGGTGCATTCGGGCACCAGCTTGGGGGCGCCGGTCTTGGTGAAGAGCGTCATCATGACGAAGACCTTCTTGGCGCCGATCGCCAGGTCCATGGCCCCGCCGACGGCGGGGATGGCGTCGGGCGCTCCCGTGTGCCAGTTGGCGAGGTCGCCGCCGGCGGAGACCTGGAACGCGCCCATGACGCAGATGTCCAGATGACCGCCGCGCATCATCGCGAACGAGTCGGCGTGGTGGAAGTAGGCGGCTCCGGGCAGTTCGGTCACCGGGACCTTGCCCGCGTTCGTCAGGTCGGGATCGACCTCGCCCTCCTTCGCGGCGGGCCCCATGTTGAGCATGCCGTTCTCGGTGTGGAGGACCACCCCGGAGTCGGCGGGCAGGTGGTCGGCGACGAGGGTCGGCTGCCCGATGCCCAGGTTGACGAAGGCGCCCTGGGGGATGTCGCGCGCCACGAGGGCGGCCATGTCCTGCTTGCTCAGCGGACCTTGCTCGTTCATCACTCGGGTCGTGGTCATGCGCGGTCGGCCTCCTTCACCACACGGTCGACGTAGATGCCGGGGGTCACGACGGTTTCGGGGTCGATGTCGCCGGTCTCGACGATCTCGCGGACCTGCGCGATCACCGTGGTCGCGGCGGTGGCCATGACCGGACCGAAGTTGCGGGCGGTCTTGCGGTAGACGAGGTTGCCCATGCGGTCGGCGCGGTGGGCGCCGATCAGCGCGACGTCACCCTTGATCGGGTACTCCAGCACATAGGTGCGGCCGTCGATCTCGCGGGTCTCCTTGCCCTCCGTGAGGAGCGTGCCCACTCCGGTGGGGCAGAAGAAGGCGCCGATGCCGGCCCCGGCCGCCCTCATCCGTTCCGCGAGGTTGCCCTGGGGGACGACCTCCAGTTCGATCCGGCCCGCCCGGTAGAGGTCGTCGAACACCCACGAGTCCGCCTGGCGCGGGAAGGAGCAGATCACCTTGCGGACCCGTCCCTTGGCCAGCAGCGCGGCGAGTCCGGTGTCGCCGTTGCCGGCGTTGTTGGACACGACGGTGAGGTCCTTGGCGCCCTGGCGTATGAGGGCGTCGATCAGGTCGACCGGCATGCCGGCCATTCCGAACCCTCCGACGAGCACGGTCGAGCCGTCCTCGATCCCGGCCACCGCCTCGTCGGCGTGGTCGCACAGCAGGGTGGTCATCGGTTGCCTCCCGAGACGTTCTCCAGGACCACGGCGAGCGCCTGGCCGACTCCGATACAGATGGCGGCGACGCCCCACCGCTGCCCCGACTCCTTCAGCCGGTGGGCCAGGGTGCCCAGGAGCCTGCCTCCGGAGGCGCCCAAGGGGTGGCCGAGCGCGATCGCGCCGCCCTTGGCGTTGACGATCTCCGGGTCGACGTCCCAGGCGTCCACGCAGGCCAGCGACTGGACGGCGAAGGCTTCGTTGAGCTCGACGGCGGCGACGTCGGACCAGGTGATCCCGGCGCCCTTCAGTGCCCGGTTCGCCGCTTCCACGGGGGCGTATCCGAACATCTGCGGGTCCAGCGCGGACACGCCCCGGCCGGCGATGCGGGCGACGGGGTCGGTGCCGATGCGTGCGGCGGCCTCGCCCGAACCGAGCAGTACCGCGGAGGCACCATCGCTCAGCGGGGAGGCGTTGCCGGCGGTGATGACGCCGTCGGGGCGGAAGACGGGCTTGAGTCCGGCGAGCTTCTCGGCGGTCGAACCGGGGCGGATCCCTTCGTCCCGGGTGACGGTCGTGCCCTTGCGGTCCGTGACGACGGGCACCACCAGGTCGTCGTAGAAGCCGGCGTTCCAGGCGTCGTCGGCGAGGTTGTGGGAGCGTGCGGCGAATGCGTCCTGCCGCTCGCGGGCGATGGAGAAGCGGTCGCCCAGCTGCTCGTTCGCCTCGCCCAGGGAGACGGTCCACTCCTTCGGCATGCGCTGGTTCACCAGCCGCCACCCGAGGGTGGTGGACACGGCGGTCACGTCCGCGGCGGGGAACGCGCGCGAGGGCTTGGGCAGGACCCAGGGTGCCCTGGTCATCGACTCGACGCCGCCGGTGAGCACGATGTCCACGTCGCCGGTCTCGATGGCGCGGGAGGCGATGATGGCGGCGTCGAGGGAGGACCCGCACAGCCGGTTGACGGTCGTGGCGGGGACCGAGGTGGGCAGTCCCGCGAGGAGGACGGCCATCCTGCCGACATTGCGGTTGTCCTCGCCCGCGCCGTTGGCGTTGCCCCAGACGACGTCGCCGATCTCCGCCGGGTCGAGCGCGGGGGTCTTGGCCAGGGCCCCGGTGACAGCCACCGCGGCGAGGTCGTCGGGCCGGACCTCGGCGAGGGCGCCCGAGAACTTGCCGAAGGGCGTTCTTGCTGCTGCGTAAAGGTAACTGTCGCTCACGCCCCTACCGTACGAGCGCCCGCTTCATCATGTCCAAGACCTAGTCGGCATCGATTCATAAGCCGGCCTTATAAAATAGGGCGTATGGAACTCCGTCAGCTCCGGTACTTCCTCGCCCTGGCCGAGGAGTGCCACTTCGGGCGCGCGGCCGCCCGCCTGCACGTGGCGCAGCCGGCTCTCTCCCAGCAGATCAAGCAGCTGGAGCGGGAACTGGGCATCTCGCTGTTCAACCGGTCCACCCGGCGCGTCGAGCCGACCGAGGCCGGCCGTCACCTCACCGACTACGCACGCGCCCTCGTCATGGAGGAGGAACGCGCGCGGGCTCACATGCGGGAGCTGGCCACCGGTCACGCGGGCCGGGTCTCCGTCGGCTTCATCGGCACGGCCACCTACGACGTCCTGCCGCGGGTCGCCCGCACCGTGCGGGCCAAGCTGCCCAAGATCACCATGGACCTGCGGGGTGAGCTCCTCACCCCCCGGCTCGTCGAGGGCCTGCTCTCGGGCGTGTTCGACCTCGCCGTCCTGCGGGGCGCGGCGTCGGAGGAGAACATCCGTATCACGCCGTTGCGGTCCGAACCGCTGGTGGCCGTACTGCCGTCCCACCACCGGCTGGCAGGCCGCCCGAGCATCCCGCTGGAGGCCCTGGCCGGCGAGCCGTTCGTCATCCACCCCTCGCAGTCCCGGTCCTCGATGTACGACCGGGTCCTGTCCGCCTGCCGACGGGCCGGCTTCCGGCCCGACCCGCTCCTCGAGGTCGGCGAGACGGCCACCCTGGTCGTCCTCGTCGCGGCGGGACACGGCGTCGCCCTCGTGCCGCAGTCGGTGCAGAGCCTGAGCCTCGACGGCGTGACCTACGTACCGCTCACCAGCCCCGAGTCGGTCGAACTGGTACTGGCCCGGCGCACGCACCGCGTCTCGGCCGCGACCGAGCAGGTCGCCTCGGTGATCGAGGACTGCGTCCGCGGGTGAGCCGCAGGCGTGAGACCTGCGGCTCACCCTCGAATGAGCCGCGCGCGCCGGAAGGAATGCTCCTGCTGGGGCACGTCCGGTGGGGCACGTCCCGCCGGTGCGGTGATCTCCCTCTTGAGGATCTCGCCGCTGGGGCCGGTCGGCAGGGTGTCCGTAGCCACGCCTCGCGCGGTTACCTGTACGCCGCCACCCGGTCCTCGACGAACTCCCGCGGTTCGTCGGGCGTGGCCTGTGCTCCCGGACGCAGCACCACTGCGGCCCCGATCTCCTCGCCGGGACGGGCGTGCTCCACGCCCACCACGGCGGCCGGCGCGACGGCGGGGCGCTCCTGACGGTCCGCGACTCCGGGGCCGGGCGCTTCGGGCACCCGCCGGGCGCGGCGGACCGACGCACTTTCGGCTCGCGCACGCGCACACGTACGCGCACACGTCATCCCTGGACGAACGCCCGTCGACGAAGGCGGGTTGCCGCAGCCGCACTCTCGCGGCAGTGCGGCAACCCACCCCTCACCGTGGCGGTGTGCGCGTCCACGTCACTGCCGGGCGGCGCCCCGGCGGCGGACGACGAGGAAGGCCACGGCGGCGGCCGCGGCAAGGACCACCGCGACGATTCCCGCCCAGGCCGCGGCGGACAGGCCGCTGTCCTCCGCTTCGCTGTCGGCGGCCGCGGCCCGGGCGGACGGCGTTGCCGTCGTCTCCTCGGCGGTCGGTGCGGGAGACGGGGCCGGGGCGCTTTCGGGCGCGGTGGGCGACGGGCCGACCGATGCGGCTCCGGGGGCGGCGGCCTCGAGTTCGAGGACCGGGGCCTCGTTGCCGTGGCCATGGCCGTGGCCGTCACCGCCGGGCTCCGGCAGTTCGATCCACCGGTCGATCCGGCCGTCGCTGTAGCTCTGGAGCGTCTTGAACGCCAGCTCCTTCGCGTCAGGGAGCTGCCGGACGACCACCGAGTGCTCCACGTCCTCGCCGGCCTTCACGGCCGGGCCCTTGACGGTGTAGCCGTCGTCGGTGACGGTGAGCTTCCAGCCCTTGGGGCCCTCGCCGTACGTCACGTCCGTGGGCTCGATGCCCTCGGGCAGGACCACCCGCAGCTGGGTGATCCCGGCATCGGCGGACTCCGAGGCGGCGGCGAAGGTGAGCGTGACGTCCTGGGCGAGTGCCTGGGCGTTGTCGGACTCGACGTGGACGTGGGCGGCGGCCGGTCCGGCCGCCAGGAGAACGGCGGCGGCGGTCGCCGCGGTGACCAGGGCCGGACGGCGTACGGCACGCAGGCGTTCGGGGAAGAGGAAAGGGAGCACTGCTACTCCAGGCGTGGGTGAGTGCGGGGCCCGCTGTTCAGCGGCTGACGCCCCGGCAGGGTCGGGTGGCGGGAGACGACCGCGCCCGGGGAGGCCCCCTCCGTGACATCACGTCCGCCAGCACCGCACCGTCCGGCGGCACGGGTGCCGACCACAGGGATGGCAGGGGCGCCGGCGGCTCCCACCGCGCCGGGACCGGAGCGGCGGCCTTGGACATGGCGCGGAGTACCGTCACGGCGTCCCGCGTCGCGCCCACGGCCGCCGTCAGCCCGCGCTCCAGCGACCAGCAGACGCGGTCGGCCCGGTGCAGCAGTACGGCGACCAGCACGGCGACCAGCACGGCGACGAGGACGTGCACGCCGGTCATGACCGGCGAGCCCGCAGCCCCCTCGTGCCATCCCTGGTGGACATCGGCCCCGTCGGCCACGGCGTGCAGGTGTCCGGGCCGCGCGAGGGAGGCGGCCTGACGGCCGTGCCCCGTCGTCAGCCACAGGTGCAGTCCGACCTGTGCGGCGCCGCACACGACCGTCACCGTGGCCAGGGAACGCGGCCGCCGGACACCGAGCAGCGCCACGGCGAAGAGCACGGCGACCGCCGTCCCTCCCTGCCGCCACGGCACCGGCCCCTCGGCCACCAGATGATGCCCGCCGGCCCCCGGCACCGCGGAGACCACGGCGAACACGGCGGCCCGGAAGAAGGGCAGTGGCGCGCGGGGCGTCATGGCGGGTTCGATCATGGCCCGCTCATCATGGAGCATCGGGCGTCCGCTTGGCAGACGGTCCGACACGAGCCCCGGTGCCGGGGCGACCAGTGCCCGGGGCTCGCGAGCCGGGCTCCGCCCGCACCACAGGGACCGTGGCCACGGAATCGCCACGCGCACCCCTTGCCCCCTTTTCCACTCAGCGGAAGGATGCCGGGCATGGCAGGCAACTCCGCGAGGCCCGGGCGTTCCGTGACCAGCCGTGCGCTGGCGGTCCTGGGGGCCTTCGACGGACGGCACCGGCGGCTCGGCCTCACCGAGCTCGCCCACCGGGCCGGCCTCCCGGTCCCGACCGCGCACCGGCTGGTCGGCGAGCTCGTCTCATGGGGCGCGCTGAGCCGCACCGACTCGGGCGAGTACGTCGTCGGGCGCCGGCTGTGGGACATCGGCCTGCTCGCGCCTGTGCACACCGGGCTGCAACAGATCGCCTCCCCGTACCTCCACGACCTCTACGGCGCGACCCTAGCCACCGTGCACCTCGCGGTGCGCGACGGCCTGCAGGCGCTGTACGTCGACCGGCTCTCCGGACACGCCTCGGTGCCGGTGGTCAGCGCGATCGGCTCCCGTTTGCCGCTGCACGCGACAGGGGTCGGCAAGGTGCTGCTCGCACACGCCCCGGCCGACGTCCAGGACGAGGTGCTCGCCGACCTCCCCCGGATCACCCCCTACACGGTGAGCCGGCCGGGCCTGCTGCGTGGCCAGCTCAAGAAGGTGCACGAGGACGACTACGCCACGACGGTGGAGGAGATGAGCCTGGGCGCCTGCACGGTGGCCGTGCCGATCCGGTCGGACGGCGCGGTGGTGGCGGCGCTCGGCATCGTCGTCCCCAGCCTCAAACGCGACCGGGCGCGGCTGGTCAGCGCCCTGCAGGTGGCGGCCCGGGGTATCGGGCGGAGCCTGACGGGGCCGGTCGCAGGCTGAACGCCGACCCGCCACGGGGACCGCACCCGTTTCCTCCCTGTGTCCCTGCTTCCTCCCTGTGTCAGAGGCCCCCGAGGGCGTTCCGGCGGGCCGCCTCGGCCTTGCGGTTGAGCCGGCCGGTCATCCGCACGGCGGTGACGGTGAACGCGATGCCGCCGACGAGCAGGACCTGGGGTGACGACGCCGACGATGCGGATGTCCTGGGTGGCGAGGGCAGCGGCCGGCATGACGAGACCGCCGGACGCCCGGGCCAACCAGACACGCAACTTCTCGGCTTCGACCGCTGTCCGGAACTTTCGATGGCCGGCCATGGCTTCCCCCCTGCGATGGTGTCGCTCCTGAGCCGCATTGTGGCGCGCGGTGCCCTCCGCACGCAGCGGTCCGCACCTGCCGGTTCACACAGCCGGGTCCGGGGGCACGGGTCCGGGGGCACGGGTCCGGGGTCCGGGGGCACGGGTCCAGGACCACGGTTCCGGGGCCAGGATCACGGGTCCGGGGGCCAGGGGCCGGTGGTGGGCTCGGGAGGACCGCGCTCGACCGAACCGGATCGGGGCCGAGCGGGTACCGTTGAGTCGTTCGTGAGGAATGCGAAGAACATCCGGTTCGATGGTCCCGGTGTCCGCTCGCCGGACGCGACACCGCGGAGGCCGCGCACCGCCGGTCGTCCCTCGACGGGCGGCCGGCCGGCGGACGGTTGGTCATGGACGACCGGGGTACCGCTGCCGAGGAGGCGAACGATGCAGTGACCGCACATTCCCACCACCCTCCCCCCATGTCATCCCGCCCCTCCGGGGGTCGGGTCGCACGCGTGGGATCGGCCCGGCAGCGGGACCGGCGCGGCGAGGGTTCCTGGCCGGGGCGGCCCCCGGGGCGACTGCGGTCCCTGCTCCGGGTGCGGAGCGTGGCCGGCCAGGTGTTCGTGCTGCAGATCCTGGTCGTGGCCCTGATCATCACCGCCGCACTGGCCGCTCTCGTGCTCCAGGCCCGGCGTGACAGCACCCACGAGGCCGAGTCCCGGTCCCGGGCCGTCGCCACGACGTTCGCGTACTCCCCGCAGACAGTGGCGGCGATGACCGGTCCCAACCCGTCCAAGGTGCTGCAGCCGCTCGCCGAGAAGATCGAGCGGGCGACCGACGTGGACCTCGTCGTCGTGTACTCGCCGGACGGGGTCCGTTATACGCACCCCGACCCCAATCAGATCGGGAAGACCGTTGTCGGCCCGCTCAGGCCCCCGACCTCTCCCCAGACGCAGCGGGTCAACACGTCCAAGGGCCGCTCGGTGGTCTCGTACGTCCCCGTCATCGCGCCCGACGGGACGGTGGTCGGCTCGGTGGGAGTCGGGATCACGGTCCACAAGGTGGCGGGCATGGCGGCCCAGCAGTTTCCGGTGATTCTGGGGACCGTGGGCGGGGCCTTGGTCATCTGCGCGGGCGGCACCGCTCTGGTGAGCCGACGGCTGCTGCGCCAGACCCACGGTCTCGGTCCGGTGGAGATGACACGGATGTACGACCACCACGACGCGGTGCTGCACGCGGTGCGGGAGGGGGTGCTGATCGTGGGGGGCGACGGGCAGTTGGTACTGGCCAACGACGAGGCGCGGCGACTGCTGGATCTGCCGCCGGACGCGGAGCGGCGGCAGGTCACCGACCTGGGTCTGAGCCCGGACATCGTCGAACTGCTGACGTCGGAGCGGACGGCCACCGACGAGGTGCTCCTCTCGGCCGACCGGTTGCTGGCGGTCAACAAGCGACGCACAGTGCCCGACGACGGGAGTGCCGGAAGCGTGGTGACGCTCAGGGACACCACGGAGTTGCGGGCTCTGTCCGGTCGCGCCGAGGCCTCACGGGAGCGCCTGAGCCTCCTCTACGACGCAGGGGCACGGATCGGCTCCTCCCTGGACGTGGAGCACACCGCACACGAACTGGCCGGAGTGGCGGTCCCGCGCTTCGCCGACCTGGTCACCGTCGACCTGGTCGAGGAGGTGCTGCGCGGCGAGGAGCCGACCGGGCGGAGCACCGTCATGCAGCGGGCCGGCGTGAGCACCGTCCACACCGGCCTGCCGCTGATGGCGGTGGGCGAAACCGTTCGCTTCCCCGACGCCACACCACAGGCACGGTGCGTGAAGAGCGGCCGCGCGGTGCTGGAGGCGGATCTGAGCACCGCCGAGGGATGGCGGACGCTGGCCCCCGACCGCGCGGAGGAGTTCCTGGGCCACGGGATCCATTCCCTGATCGCGGTACCGCTGCGGGCTCGCGGCACGGTGCTGGGCTCGGTGGACTTCTGGCGCTCGGAGCGAGCGGAACCGTACGACGAGAGCGATGTGCTGTTCGCCGAGGAGCTGTCCGCCTGGGCCGCCGTGGCGCTCGACAACGCCCGCCGCTACACCCGCGAGCACGCGATGGCGGTCACCCTGCAACGCAGTCTGCTGCCCCGCGACCTGCCGGACCTGAGCGCGCTGGAGGCGGCCCACCGCTATCTGCCGGCCCAGGCCGGGGTGGGCGGGGACTGGTACGACGTCATCGAGCTGTCCGGCGCCCGGGTGGCGCTGGTGGTCGGGGACGTGGTGGGGCACGGTCTGCACGCGGCGGCCACCATGGGGCGGCTGCGTACCGCGGTGCACAACTTCGCCACCCTCGACCTCCCGCCGGACGAGTTGCTGGCCCGGGTGGACGACCTGGTGGTCCGGCTCGACCGGGAACGGGCTGACCAGGGTGACGACGAGGGGCTCATCGGGGCCACCTGCCTGTACGTCGTCTACGATCCTGCCTCCGGCACGTGCAGCGCGGCCCGGGCCGGCCACCCGCCGCCCGCCCTCGTCCGTCCGGACGGCACCGTGTCCTTCCCCGACGTGCCCGCCGGCCCGCTGCTGGGCCTGGGCGACCTGCCCTTCGAGACCGCGGAGTTCGAGGTGCCCGAGGGAAGCCGGCTCGTCCTCTACACCGACGGGCTCATCGAGAGCCGCGACCGGGACATCGATGTCGGTCTGGAGATCCTGCGTGGCGCGCTGTCCCACCCCGACCGGACTCCCGAGCAGACCTGCGACGCGGTGCTCGACGCCCTCCTGCCGAACGGCGGGAACGACGACGTCGCCCTGTTGGTCGCTCGCACCCGGGTGCTCGACCCCGAGCGGGTAGCCGGCTGGGACGTGCCCCCCGAAGCCGCCGCCGTGTCCGGCGTCCGCGCCGACGTCACCCGGCAGCTGGCGGCGTGGGACCTGACGGAGGTGGGCTTCACGACCGAACTCATCCTCAGCGAACTGGTCACCAACGCCATCCGCTACGGCACCGTCCCCATCCACGTCCGCCTGCTGCGGGACCGCCGTCTGATCTGCGAGGTCTCCGACGGCAGCAGCACCTCACCCCATCTGCGCCAGGCGGCGGCCACGGACGAGGGAGGCCGCGGCCTGTTCCTCGTCGCCCGCTACGCCGAACGCTGGGGCACCCGGTACACCGCCACGGGCAAGGTCATCTGGGCCGAGCAGTCACTGAACGGCGAGGCGAGCGACCCCGGCGCCGCCCTGACCGGCGACGACATCCTCGACCAGTGGTCCGACGCGGCCCTGTGACCCTCCGCCGGTCCCGGAACGGTGCAAATCCTCTCAAACTGGCACCGCCGCTGGTCACAGCCGCCTCAGGAGCAGAAGTCGGTACGGCGGCACGGCCACGGCGAGCACGCCTGTGCCCCTCGCACCAGCCGTCAGGACCAGTGTCTTTGAGCCACTTTGATCCGCTGATGGATGTGTGCCGCACACATCGCCAGTGTTCTCGTGTCACCACTACTGTTCCGCTACCGCACGGACCGGTGCCTTGACCGGACCGCAAGCCCCAGGGAACAGGTGCACATGATGCGAGCCCGTCAACGCGTCTTCTGGTGGTCCCCCGCTTTGATCCTCTCCGTCCTGGTGGCCCTGCTGACGTCGGCAGGTACCGCCCAGGCCGCCACTCCCCACACGGTCCCCCCGGTGTCGGGCAGTCTCACCGGCCACAACATATCCGGCGTGTACGTCTCCGGAATCTCCTCCGGTGGCTACATGGCCGGTCAGCTGCACGTCGCCTACTCGAAGAAGATCAAGGGCGCGGCGATCTTCGGGGCGGGACCGTACTACTGCGCCCAGAACAACGTCTACCAAGCCCTGTACGGCTGTGGGGACAACATCTACCCCACCTATCTGAGCACTCTGACCTCGAGGGCCTCCAGCTGGTCCTCCTACGGGTGGATCGACCCGGTCAGCAACCTGTCCGGCAGCCCCGTGTACCTCTACCAGGGCAAGAACGACACCACGGTGAAGCCCTCGGTCGGTGATACCGGGAAGGCCTTCTACCAGCACTTCGGCGCGAACGTGACCTACGACAACACCTCCACGGCGGGGCATTCCTGGGTCACCCCGTACGGGCCGAACAGTTGCACCGCGAACAGCGCGCCGTACATGAACGACTGCGGCACCGACCCCCAGAGAGCGCTGCTGCAGAAGCTCTTCGGCTCGGTCTCCTCCCCCAACACCGGGCCGCTGACGGGCAAACTCATCAAGTTCGGGCAGAGCACCCACGCCGTCAACGGAATGGCGAGCACCCTGAGCATGGGCAGCTCCGGGTTCGCCTACGTTCCCACGCCCTGTGAGTCGGGGCAGAGCTGCCGCTTGATGGTTTCCCTGCACGGCTGCAAGCAGGGGTACGACAAGATCGGTACGACCTTCGTCGACCGCGCCAACCTCAACCAGTACGCCGACAACAACAAGATGATCGTTCTGTATCCGCAGGCCACGTCGTCCGTCGTGAACCCCAACGGATGCTGGGACTGGTGGGGCTACCTCGGCGCCACCAACTACCCCATCCAGGGCGGCGCCCAGGTCGAGACCATCATGAACATGGTCACCGCACTCGGCGGCTGAGCCCCACCCGCCGGGGCGGGCCGGCACCGCAGGCCCACCCCGGCGTGTAGGCACTCCCGGGGAACGCGAACCCGAACCGGCGGTAGAAGGCGACGGAGGCGGCCATGTCGGAGACGACCATCCCGATGGCACGGACGCCGGCGACCGGCGTCCGGTTGGATGGGCGCATGATCCGTACCGTGCGCCCACTGCTGCCGCTACTGCTCGCTCCTCTGCTGCTCACCGCCTGCGGCAGCGAACCGGGGCAGACGCGGGACACCGACGCCCCCGCCGCCGAACTCGTCACCCGCGCCAGGGCGCTGGGCATCGCCCCGGAGCTCGTCTACGTCATCGAGGCACCCGGGTTCGCGCTCGCCCGGCAGTCCGTCGGGGTGTACGGCGGGGACGGTTTCTCCGCCACGTACGTCTCGCGGCAGGAGGGCGAGCAGCTGCGACTGTACGTCGACCGGGGCACGATGTCCGCCTCCGACTGCGCCAAGGGGCAGCAGACGTGCGAGTTGGACGAGAAGGGAGTCTGGTACCGCTCCGGACAGGGGACACACGAGTACGCCGTGGTGAAGAAGGGCCACGTCGTACGGCTCGAGGGCGATGCGGGCGTCTCCCGCGACGTCCTGCGCGAGGCGGCGCGGGACGCCCGCCGGCCGTCCGGCGAGGAGGCCGCCGAGCTGCTGCCGTCCGCGCCCGCCGGCAGCGCGGCGCCGACCGGGCCCGTCGAGCGCGGCGATCTGCCGCCGGTCGGTGACGGGGCGCCCCGCAACGACGTGGACGCGGGCGGCTGAGGGGAGGACGGGCCGGTCGGCATGGACTCGGGCGCATGTCGGCCCCCGCGCTCCTCGTCCGCACCCGCACCACCGGCTATGCGAAACCGGTCAGGGTGGCGCGTGAGCGTCAGGAATTCATGGCGGCTCGGTCGGAATCGCTGCGCAGAACGCAGAATTCGTTGCCTTCGGAGTCAGCAAGGATCGCCCAACCAGAGCCATCGGGATTCCGGTGATCGGCGACAAAGGTGGCACCGAGGCCCAGCAGCCGTTCCACCTCCTGCTCGCGCGAGGTCTCAGGGCGCAGACACAGATGGATCCGGTTCTTGATCGTCTTGGCCTCGGGCACCTGGTTGAAGTGCAGCACCGGGCCCTCCGCCAGCAGCACCTGAATCTCCCGGTCACCCGGTCTGTCCTCCGGATGCAGTGGACGGCCGGTCACCCCGCTCCAGAACCGGGCCAGCTCGTAGGCATCCGTACAGTCGATCGCCACGTTCTGCACTACCGAAACCATGCGCGCAAGCCTTCCTGACCTCCACTCCGGACACCACCGAGTTGCGCTCTGCCTTCGCGCACACAACTCAAGCGCATGGCAGCACTTTCGATACGTGCCCTCACCCTCCCCGCCTCCTCAGACAGGCTCCGGAAGAGGGCTCCTTTGACGGAACAGTCCTGCAGTCCAGGCGACGCCGATCCAGGGCCCTGCGGTCACCATGCGGCCTTCGGGGATCGAGCGACCAGTTGAGCCGCCCCACCCTCGTGACCCGGCGCGAACAGCCGGACTCCTCCTGCCGTCCGCCCAGCCCTTAATCGTCTTTCGTGCCCTGCCGAGCGGGAGCTAGTGTTCACGCAGCGAGTGACTCACAAGGAGCGAAGACATGGTCGGTCGTCCGAGCACGCGTTGACGTCTGAGGCCGTGAGCGGCCCGTCATCGCGTGCTGCCCTCACAGCGCGGCACAGCGAGCCTTCCCTTCCCGCTGCCTGAAACCGTCGGTGCGCCTGGCGTGCGCCGGTTGGCGGCTCTCGTCTTCGGTCATCCGAGGGGTCCCTGTGCCGTCCTCTTCCTCCGCCGTATCCGATTCCGGTCGACCTGTTCCGTCAAGCCTGTGGCGGGACGGCGACTTCCGCAGGCTCTGGGTGGGCCAGACGGCCTCCCAACTGGGCGAACATGCAAGTCTGGTGGTTCTGCCGCTCTTCGCCGTCCTGACGCTCGACGCCGGCGCCGGCCAGTTGGGCGCCCTACGCGCGATGGGGCAGGCGCCGATTCTGCTGCTCTCGCTCTTCGTCGGCGCGTGGGTGGACAGGTGGCGGACCCGCACGGTGATGGTGCTGACGGACGCCGGCCGGGCCCTGGCGCTGGGCGCCGCCGCCGTGGCCGGCCTCCTCGGTTGGCTCGGCCTGCCGGCGCTGCTCGTGGTCGCCTTCGCCGTCGGTGCTCTGTCCGTGTTCTTCGACGTGGCGTACCAGGCGTCCTTGGTACGGCTGGTGAAACGCGATCAGTTGGTGCGGGCCAACAGCGCGCTCGAGGGCAGTCGGTCCGCGGCGCAGATCGGCGGTCCCGCTCTCGGTGGTGCGTTGGTGTCCGTGCTGTCGGCACCGATCGCTGCCGCCTCCAGCGCGCTGTTCTTCGTGCTGTCGTTCCTGTCGATCCGACGGATCGGTCGCCGTGAGTCGATCCCGGAGCGCTCGGAACGTCCCCCTCGGGTCCGGCGGCGGATCCAGGAGGGCCTCCGCTTCGTCGCCGGCGACACCTCGCTGCGGGCCGTGTGCCTCGCATCAGCCGCCTTCCAGTTCTTCTTCGCGGCTGTGATGACCGTCTATCTGCTGTTCCTGCCACGGGACCTGCACCTGTCGGGCACCGCCGTCGGGCTGGCACTGTCGGCGACGGGACCTGGAGCGCTCCTGGGCTCGATGCTGGCCGCCCGCCTGCCGAGCCGGTTCGGACATGGCGCTGTGCTCGTGTCCGCGGCGGCACTCGGCGACGGCGTGTTCCTGTTCGTGCCTGCGCTGCGCGGCTCCTCTGTGGTGACGGTTCCCGCGCTCCTTGCGATCAGCTTCATGTTCGGGGCCTTCAGTCAGCTGGTGAATGTCACGCTCATGGCCGTCCGGCAGACCCTCACTCCGGACGGGATGCAGGGCCGCGCGGCCGCGACGATCACCTTTGTCGGCATGGGGCTGACCCCACTCGGTTCGCTGCTCGGCGGCTTTCTCGCGGAAGTGTGGGGGACGCGCACCAGCCTCCTGGTGACAGCCGCAGGCATGCTGCTCTCGCCGGCACTGATGGCCCTGTCCCCACTCGCCCGCCTGGGACGGACACTTCCCGCCCCGCCGGAGGCTCCGGCCCCGGCTGCGTGACGGCCCCTGTCGCCGCGAACAACCGGCACAACTCCGTCAGCGGTCACAGCCGTCAGGCAAGCGCGATCACCACCGCGTAGTCGGCCAGTCCGGCCGACTACGCCGCTCAACTCAATGCGGGCCCCGCGCACCAGCCGGTGCGCCTGCCCTCCTCACCGGGTGAGCACGTACCACTCGGGCGAGTCCGGGTCTCCGTGCTGGTAGTTCAGCTTGGGGCGGCCGGCCGTGCCGCCCAGTGTCCACTGCCCCGGCCAGCAATCGCCGGCATCGATGGTGACGCTCTGGAGCCAGGGGTCGTCGTCCGGTTCGAACCTCCACGTGCCCGAGCCCTCACATCGCCCGTCCGGCGAGTCCACTCCGCCTTCGCCCCAGGTACCGGTGGCAACCGCACGCCCTTCTTCGTCCAGCCGTAGCGTGCCGCCATGGCCGTCGTTCCACGTGCCGACCAGGTCCGAGGCGTGGACCCGGGGCGGTGCGTACTCGTCCACCAGGGAGGAGCGGACGGCGGACGCCGCCGAGGTCCACCGCGTTCCCGCCAGCGCCCGGTACGCCCTCGTGCACCTCGGTGTCTGCTCGGCGCCCGTCGCGCCGGCCCTCGCGGCCGTCATCGCGAGGGGTGCGGACCAGTGAGCGAGCCGGGCTCCGGTGTCCCCGGGCGCGAGCCCGCGCCTCCCCCGCCCGGCACCGCCGTCCGGGACACCGAGCGCGATCGTGTCGGTGTCGTCATGGGGCACGCGGGTCCGTATCTCCAGCTCCGCCCGCTGTCCGGTGGGCGGGATTGGGACGCCGACCCGGACCGTGTCCGGACCCTCACTTCGGAGGAGCTGCTTCGCACTCGGCTGGCCGAGGCGAATGCTCGCAGTAGGAGGGGGCTCAGCGCCCTGCTGCTCCAACCTCCTGTTGAGTGAGGGGAGTTCCGTTAACTCGCCTTGGCCTCCGGTGCGCCGGGCGTAACCACCGTGTCCCAGTGGACCGTGCGGTCGCACCAGCGGTCCAGGAGGGTGCGGTCGTGGCCGACGGCGAGCAGACCGGCGCCGGTTGTCGTGCGGTAGTCCTCGACGACCTTGATCAGCACGGCCGTTGTCGACGCGTCGAGCATCGCGGTCATTTCGTCGCAGATCAGCCAGCGGGGGCGGAGGACCAACGCTCGGGCGAGGCAAGCGCGTTGGAGTTGGCCGTCGCTGACCTCGTGGGGGCGGCGGGTGAGGAGGTCGGAGGTCAGACCGACGGTGGCAGTCAGTTCGGCGACTCGGTCGGGGGCCTCGACTCGGCGGCCCGTGGCGCGCAGGGGTTCTGCGATCAGGTCGGTGAGGGACAGGCGGGGGTCCGCCGAGAGGCGGGGTTGCTGGAAGACGACGCCGAAGGCGGTGCGCAGCGAGCGTGGGGCGCGGTGGCGCCAGTGGCGCACCGGGGTGCCGTCGAGGACGAGGGTGCCGGCGTCGGGGCGGTGCAGGAGAGCGGCGACCTTGGCGAGGGTGGACTTGCCGCAGCCGCTGGGGCCGAGCAGGCCGACGGCCTCGCCGGGGGCGACGGTGAGGGTGGCGTCGCGGACTACGGGGTCCCGGCGGTCGTAGCCGGCGGTGATGGCGCGCAGTTCAAGCACGGGCGTCCTCCGGGACGGGGCTCGGGGCCTGTGCCTCGATCGGGTGGTGGCAGGCGGCCGACTCCCTCAGGGGTGGGAGGGTCGCGCAGGTGGCCGTGGACCGGTCGCAGCGGGGGGCGAAGGCGCAGCCTTCGGGGAGCGCGCCCAGTTCGGGGGGCATGCCGGGGATCGGGGTGAAGGCGCGGTCGGGGAGGGCGTTCAACAGGCCGCGGCTGTAGGGGTGGCGGGGGCCGGGGGTGCCGAAGAAGGTTTTCGCGTCGGTGAGTTCGACGATGCGGCCCGCGTACATGACGGCGACCCGGTCGGCGATGCGTTCGGCGGCGGCCAGGTCGTGGGTGATCATCAGGAGGGCCCGGCCCTCGTCGGGGTTGCCGGCGGCGTCGACGTGGCGTCGCAGTTCGTCGACCGTGTGGTCGACCAGGTCGCGGTCGAGGCCGGTGGTGGGTTCGTCGGCGAGCAGCAGGGGTGCGTCGCCGATGAGGGCGAGGGCGGTGGCGGCGCGCTGGGCGAGGCCGCCGGAGAGTTCGTGCGGGTAGCGGTCGAGGTGGTCGGCGGGGAAGGCGGCGCGGGCGGCGGCCTTTTCGGCGGCGGCGCGCAGGGACGCGCGGCCGCGGACGCCGGTGAGTGCGGCGACCGTCTCCTCGGTCTGTGCGCGGATGGTGCGGACGGGGGTGAGGTGGGCGGCCGGGCTCTGTGGGATGAGGCCGATGCGCCGGCCCCGTACGGTGCGGGCGAGGGTGCGTTCGTCGGCGGCGAGCAGGTCGAGGTCGCCGAGCAGGGCGTGGCCGGCGGTCTGCGCGTTGGCGGGGAGCAGGCCGAGGAGGGCGGAGGCGAGGACGGACTTGCCGCAGCCGCTCTCGCCGATCAGGGCGAGGCATTCGCCGGGTGCGACGTCGAAGTGCGCGTCGGTGACGGCGGCGACGGGGCCCCCGCCGGGCACCAGGAAGCGCACCGACAGCCCGCGGACCGCGAGGACGGGAGGTCGCCCGGTCACAGCATCAGCTCCGATCGGCGTCGGGGGTTGATCCGCTCCCGCCAGACTCCGGCGAGCCCGGCGATGGCGAGGGTGGGGATGATCAGGAACAGGCCGGGGAAGAGGGTGGGCCACCACTGTCCGGCGAGCAGCGTGCCGCGGGCGCCCTGGATGAGGGTGCCGAGGCTGGCGGTGTGGGTGGGGAGGCCGAGGCCGAGGAAGGACAGCGCCGATTCGTGCCACATGGCGTGCGGGATCATCAGTACGGCGGCCAGTCCCGCCTGCGGCAGGACGCCGGGCAGCAGGTGCCGCAGCACCACCCGCCACCGGGACGCGCCGCCGGAGACGGCCGCGTCGATGTACGGGCGGGAGCGCAGGGAGAGGACCTCGGCGCGGACGATGCGGGCGGTGGACAGCCAGTGGGTGGCGGCCACCGACACCACCACCGGCCAGACG
Organism: Streptomyces chlorus; assembly: GCF_042655885.1. NCBI lineage: Bacteria > Bacillati > Actinomycetota > Actinomycetes > Kitasatosporales > Streptomycetaceae > Streptomyces > Streptomyces chlorus. Next base: position 44,938 of record NZ_JBHSOA010000042.1, read on the forward strand.
CCCGGCCGGAACATGGCGACGATGAAGATGCCGAGCAGCAGGTGGGGGACGGAGGAGAGGGTGTCGACCAGGCGCATGACGAGGCGGTCGACCCAGCCGCCCAGGGCTCCGGCGGTGGCTCCGACGGCGGTGCCGATCACGGTGGCGGTGAGCGCCGCCACGACCCCGACCAGCAGGGAGACCCGCAGGCCGTAGATGCAACGCAGCAGCAGGTCGCGGCCGACGTCGTCGGTGCCGAAGGGGTGGGCCCAGCTGGGTGGGAGGAGTTTCGAGGCGAGGTCGACGGCCTGTTGGTCGAGCTGGACCAGTGGTGGGACGAGCAGGACCGCGAGAGCGGTGACGGCGACCAGGGTGGCGGAGACGCGCAGCCGCAGGGTGTGGGTGGAGCGGCGGGCGGTACCGCGCGAGCGCCAGTCGGCGGCCGGGGCTGCGGACCCGGCCGTGTTCGCCTTCTCCAGTGTGGTGTCGGCTGTGGTGTCAGCTGTGGTGTCAGCCATCGGAATCACATCTCACTGAGCTTCACCCTCGGGTCGGTCAGTCCGTACAGGAGGTCCGCCAGGAGGTTTCCGGCGAGGACGGCGGCGGTGGCGAGGGTCGTCAGCGCGGCCAGCAGCGGGAAGTCGACGGCGGTGGCCGCCTCGACGGTGGCGGCGGCGATGCCCGGCCAGCTGAAGACGGTCTCGACCAGCAGGGCGCCGGTGATGAGTTCGGGTACGCGGGAGCCGATCAGGGTGAGGACGGGCAGGAGTCCTGAGCGCAGGGCGTGGCCGAGGAGCACGGTGCGTTCGCCGAGGCCGCGGGCGCGGGCGCCGCGTACCGGGTCCTCGGCGAGCGCGTCGCCGACGCCCTGGCGGACGTAGAGGGTGAACCAGGGCAGTTGGGAGACGGCGAGGACGCCGGCGGGGAGGATCAGGTGGCGTGCGACCTGTCCGGCGGTGACGTGTTCGCTGCCGGTGTCGGTGAGGCCGCCGGCCGGGAGGACGTCCAACTGGAGGGCGAAGAGCCAGACGGCGAGCAGGGCGATCCAGAAGACCGGCGCGGCTTCCAGGGAGTACGCGAGGGAGGTGACCGTACGGTCGAGGAGTGAGCCGGGGCGGCGGGCGGCGAGCACGCCGAGCAGGGTGCCGAGGAGGATGGCGACGGCGAACGCGACGGCGCACAGCAGCGTCGACCACACGATCCGTTCGCCGATCGCGTCGGCGACCGGTTGCCGTAGCACGCTGGACTGGCCGAGGTCGCCGGTGACGGCGGAGGTCAGCCACTCCCACCAGCGGGCGGCGAAGGGACGGTCCACGCCGAGGTTGTCCCGGAGCCGGTCCAGGGTTTCCTGGTCGGCGCCGAGGGCTGCGGTGCCGGCGTAGGCCTTGACGGGGTCGAAGGGGGAGGCGGCGGCGATGGCGAACACACCGAAGGTGACGACGAGGAGGACGGGCACGGCGAGCAGGGCCCGTCGTGCCACGAGGTGGGCCATCGGTGCCCAGGGCAGGGGGGTCACTTCTTGGGCTTCTTCGGCTGCCAGGCCTCGGCGTTCCACCAGGGGCCGCTGGCGAAGCCGTGCTCGTGCGGTTCGACCTGCGTGGTGAGGCCTTCCCATCGGTCGGCGAGGACGTAGAGGTGGTCGATGTGGGTGAGGAAGGTGTAGCCGGGGTTCTTGACGAGTGCGCGCTGGAGGTCGTCGTAGGCGGCCTTGCGGTCGTCGGGGTCCTGGCTGCGGCGGCCGGTGTCGAGGGCCTTGTCGACGGCGGGGTTGTCGTAGTGGGGCATGTTGTTGAAACCGTCGCCGGCGAGGGAGGAGTGCAGCAGGGTGTAGAGGCCGAAGTCGGGGTCGCCGGTGCTGCCGAAGCCGGCGAGGACGGCGTCCTTGCCCATCCGGGGTTCGATGACCTCCCAGGTGGCGCCCTCGACCTTGACGTCGATGCCGGCCTTCTTGGCGTCGGAGGCGTAGGCGAGGGCGTGGTCCTGGCGGACCTTGTCGCCGGAGGGGTAGAAGAGGGTGAAGGCGGCCCGGACGCCGTCCTTGGCGCGGATGCCGTCCTTGCCGGCCTTCCAGCCGTCGCGGTCGAGGATCTTCCGGGCCTCGGCGAGGTCCTGGGGGCGTTCGACGTCCTTGGTGTACCAGGGGTCGTCCAGGGGCAGCGGGCCGTAGGCGGGGCGGCCGGCTCCGTCGAGGATCTTGTCGACCATGGCCCGACGGTCCACGGCGAGGTCGAGGGCGCGGCGGACGGCGGTGTCGCCGGTGACCTCGTTCGCGGTGGGGAGGGTGACGGCGCGGAAGTCGTAGGTGGTGGCCTGGTACGTGGTGCGGCCGTCGTCGTTCTTGAAGGTGGCGGCGAGGTTGGGCGGGAGGGTCGCGCCGTCGAGGTCGCCGGAGCGCAGCCGGGTGGCTCGGACGTCGTCGTCGGCGATGACCGCCATGGTGAGCTTCTTCACCTTCGGGGCGCCGCCCCAGTAGTCCGGGTTCGCCTTGAAGGTGAGCTTCTCACCCTTGCTCCAGCCGGTGAGGACGTACGGTCCGGTGCCGACCGGCTCGGTGTTGAAGGCGCCGGTGTTGGGGTCCTGCTCGCCGGCGATGTGCTCGGGGACGATGGGCAGGACGGTGCGGGCGGCGAAGGCCGCGTACGGGTACTTGAGGGTGAAGACGACCTTGTCGTCGCCGTCCGCGCGGACCCGCTCGACGGCGTCCAGTTCGCTCTTGGCGGTGTTGTTGGTCTTGTCGTCGAGCACCGTTTCGTACGTGTAGACGACGTCCTCGGCGGTGAGGGGTTCGCCGTCGCTGAACTTCACGCCGGAGCGGAGGGTGTAGGTGTAGGTGCGGCCGTCGTCGGCGATCTCGGGGAGCGCCTTGGCCAGGGCGGGCTTCAGTTTCAGGTCGGCGTCCCGGGCGAGCAGCCCGTCGAAGACCTTGGAGTTGCCGTCCTTGCCGTAGCCGAGCAGGGGGCTCAGGGTGTCGGGCTCGGAGGGGACTCCGATCACCACGGACTCGGCGGACCCGCCGCCCGTACCGGCGTCCGAGCCGCCGGTCGGCGCCGAGCAGGCGGCGACCGCGGCGGCCATGGTCGCCGCGAGGGCGGTACCCCGTATTCGTCGGATGGTCATCGAATCTCACACCTCTGCTGCCCGGAACTCGTTGTTGCATATTAGTTGCAGCTGGGCTCTGCCCAGGACCCCCTCCCCCCATTCCCGCGCTGGGGTGAACGGCGCCGAAAGGGTGCCGCCCGCGCGCCCGCCGATGTGCGACCTGCGTGCCGTGGTGGTCAGGACCGCGGATGTGCGCCGGGGCGAGAGCCGCGGAACGCCGTGCGCGCGCCCCCCTGGGGCGGCTTGTCAGGTGCCTGGACCTGGGTCTACTGTCACCACGCCTTGGTGAACGGGAAATCCGGTGCGATACCGGTGCGGCCCTCGCCACTGTGATCGGGAAGTCCGGCTCCGGCCCCTGGTCCTGTCCCCCCGACAGGACCGACGGGCAGCCACTGGGTCCACCTGGGACCCGGGAAGGCGGAGTTCGGGCGGTGGTACCCGTCAGCCAGGAGACCGGCCAAGGCGCGTCAACCATCCACGAGGTGCTGGAGAGGGTCTGCTGAGCCATGCACATTGCCGAGGGTTTTCTGCCACCGGTGCACGCGGTCGCCTGGGGCGCCGCGGCGGCGCCGTTCGTCGTCCACGGAGCCCGGTCGCTCATCCGTGAAGTCAAGGAACATCCCGAGAACACGCTGCTGCTCGGCGCCTCGGGAGCGTTCACCTTCGTCCTGTCCGCGCTGAAACTGCCCTCGGTGACGGGGAGTTGCTCCCACCCCACCGGCACCGGCCTGGGCGCCATCCTGTTCCGGCCGCCGGTCATGGCGGTACTGGGCACCATCACCCTGCTGTTCCAGGCCCTGTTGCTCGCCCACGGCGGGCTGACCACGCTGGGCGCCAACGTCTTCTCGATGGCGATCGTCGGTCCGTGGGCGGGGTACGGCGTGTACCGGCTGGCGCGCCGGTACGGGGCGCCGCTGATGGCCGCGGTGTTCTGCGGCGCGTTCGTCGCCGACCTGTCCACGTACTGCGTGACGAGTGTGCAGCTGGCGCTCGCGTTCCCCGACCCGGGGAGTGGATTCCTGGGCGCGCTCGGGAAGTTCGGCTCCATCTTCGCCCTGACGCAGATCCCGCTCGCGGTGAGCGAGGGGCTGCTGACGGTGCTGGTGATGCGCCTGCTGGTGCAGTCCAGCAAGGGCGAACTGACCCGGCTCGGCGTGCTGGTGGCCGGAAAGCGGGCCGCGACGGCGGCGGAGGCCGGAACGGAAACAGAGTCGGGGACGACAACAGAGTCGGGGACGACCGGGGCGGTGGCGCGATGACCAGGAACGCGAAGATCAACACGCTGCTGCTGCTCGCCGTGGCCGCGCTCGCGGTGCTGCCGCTGGTGCTCGGGCTCGGCGATCACAAGGAGGAGCCGTTCGCGGGCGCGGACGGCGAGGCGGAGACCGCGATCACCGAGATCGAACCGGACTACGAGCCGTGGTTCTCGCCGCTGTACGAACCCCCTTCCGGTGAGATCGAGTCGGGGCTCTTCGCCCTCCAGGCCGCCGTCGGCGCGGGCGTCCTGGCGTACTACTTCGGGGTGCGGCGCGGGCGTCGGCAGGGTACGGAAGGGGTGCGGCGGCAACTGCGGGAGACCGGAGCGGACTTGAGTACCGGCACCGGCACCGGCGTGGGCATCGGCGCGGGCCCCGACGAGGCGGTCTCCCCCGGATCCCGGTCCTGACCGGCCGTGCTGCCGATCGACGCGGCGGCGCACAGCAGTCGCTGGCGCCGCCGTCATCCCGTGGACAAGGCCGTGCTCGGACTGGGGCTCACCGTGCTCGCGATCTCCCTGCCGCCCTGGCCGGGCGCGGCCCTGGTGCTGCTGACCGCGCTCGCGGTGCTGCTGGGCCCGGCGGGGGTGCCGGGGCGGCGGCTGTGGCGCGCCTACCGGGTGCCGCTGGGCTTCTGCGTCACCGGGGCGCTCCCGCTGCTGGTGCAGGTGGGCGGGCCGGACGGGTTCGTGTCTCCGGCCCCCGAAGGGCCGCTGCGCGCGGGCGAGTTGCTGCTGCGCACCTCGGCGGCCTCCCTCGGTGTGCTGCTGTTCGCCTTCACCACGCCGATGTCCGACCTGCTGCCGCGCCTGGTACGGGCCGGGGTGCCCGCTCCCCTCGTCGACGTGGCTCTGGTGACGTACCGCATGAGCTTCCTGCTGCTCGACTCGGTGCGCCGGATCAGGGAGGCGCAGGCGGCCCGGCTCGGGCACACCACCCGGGCGGCGGCCTGGCGTTCGCTGGGCGGGCTCGGCGCGACGGCGTTCGTCCGGTCCTTCGACCGGGCGGCGCGGCTGCAGACGGGGCTCGCCGGACGCGGCTACGACGGCACGCTGCGCGTGCTGGTGCCCGAGGCGCGGGTCTCCGTACGGTTCACGGCCGTGAGCCTGTTACTTCTCGCGGCGCTGGCCGCCGTCGCCCTTCTCCTGGAAAGCCGGATGCCATGAGCGATCCCGCCCTGGTCCCCGCCCTGGTCGCCCTGCGGGACGCGTCCTTCGCCTACGAGGACGGCCCGGCCGTGCTCACCGGCCTCGACTTCGAGGTGCGGGAGGGGCGCGCGCTCGCCCTGCTGGGCCGCAACGGCAGCGGCAAGACCACGCTGATGCGGCTGCTGAGCGGTGGACTACGGCCGAGCGGGGGCGAGTTGGCCGTGGCCGGCCGGCCGGTCCGGTACGACCGCAAGGGGCTGACCCGGTTGCGGACGACGGTGCAGCTGGTGGTGCAGGACCCCGACGACCAGTTGTTCGCGGCGTCCGTGGGCCAGGACGTGTCGTTCGGACCGCTGAACCTCGGCCTGTCCGACACGCAGGTACGGGCGCGGGTCTCGGAGGCGCTGGCCGCGCTCGACATCACCGCCCTCGCCGAACGGCCCACCCATCTGCTGTCCTACGGGCAGCGCAAGCGGACCGCGATCGCGGGCGCGGTGGCGATGCGGCCGCGCGTCCTGATCCTGGACGAGCCGACCGCGGGCCTCGACCCGGACGGTCAGGAACGGCTGCTCGCGACGCTCGCCGGGTTGCGCGAGCGGGGCACCACGGTCGTCATGGCCACCCACGACGTGGACCTCGCCCTGCGCTGGGCCGACGACGCCGCGCTGCTCACGCCGTCCGGCGCCCGCACCGGCCCCGCCGCCGCGATGCTGGCCCGCACGGACCTGCTCGCGGCGGCGGGACTGCGGCTGCCGTGGGGCGTCGCGGCGGCGCGGCTGTTGCGCACCCAGGGCCTGCTGGCGGATGGGACCACCGGTCCCCGGACCCCGGAGGAACTGGCCGCGCTGATCGCGGTGTCCCCGGAGCACACGGAGCACGCCGACGGCGGATGACCCCCGGCCCGGGCAGCGCCGCGGGGCGTGTTCGCAAGCCCCGCGCGGCCGGGGCGCGTCTCGGCGCGTCGCATACGACCGGAATCTGTACAGAATCAGGACTCTACCTGGGTACGGTGACAGCATGGAGATCCCCGAGGTCGTGACCGTCAGTGACGCGCGCGCGAGACTGTCGCGCATACTGACCGACCTGTCGGAGTCCGGCGCGGATGCCGAGCCCGTCCTGATCGGCGCCCACCGCAAGCCCCAGGGCGTCCTCCTGTCCGTCGAGGCCTTCGAGTCGCTGAGCGGCCGAGCGGCACGACGTGGCGCAGTCGCCTCGGCCACCGGTTCCGTCGAGGCCGAGGGGCTCCACCCCTCCGAGGCCTCGGACCACGACACCGAGGCCTACGTGAGGGGCGACCTCGACGCGGACACCCTTGTCGCCCGCGCGATCGCCCGCCACCGGCGGACTTCGGAGCAGCGGGCAGGGTGAACGATCCGTACGCCATGCCCAACGGTGTGCTGCGCAACAAGCTCGGCATCACCGACCAGCAACTGCTCGCGGCAGCGGAGGCGGACATCACCCGAGCGCGGTGGCGCGGGTGATGGCCGACTCGACGGCGGCGATGCGGTCGCCGAGGAGGGCGAGGGCGGCGACCGCGCGGGTGAGGGCGTCGTCGTCGGGGCCGCCGAGGGCGTGGGTGCGCACGTGGGCGGCCTTGATCCCGGCCCAGCGGTCGGCCCGCTCGGCGGTGAGGGTGCCGCGCAGTTCGGCGAGCTTGAGCAGGTTCGCCTCGGCGCCGGTGGTGAGGGTCTGCGCCTCGGCCGCGTAGTGGTCGTCGATGACGGCGGAGAGTTCGGCGTCGTTCATGACCGGCTGGATCCGCTGGGCGATCTTGTTCATGTTGCGGTAGGAGCCCTGGAGCCGGAACGGCGGCTCGGTGCGGGCGTCGTCGGACTGGGCGGCGGAGGCGATGTATGCCTCGTTCACCGCGAGGACGGTGCGGCGGGCGGTGAGCAGATGGCGCAGCACGGTGAGGACGCGGTCCAGTTCGGTGGGCGCGTACGGGTGGGTGAGCCGGTCGGCGTGGGCGGTGGGGTCGCCTTCGGCGAGGCGGATCAGCAGGTCGAGGTCGCCGCGGTCGCGGCCGGCGAGCGGGGCGAGGACCGTGTTGGCGGTGAGCGCGTTCTCGGTGAAGCTGGCGGCGAAGGCGTCGTCCTTGCCGGTGAGGACGTCGCCGAGGTTCCACACGTCGGCACGGTTGGCCAGCATGTCGGGCACCCGGAAGAGGTCGCCGGACTCGGTGTAGGGGTTGCCGGCCATGCAGACGGCGAAGCGCTTGCCCCGCAGGTCGTAGGTGCGCGGCTCGCCCTCCCACACGCCCTCCACGCGGCGGGTGGCGTCGCACAGCGGGATGAACTTCTGGAGGAGTTCGGGCGAGGTGTGCTGGATGTCGTCGAGGTGGAGGAGCGTGTTGTTGCCGGCGGCCAGCGCGAAGTTGATCTTCTCGATCTCCTGGCGTGCGGTGGCGTTCGGCGCCTCGGCCGGGTCGAGGGAGGTCACGGAGTGGCCGAGTGCCGGGCCGCTGATCTTCACCAGGACGAGGCCCAGCCGGTCGGCGACGTATTCCATGAGGGTGGTCTTGCCGTAGCCGGGCGGGGAGACGAGGAGCAGCAGGCCGCCGGTGCCGGTGCGCCCCGACTCGCCGGTGGTGCCGAGCTGTTTGGCGAGGCTGTCACCGATGAGCGGGAGGTAGACCTCGTCGACGAGGCGGTTGCGGACGAACGTCGACATCACCCGGGGGCGGTGGTCGTCCAGGCGCAACCGGGTGCGTTCGGTGGTGACCAGGGCGGTGCGGCGGCGCTGGAAGGCACGGAAGGCGGGGGTGTCGTGGTCCCTGAACTCCGCGGTGCGGGCGAGGAATTCGTCCAGGCGGAGGGTGAGGCGCCGGTCGGTGATGCGGGGGTGGGCGCCGAGCAGGCCCTCCACGGTGGTGGTGAGGGGCGCGTCGGACTCGTGGCGGGGCTGGTCCGGGCAGAGTTCGGCGGCGACGGCCTCGGCGAGGTCGCCGGGGGTGAGGTGGGTGCCGGTGGCGGTGGCGTACGCGGACAGCCAGGCCTCGACGAGCTGGCGGCGGGCGGTGAGGTCGGCGAGGGCGGGCAGGTCCTCGTCGTAGGCCTCGGTGGCGACGGTGCGGCGGAACTTGTCGAGCAGGGTGCGGGTCTGCGCGCTGATGACGAATCCGTCGGGGCCGGTGGTGAGTTCGTCGAAGAGGTAGGCGGCGCAGGCTTCCGGGCGAGTGGTCGCGTCGGGGTACCGGTCGGCGATCGTGCGGGCGAGTTCGGCGTGCAGGTCGGCGAGGGCCGGGGGTGGGCCGAAGGCGTCGCGGACGCGGGCGAGGGAGCGGGCGCGGCGGGTGAGGTCGGCGCGTTCCTCGGCGGTGGTGCCGTGGGTCCAGTGGAGCAGGGCGAGGGCGCGGGCCGCGGGTTCGTGACGCAGGAGTCCGGCCCCGTCGTGCAGGGGCAGGAGGGCGGTGAGCAGGGCGGTGGCGTCGTGGTCGTGGACGCCGCGCTCGTATCCCTCGTCGTAGGCCTCCTCGGCGGCTCGGCGTACGAGGGCGGTGAGGTCGTCGGCGGCGTGCAGGGCGTCGGGGCCGTGCTCGTGCAGCAGGCGGGCGGCGAGGTGTTCGGCGCGGTAGACCCCGGGCGACTCGGACGGCAGGTGCCGGTTCCAGTAACGGCGTCCCTCGGCGAGGGCCGGGTCGGTGACGGGGGCGCGGTAGTCGGTGCCGGTGAGGGCGAAGGCGAGGCCGTCGCCGTGCGGGACGAGGGTGAGGTCGAGGGGCTGGGTGGTGACGGCGAAGCGGTGGCCGCCCAGGCGGAGGGCGCGGCCGCCGTCGGCGTAGAGGTCGGTGCGGTCGCGCAGGGCGCGGGCGGCTTCCTGCCGGGCGGAGCGCAGGCGGCCGTCGAGTTCCTCGGCCCGGACCCGGTCGCCGAGGTCGCGCAGTTCGCCGGCGGTGCGGCGGACCTTGGCGACCAGGGGGTCGGAGGCGAAGTAGGTGCTGACCTCGTCGGTGCCGGCGAGGGCGGTCGAGCGGCGGGCGATGGTCTCCAGGACGCGTTCGGCGGCGGAGGCGAGTTGTTCGGCGCGGCGGGCGCGGGCGTCGGTGAGGCTCTGTTTGCGTGCGGCGAACGCCTCGTAGATCTCGGTGCGTTGGTCGGCAAGTTCGCCGAGCACGTCGTCGAACTCCGCGAAGCGGGACTCCAGGGTTTCCAACTGGGCGAGTACGCGGGTCAGTTGTTCGTCGCAGGACTCGGGGTCGGCGACGGCCGCGAGGGCGCCCGTCACGGTCTGGCCGAGCAGGGCGAGTTCGGCGGCGAATCCGGCACGGGCCTCCCGGTCGCGCAGACCGCGGCGGCGGGCGTCGAGGGTGGCGCGGGCACGGTTGACGCCGCCGAGGGCTTCGGCGACGCGTTCCAGTACGGCGGTGCGGACGGTCGCGTCGCCGATGTCGAGTCCGGCGACGACTTCGGTCACCGTCCTCAGTCCGTCGGCGAGTTCGTCCAGGCGGGCGGCGACGGGGACGGCCTCGGCCGCGGTGTCGACCTGTTCGGCGTCGGCGACGAGGCGTTCGACGTCGGCGCGGTGGGCGGCGAAGGCGTCCTCGTGGGCGAGGTGGGTGACCGCGCGTCGGCCGAAGGAGGCGAGGTCGGCTCCGGCCTCGTCGGCGAGTTCGTCGATGCGGGCGTGGTCGGCGTACCGCATCTCCTTCAGGGTCAGCAGATGGCCCTGGGCGTGGCGCAGTTCGGTCAGGCCCGCGACCCAGGCGGCGGCCTCGCGGGGCTGTTCGCCGCGCAGCCGGCGCACCACGGAGCCGATGCGGGTGGCCGCCTCGTCCAGCGCGGCGGCGGCGCGGCGACCGAGGTCGCGTACGGTCTCGAACTCGGCCAGGACCTGTTCGGTGGTGGCGCGCACCTCCTCCAACGGGCCGTACAGATCGCCGAGTTCGGGTTCGCCGAGCCAGTGGTGTGCGTCGGCCGTGCGGACGCAGGCGGCGGCCAGGGCCTCGTACACCTCGGTCGTCGGGGTGGTCTCGGTGACGGAGCGGACCAGGGAGAGGCAGTCGGAGATGCCGCGGACGAGGTCGGCGTTGCCGACCCGGTCGAGGGGGCCGTCGCCGACGGGCCGGCCCGCGGCGTGGGTGTCGGAGACGTAGGGCGAGTGCCACAGCTGGAGCGGGTGGACGCGGGCGGGTTCGTCGCCGTCGGGCCGCAGCAGGGTCAGCGCGCCGTCGTCGAAGAGCGCCCAGCCGTGGCAGCTCAGCGGTGCGGCGACCTCCTTGCGGATCACGTTGTACGACAGGAGCAGGGCGCGGCCCCGGCCGGGTGCGTGGAAGGCGTACAGCACGTCCTCGCCGTTGGGCGAGCGCACCTCGCGCTCGAACTCCATGCCGGTCGTGTCGAGTCCGTACGTCTTGTGGGTGCCGGCGGCCAGGCAGTAGCCGCCGGGGAAGACGATGCCCTGGTCCTCGGGCAGGCGCCGGCAGCCCTGTCCGATGCCGTCGAGGCGGACGACGGTGCGGGTGAGGGTGTTGAAGACGAGGTGGCGGTGCGCGGTCTCCTTGTAGGGCAGGACGCGCAGCAGGATCAGCGCACCGACCCGGGCGTACGCGATCTCCGCGTCGGCGAGGGCCTGGAGCGGCTCGTCGACCGGTTCGGTGTGGATGCCGTCGGGGGTTTCGGTGTCGCTGTCCGTCCTGACGGTGAGGGTGCCGCCGAGGGTGTCGACGAAGACCTCGCCCTGGACGGAGACGTGCGGGTGCCGGCCGAGGACGTGGTCCTCGCGGGTGGCGCGGGTCCATTCGATGTCCGGGACCGGGGTGCGCGCGTGGTCGCGGTCGCCGCGTGCGTCGAGGAAGACCGCCTGGCCGTCCTCGGACACCGACCAGCGCAGGACGCGGATGTCGCCGGCCTTCTCGCCGGTCTGGAACACGGCGAGGAGCTTGCCGTCGACGCGGTGCAGCCGCAGCAGGCGGGCCTGGCGGTAGTAGCGGTGCAGGGCGACGAACTCCCGTACGAAGGCGGGGTCGTCGAGGAGGCCGGGCACGGCGTCGTCCGGCAGCCGGTTCAGGTCGCGGTCGTGGGCGGCGAGGACGTCGCCGACGGCGGTGTCCGTCTCCGGGCGGGGCTGGGCGCCGTAGCCGAAGAGGAGCACGTCGCCCACGGCGACGATGTCGCGGGGTACTCCGGCGCGGTCGGTGCGCAGCCGTTCGGTGCCGGTCAGGCGCAGCTCGGCGGAGCCGAAGGTGTCGATCCGGAGCCGGTTCAACTCCTCGGTGCGGCGCGCGAGTTCGGCGGCCTGCGCGGTCAGGCGGTCGCGCAGCACCTGGTAGGTGCCGCCGTCGACCGTCTCGTGGACGCCGGTGCCGGTGCCGGTGCCCGCTCCTGCCGGGTCGTGCGCGCCCGCGGCGGAGTGCCGGTGGCTCCCCGCGGCGGAGTGTTGATGGGTCCCCGCGGCGGAGTGCTGGTGGGTCCCCGCGGCGGGCGTCTCGTGGGTGCCGGTGGTCATGGCTGCCTCTCGAACGGGAGCGGTCGGGGAGCCGCCGTCCCCTGTGCGGCGGCTCCCCGACCGGGGGGTGGTCAGGCCCTGGCGTGGCCGTTCAACACGGCCAGTGGTGTGTCCGCGAGGCCCAACTCCCCAGCTTTTTCGATCAGTTGCTTGATCTGACCGGTGTTCTCGCCGCCCGACTTCATCAGCTTCATGAGCAGCGCGGACACCGTCAGGTGCTGCACGTCGGCGCTCGACACGGAGCCCAGGATGCGGCTCAGGTCGTCGGTGAAGCTCCCCGAGCCGTCCAGCCACGGCCCGGCGAGGGCCTGGGCGGTATGGGAGTGCTGGACGAACCCGTCGACGCTCTTGCCGAGCGAGATCGACGACATCAGCCGGTCGAAGAACACGGACTCCCCGCCGACGATGCTGATGTCGGCGCTCTCCAGACCGGCCGCGAGCACCGTGGCCTGCGCCTCGGCGACCTGCCGCTGCACCTCGAGCCCGGCGAGCCGTACGTCCTTCTCCGCCTCCAGGCGCAGCCGGTACTCCTCGTGCCCGCGGGACGCCTCGTCCAGCGCGGCCATCGCCGCCGCCTTCTCGGTGAGACCGGCGGCCTCCGCCCTGAGCCTGCCGCTGATGCCCTCCGCGTCGGCGAGCGCCTTGGCCCGCGCGCCCTCGGCCTCGGCACGCATCCGGGCCTCGGCCACCTCGGCCTCGGCGCGGCCGGCCTTCTCGATGACCTCGGCCTCCTTGTCCCGGACCTGCACGGCGGCGAGCCCCTCGGCGGCGGCCTCGGCCTGGATGCCCTCGGCCATCCGCAGCTTGGCCTGGGCGTCGAGCTCGGCGGTCTTCAACCGGGCCTCGGCCAGGGTCAGTTCCTCGGCGGCACGGTGCGTGGCGGACACCTCGGCGGCCTCCGCGGCCTTGATGTCCTTGACCAGCTTCTCCTGCGCCTCGGCCTCGGCGGCGATGATGACGGCCTGCCGCTCCCGCTCGGCCTCCTCCACGGCCCGCAGCCTCTTGATCGACTCCTCCTGCTCGGCGACCGTACGGTCCACCGCGACCCGCTCCCGGACGACCTCGGCGATGTCGCGCTTCTGAGCCTCGACCTCCTTGTCGGCGGCGATCCGGGTCAGCTCGGTCTCCCGCTCGCGGGCGATGACCTCCAGCATCCGGTCCTTCTCGATGCGCTCGCTCTCCACGGCGATGACCCGCTCGCGGTTCTTGGCGGCGACGGCGACCTCACGGGCCTGGTTCTCGCGCTGCACGCCGAGCTGTTCCTCGGTGCGCAGGAAGGCGCTCTGCGCACGCAGCCGCTCCTCCTCCATCACCCGCGCCGTCTCGGCCTCCTCGCGGGCCCGTACGGTCTCTATCTCCCGGCGCTGCTTGATCTCGGCGTCGGTCTGCCGGCGTTCCAGCTCGAGGATCGCCTCGCGCGCGTCGACGTTCTGCCGGGTGATCTCCTTCTCCTCGCCGCGCTGGGCCTCGTTGGTGCGGACGTGCTCCACGGCCGTCAGCTCGGTGATCTTGCGGATGCCCTGCGCGTCGAGGACGTTGCCCGGGTCGAGCTGGGCGAGCGGCGTCTGCTCCAGGTAGTCGATCGCCGCGTCCTCGAGGTGGTAGCCGTTCAGGTCGATACCGATGACCTCGATGATCCGGTACCGCAGTTCCTCGCGCTTGGTGTAGAGGTCGGTGAAGTCCAGCTGCTTGCCGACGGTCTTCAGCGCCTCGGAGAACTTCGCGTGGAACAGCTCCTGCAGCGTGTTCCGGTCGCTGGCCCGCGCGGTCCCGACGGCCTGCGCCACCTTGATGACGTCCTCAACGGTCTTGTTGACCTTGACGAAGAAGGTGATGCGGATGTCCGCGCGGATGTTGTCCTGGCAGATCAGGCCTTCCTTGCCGGCCCGGGTGATCTCGATGGTCTTCACCGAGATGTCCATCACCTCGGCCTTGTGCAGCACGGGCAGCACGACCTGGCCGGTGAAGGTCACATCGACCTTGCGGACCTTGGAGACGATGAGCGCCTTGCCCTGTTCCACCTTGCGGAACAGCTTGGACATGATGAACAGCACGACGATGGCGACGAGCAGGCAGACGCCGACGAGCACGGCGATGCCCACGGTGGCAGCATCCATGGGATACGTCCTTCGGAGCTGGGTGACGGACGGAAGTGACAGGTCGGCGCCGGGCGCCGGAACGTGGGGCGGGCGGGGCCGCCCACCGTGCCGCCCGGCCCGGACGGCACGGTGGCGGCGCGATGGTGACGTGGCCTATGAAGCGATGGCTGTGTGGCGGTGACTGTGTGGCGGTGGCTCGGTGGTGCGGCCCGCGTGGCCCGCACGGGAGCCGCACGCCGGCTCCGCCACGAGACACGCCGGGCGAACCGCCCCGGTTCCCGCCCAGCCCGCGGAACTACCGGGACGGCCCGGGTTCGTCGGGCAACAGGCGGTGCAGCGGACGCACGAAGAAGCGGGTGAGCCGCCAGGCCGCGAGCAGGGCTCCGACCAGGGCCGGCAGGCGCAGCAGTCCGGCGCCGGGCCCGTGGGGGACGTGCGCGTCGAGCAGCACGGTCACACCGGTGGCGAGCAGCCAGGCGCACAGGGTCAGCAGGGAGAGCGCGAGGGCTACCGGCACCCCGCCCATTCCCCAGGCCTCGAGATCCGCGTCCGAGTCGAAGGCGTGCGGTGTGGTGACGCCGAGGGCCACCAGCAGCCAGAAGCCGGCCGCAACGACGAGGGCGGCGGTGAGCAGAAGCGTGGGCAGGCCCGTGGCGGCCTCCGCGATCATGTGCATCCCGGCCACCCCTTTCCCGATCCCCGCGTCTCGCGTTCTGCGTCCCTCTGACGGCTCGCGCCGACGACCGCACCGGCCCTCGACGGTTCCGGAGCCCCGCACCTGCCGGTGCCAGGCACTGGAACCGTCCGCGGTGCTCCCCGCGGACCATGATGCCCGGCCAACTACCGCCCCCGCATTGCCGGATTCCGGCAACGTTCACTAGGGTCTGCATGCCGGGTGTGGATCGAACCGCGCGTCAGGACGGCGTCAAGGGTGCATCAAGGATGCGTCAGGATTCGGGGAGCGGCGTGGCGGAACGGGAGATTCTCGAGGAGTATCTCGAAGGTTATGCCCAGATCCTGGAGGAGGTCGCGGCCACGGGCCGGCGCCTGTCACGCGACGAGCTGTCCTCCCGCCGGAACCTGGGAGAACGGGCCGCGGAGGCGGGCTTCGGACTGCGCGCCCTGGTACGCACCCACCTGATCGCCGCGCGTGACGCCTGGCCGCGCGGCCGGGACGACTCGGCCGAGGAGGCGCTCGCCGCCGTACAGCAGGCGGTGGACGCGTTCGCCGAGGGCTACGAGCGGGCGCAGCGGCTGGCTGTCCGGCAGGAGGAGGCGGCCCGACGGGAGTTCATCGACGACCTCCTCTACGGCCGCAGCGACCTCGGCCGGCTGGCCGAGCGCGCCGAACGCTTCGGCCTGCGGCTCTCCCATGAACACGCGGTCGCCGTCGCCCGGGGCCCCGTCGCCTACGACGAGGGGGACGCCGTACCGCGGCAGGTGGAGCAGGCCCTCATCTCCCGGTTCGGCGACCGCAGCATCCTGCTCACCACCAAGGACGGGCGACTGCTGTGCGTCGCGCCGGGGCACCAGGGCGAGGTGCTCACGCACTTCGCCAAACAGGCGCACGCCGCCACCGACGGCGGCCAGGTCGCCATCGGCCGCCCGCAGTCCGGACCCGGCGGGGTCGTCCAGTCGTACGAAGAGGCCCTGAGCACGCTGGAGATAGCCGAACGGCTGGGGCTGGACGAGCCGGTGCTGCGCGCTGCCGAGCTGCTCGTCTACCCCGTCCTCGCCCGCGACCGCCAGGCCATGGCCGACCTGGTCCACAACACCCTCGGCCCGCTCACCACGGCCCGGGGCGGCGCCGAGCCGCTCCTCGACACGCTCACCGCGTACTTCGACTCGGGCTGCGTGGCGGCGGAGGCGGCCCGTCGGCTCTCCCTGAGCGTGCGCGCCCTGACGTACCGTCTGGAACGCATCCACAAGCTCACCGGCGCCAACCCGGCCGACCCCACCCACCGTTACATGCTCCAGACCGCGGTCATCGGCGCCCGCCTGCTGGCCTGGCCGGCCGAGCAGCTCTGATCCGGGGACCGGCGGACGTGCCGGCGCGGTCCGGGCCGGCCGAACGGCAGGCGGGCGCCCCTCGTTCAGCTGCGGACCAGGGTGACCTCCTGCCGGTGGACCGCGTGGAACGCGGGCGCGGCACCCGGCGCATGAACCACTCCCGCGTTCCGTGATCGCCTCGCTCCCTGCCCGCCCCTGCCCGTCCCGTACCGGAACCTCCCTGCCCGGTACGGGAGATGACCAGGCGTGATACCGATGCCCGGGGGGAGGGCGCCGATCGGCACGACCTAAGATGATCAACGTGTCCGACCAGCCTGCCCCACGGTCTCTCATCGTCACGCTCTACGGCGCATACGGCCGCTTCGTGCCGGGCCCCGTGCCCGTCGCCGAGCTGATCCGGCTGCTGGCCGCGGTCGGCGTCGAAGCTCCCGCCGTGCGTTCCTCGGTGTCCCGGCTCAAGCGGCGCGGGCTGCTCCGGCCGGCCCGCACCGCCCAGGGCGCGGCCGGCTACGAACTGTCGCCGGACGCCCGACAGTTGCTGAACGACAGCGACCGCCGCGTCCACGCCGCCGCGAGCCCCGGGGACGAGGGCTGGGTGCTCGCCGTGTTCTCCGTTCCTGAGTCCGAGCGGCAGAAGCGTCACATCCTGCGCTCCCGCCTGTCCGGCCTCGGCTTCGGCACCGCCGCCCCGGGTGTGTGGATCGCGCCGGCCCGGCTGCACGAGGAGACCAGGCACACCCTGGAACGGCTGGGGCTGGACGGTTACGTCGATCTCTTCCGCGGCGAGCACCTCGGGTTCACGCCCACCGTCGAGGTGGTCGCCCGCTGGTGGGACCTGGCCGGGATCGCCAAGGAGCACGAGGCGTTCCTGGACCGTCACGCGCACGTGCTGGACGCCTGGCGACAGCGTGAGGACACCCCGCCCGAGGAGGCGTACCGCGACTACCTCCTCGCCCTCGACTCCTGGCGCCACCTCCCCTACACCGACCCCGGGCTGCCTCCCGGGCTGCTCCCCGAGGACTGGCCGGGAACCCGCTCGGCGAACGTCTTCCACGGCCTGCACGCACGTCTGCGGGACGCGGGGGCGGTCTTCGCCGGCCTGTGACACGTGACACGTGACCCACGGCTCGCGAAGCTTCCTTCCGCTGCCGCCATCACTCATCCGTGACCACCGTCATGGTTGCGCTACAGGCGACCTGGGCATGACCGATGCGACGGGTTCCGGGGTCCGTCCGGCGGGCCGGGAAGCCGTGACGACCGCAGCCCCCGGATCCGTGACGTCCGTCACGGGTCGGCGACACCCCTTGGGCGTGACGCCGTACCATTGAGTAATTGAAAGCAGGAACGCCTGCCTGCTCTCCATGATCGGATCCAGCGTGTACGAACCCTCGACCTCCGCCTCCTGGCGCGTCGCACTGCCGCACACCACCGCGGCCGTGCCCGTCGCCCGTGCGCTGGTCCGTACCGCGCTGGCGGAGCGGCAGCACTCCGCGGACCGCGAGACCGCGGAGCTGCTCACCGCCGAGCTGGTGGCCAACGCCGTGGAGCACACCTCCGGGGGCCATCCGATCGAGCTGGTGGTGGAGCTGCTGCCCACCGGATGCCAGGTCGAGGTGCACGACGCCGATCCGGAGCCGCCCGGCGATCTGACCCGCCCGACCCGCGGCGAGCCGGACCCCTGGCAGGAGCACGGGCGCGGGCTGCTGCTGATCCGCGCCCTGAGTTCCTCGTGCGGGCACCGCCCGACCGCGTCCGGCAAGGCCGTGTGGTTCCGGCTGCCGGCGGTGCCGCGCCAGCGCCGGCCCGACTGAACGGACCGGCCGGCGCCGCCCACGGCTCAGGCCAGGGTCGCCACCAGGACCGCCTTGATCGTGTGCATCCGGTTCTCCGCCTCGTCGAAGACGACCGAGTGGGCCGACTCGAACACCTCGTCAGTCACCTCCAGTGACTCCAGGCCGTGCTTCTCGTACACCTCACGGCCGACCTGCGTCCCCAGGTCGTGGAAGGCCGGCAGGCAGTGCAGGAAGCGGACGTCCGGGTTGCCGGTGGCCCGCAGCACGTCCATGGTCACCGCGTACGGCGCGAGGGCGGTGATCCGCTCGTCCCAGACCTCCTGGGGCTCCCCCATCGAGACCCAGACGTCGGTGACGACGAAGTCCGCGCCCGCGACGCCCTCGGCGATCTCCTCGGTGAGCGTGATGCGTGCCCCGCCGGCCTCCGCGAGCGCGCGCGCCCGGTCGACGACCTCCTGGGCGGGCCAGTACGCCTTCGGGGCGACGATGCGCACGTCCATGCCCAGCAGGGCCGCGGTGACGAGGTAGGAGTTGCCCATGTTGAAGCGGGCGTCGCCGAGGTAGGCGAAGGAGATCCCCGTGACCGGCTTGGCGCTGTGCTCGGTCATGGTGAGCACGTCGGCGAGCATCTGGGTGGGGTGCCAGTCGTCGGTCAGACCGTTGTAGACGGGCACTCCCGCGTACGCGGCGAGGGTCTCGACGGTGGACTGGGAGTCGCCCCGGAACTCGATCGCGTCGAACATCCGGCCGAGCACCCGCGCGGTGTCCTTCGCCGACTCCTTCTTCCCGATGTGCGAGCCGCTCGGGTCGATGTACGTCGTGGAGGCGCCCTGGTCGGCGGCGGCGACCTCGAAGGAGCAGCGGGTGCGCGTCGAGGGCTTCTCGAAGATCAGCGCGATGTTCCTGCCCTGGAGGTACCGGGTCTCACTGCCGGCCTTCTTGGCGGCCTTCAGCTCCGCGGCCAGGTCGAGCAGGCCGAGGAACTCCTGCGCGGTGAAGTCCACCTCCTTGAGGAAGTGGCGGCCGGCGAGGGCGGTCGGGACTGTCGCCATGGGGCGCTCCAGAGGTGCAGGTACAGGGACGAATGTAACTGTATACAAGTATCAGAATTTATATGCAAGCTGGTGGTGACGGTGACGAGACGGCCGCGCGCGTGCGCCCGCGGCCACGGCCTCGCTCTAGACCGCGTCCCTCTCGACCGGGCAGCTCATGCAGCGCGGTCCGCCCCTGCCCCGGCCCAGCTCGCTGCCGGGGATCTCGATCACCTCGATGCCCCGCTTGCGCAGATGCGTGTTGGTGGTGGCGTTCCGCTCGTAGGCGACGACGACGCCCGGCTCGACGGCCAGGACGTTGCAGCCGTCGTCCCACTGCTCGCGCTCGGCGGCGTGGACGTCCTGGGTCGCGGTCAGCACCCGGATCTCGCTGAGCCCCAGCGCGGCGGCGATCGCGCGGTGCATGTGCTCCGGCGGATGGTCGGTGACCTTCAGTTCCTTGTCCCCCGAGCCGGGTTCGATGGTGTACGAACGGAGCATGCCGAGGCCCGCGTACTGGGTGAAGGTGTCGCCGTCGACCATCGTCATCACCGTGTCCAGGTGCATCACGGCACGCCTCTTCGGCATGTCGAGGGCCACGATGGTCTCGGCGGACCCGGCGGCGAACAACTTGTGCGCGAGCATCTCCACGGCCTGCGGGGTGGTCCGCTCGCTCATGCCGATCAGCACCGCGCCGTTGCCGATGACCAGCACGTCCCCGCCCTCGATGGTGGACGGGTAGTCGGCCTGCCCCTCGGACCAGAGGTGGAAACCCTCGTCGCGGAACAGCGGGTGGTGCCGGTAGATCGCCTCGAAGTGCACGGTCTCACGCTGCCGGGCGGGCCACCGCATGGCGTTGATGGAGACACCGTCGTAGATCCAGGCGGAGGTGTCGCGGGTGAAGAGATGGTTGGGCAGCGGGCGGAGCAGGAAGTCGTCGAGTTCCATGGCGTGGAAACGCACGGACGTCGGTTCCGGGTGGACGTCCAGGAACTCCCGCTTGGTCATCCCGCCGACCAGCACTTCGGTCAGTTCGGCCGACGGCAGCGTCTCGAAGGCCGCGCGCAGGTGGTCGGTGGCCAGCGGGCCGTACTCCTTCTCGTCGAAGACACGGTCCAGGACGAGCGAGCGGGCCGCCGGGACGTCCAGCGTGGCGGCGAGCAGGTCACCGAAGAGGTGGACGGCGACTCCCCGGTCGCGCAGGACGTCGGCGAACCCGTCGTGCTCGGCGCGCGCCCGGCGCACCCAGAGCACGTCGTCGAACAGCAGGGCGTCCTTGTTGCTGGGGGTGAGCCTTTTGAGCTCGAGATCGGGCCGGTGCAGGATGACACGGCGCAGCCGCCCGGCCTCGGAGTCGACGTGGTAGGTCATGACTCCATCCTGACCACCCGGCGGGCTGTTCACCCCTCCGCGGCCGGGACGGGCCTCGGCCGCGGTCCGGCCGGTCCGGGCGGTCCGGCCGGTCCGGGCGGTCCGGCCGGTCCGGGCGGTCCGGCCGGTCCGGGCGGTCCGGCCGGTCCGGGCGGTCCGGCCGGTCCGGGCGGTCCGGCCGGTCCGGGCGGTCCGGGCGGTCCGGGCGGTCCGGGCGGGTCGCCGTACGCGTCCGTCCCCTACAGCCGCGGGTCGACGGGCTCCGACTCCAGGGCCAGGACGCCGAAGACGGCCTCGTGGACCCGCCACAGGGGTTCGCCGTCGGCGAGGCGGTCCAGGGCCTCCAGGCCGAGGGCGTACTCGCGGATCGCCAGGGACCGCTTGTGGCCGAGCGAGCGGCCGCGCAGCCGGGCCAGGTTGTCGGGGCGCGTGTACTCGGGGCCGTAGATGATCCGCAGGTACTCGCGGCCCCGGCACTTGATGCCGGGCTGCACCAGGCGGCTCTGCCGGTCGCGGGCCAGGGCCTCGACCGGCTTGACGACCATGCCCTCGCCGCCGCGCCCGGTCATCTCCAGCCACCAGTCGACGCCCGCCCGCACCGACTCGGGGTCGGCGGGGTCGACGTACAGGCGCCGGGTGGTCTGCAGCAGGCCCGTAGCGTCGTGCTCGACCATGCGGTCCAGCAGGGCGAGCTGCTCGTCGTGCGGCAGCCCGGCGAGGCTGCGGCCCTGGACCGCGAGGATCTGGAAGGGGGCGAGGCGTACGCCGTCCAGCCGGTCGGTGGTCCAGCAGTAGCGGCGGTACGCCCGCGTGAACGCTTCGGCCGCGCCGGCCCGTTCGCGCTGGCGCTCCAGCAGGTCCGCCACCTCGACGCCCCGGGCGGCGGCGCTTTCCAGGGCCGCCAGCGCGCCCGGGAACACCGCGCCACTGGCGGCGCCCACGGCGGCGTACTGGGAGCGCAGCAGGCCGGACGCCTTCAGCGACCACGGCATCAACTCGGCGTCCAGCAAAAGCCATTCGGTCCCGAGGGTGTCCCACAGTCCGGCGTCGGTGATCGCCGTGCGCAGCCGGCCGAGGATCTCCTCGGTGACCGCGGCGTCGTCGAAGAACGGGCGGCCGGTGCGGGTGTAGAGCGATCCGGCCGGACCGTCCCCGACACCGAAGTGCTGGGCGGCCGCGTCCGCGTCCCGGCAGACCAGCGCGACCGCGCGCGAGCCCATGTGCTTCTCCTCGCACACGACGCGCTCGACCCCGTCCTCCTTGTACTGGGCGAAGGCCTCGGCCGGGTGCTCCAGGTAGCCGTCCAGGTGCGAGGTGGCCGTGGGGGCCATGGTCGGCGGGAGGTACGGCAGCAGGCGCGGGTCGATCGCGAAGCGGCTCATGACCTCCAGCGCGGCGGCCGCGTTCTCCTCGCGTACGGCCACCCGGCCGGCGTGCCGGGTCTCCACGGCCCGGCGGCCGTGGACGTCGGCGAGGTCCAGGGGGCGGCCGTCGTGCCCGCCGGGGGCCTCGGTACGCAGCGGGCGGGCCGGCTCGTACCAGACCCGCTCGGCCGGTACGTCGACCAGTTCCCGCTCCGGCCAGCGCAGCGCGGTGAGCTTGCCGCCGAAGACCGCGCCGGTGTCCAAGCAGACGGTGTTGTTGAGCCAGGTGGCTTCCGGGACCGGGGTGTGGCCGTAGACGACGGCGGCACGGCCCCGGTAGTCCTCCGCCCACGGGTAACGCACCGGCAGGCCGAACTCGTCGGTCTCGCCGGTGGTGTCGCCGTACAGCGCGTGCGAGCGGACCCGGCCGGAGGTGCGTCCGTGGTACTTCTCCGGCAGACCCGCGTGGCAGACGACGAGCCTGCCGCCGTCGAGGACGTAGTGGCTGACCAGACCGTCGACGAACTCCCTTACCTCGGCGCGGAATTCCTCGCTCTCCCGGTCCATCTGCTCGATGGTCTCGGCGAGGCCGTGGGTGTGCTGGACCTTGCGGCCCCTGAGGTACCGGCCGAACTTGTTCTCGTGGTTGCCGGGGACGCACAACGCACTGCCCGACCTCACCATCGACATCACCCGGCGCAGCACGCCCGGACTGTCCGGGCCGCGGTCGACGAGGTCACCGACGAAGACCGCGGTACGGCCCTCGGGGTGCACGCCGTCGGCGTAGCCCAACGCGCCGAGCAACGACTCCAGTTCGGCGCCGCAGCCGTGGACGTCGCCGATGATGTCGAAGGGCCCGGTGAGGTGGGTGAGGTCGTTGTACCGCTTCTCGGTGACGACGGTGGCGTTCTCGATCTCCTCGACTCCGCGCAGAACGTGCACCTTGCGGAATCCCTCGCGCTCCAGGTGCCGCAGGGAGCGGCGGAGTTCGCGGATGTGCCGCTGGACGACCCGGCGGGGCAGGTCGGCGCGGTCGGCGCGGGCCGCGTTGCGCTCGACGCACACCTCCTCGGGCACGTCGAGCACGACGGCTATCGGCAGCACGTCGTACTGCCGTGCCAGCTCGACCAGTTGACGCCGGGCGTCCTGCTGGACGCTGGTGGCGTCGACGACGGTACGGCGGCCCGCGGCCAGCCGCTTGCCCGCGATGTAGTGCAGGACGTCGAAGGCGTCCTTGGAAGCGCTCTGGTCGTTCTCGTCGTCGGCGACCAGGCCGCGGCAGAAGTCGGAGGAGATGACCTCGGTGGGCTTGAAGTGGCGGCGGGCGAAGGTGGACTTGCCCGAGCCGGAGGCGCCGATGAGCACCACGAGGGAGAGATCGGTGACGGGCAGGGCCCGGCCGCGGCCCGGGATGCTGCTGGTCGATGCGGCCTGGCGTTCCGGGCTCCGCGAGCCCGCACCGCCGGAGTGGGGTGCTCCGGCCGCGACCGTGACACATTCCCGGAAAGTGTCACGGTCGGCGGACTCGTGCCCCAGGTCCGCCGGATGCGCCAACAGCCTCCGGCTCGGGCTCCGGCCCTCGTTCTCGTTCTCGTTCTTGTTCTCGTTCTTGTTCTCGTTCTCGTTCTCGTTCTCGCTGTCACGGGGCTGGGCGCCGGTGGTCTCGCGGTTCATGCCGCCTTCGCCTCCTTCATGTCTCCGGTCACGAACACGGCCATCTGGGTGGGCGGCCCGACCTCAGGGTCGTCCGGTCCCACGGGTACGAACTCGACCTCGTAGCCGTGCCGTTCGGCAACCTTGGCGGCCCAGGCGCGGAACTCCTCGCGGGTCCACTCGAAGCGGTGGTCGCCGTGCCGGACACGGCCGGCCGGCAGGCTCTCCCAGCGCACGTTGTACTCGACGTTCGGCGTGGTCACCAGGACCGTGCGGGGGCGGGCCGCGCCGAACACGGCGTACTCCAGGGCGGGCAGCCTCGGCAGGTCGAGGTGCTCGATCACCTCGCTGAGCACAGCCGCGTCGTACCCCTTGAGCCTCTTGTCGGTGTACGACAGCGAACCCTGGAGGAGCTTCACCCGGGACGCCTGCCGCTCCCCCATGCGGTCCAACTTGAGCCGCCGGGAGGCGATGGTCAGCGCGCGCATCGACACGTCGACGCCGACGATCTCGGCGAAGGCCGGGTTCCGCAGCAGTTCCTGCACCAACTGGCCCTGCCCGCACCCGAGATCGAGCACACGGGTGGCACCGGAGGCACCGAGCGCGGTGATGATCGCGTCGCGGCGCTGCACGGCGAGCGGAGTCGGCTTCTCCTCGGCCCCGGTGTCCGCCTCGACGGCGTTGTCGATCTCCTCGACGTCACTGTCGTCCGCCTCGGCCAGCCGGACCAGCTCGAGCCGTTCCAGCGCCTGACGGGTCAGCGACCAGCGGCGGGTGAGGTACCGGCTGGTGATCAGCTTCTGCTCCGGGTGGCCGGGCAGCCAGCCCTCGCCGGCGCGCAGCAGCTTGTCCACCTCGTCGGAGGAGACCCAGTAGTGCTTGGCGTCGTCGAGGACGGGGAGCAGCACGTAGAGGTGCCGCAGCGCCTGGGCGAGGGTGAGGGTGTCCGCCTCCAGGACGAGGCGCACGTACCGCGAGTCACCCCACTCCGGGAACTCGGTGTCCAGTGCCACCGGGTCGGCCGTGACCGTCCAGCCGAGCGGCTCGAAAAGCCGCCCGACCAGGGCGGGGCCGCCGCGCGCGGGCAGTGCGGGTATCTCGATGCGCAACGGCAGCGGCTGCCCCGGCAGCTCCGGGCGGGCCTTGCACACGCCGCGCATCGCGCTGGAGAAGACGCCGCTGAGCGCGACGGCGAGCAGCGAGGACGCCGCGTACGGGCGGTCGTTGACGTACTGGGCGAGAGCGGCGTCGGGGGCGCCGCCGCGGCCCTTGCCCTTGCCGCGCCGGACCAGTGCCACCGCGTCCACCTCCAGCAGCAGCGCCGCCGTACAGCGCTCGGCGTCCGCCTCGGGATAGAGGACGTGCGCCGTGCCGTAGGACAGATGGGCCGAGAAGGGGCTTTCAGGGTGCTTATGGAGGAGGAAGCCCATGTCAGTAGCAGGGTTGGTCTTGTCGCCGGTGGTCGAGATCGTCAGGAACACGTAACCGAGTATGGGCGGCTTGGGGTCACGCCGGTACTTGATTACCTCGTAACGACAGCGGACCCCCACCAGGCCGGCAGGCGCCCAGCCACACGCGGAAGCTCCATCCCTTACCGCTCCACCCGTCGCCGCTCCACCGCAGGTCAGCCGGGCAACCACCCGTGGATGACCCAAGCTTCCCAGGCTGAGAGCCCTCTCGTCGGCGGTCTACAGCTGTTTGTACGCTACAGCCTGTTGATCTTCCAGGAGGCATGGGCCGTGAACGACAGGCTGTTGACCACCCTTGCCACCGCCATGGCTCAGTTGATCACCGCCATCGACATGACGAGCGATGAAGAGGTCGACCCCGATCTGGCTACCACCTGGTTCGAGGATCTCGCCGACACGTTGGGTCGCCTTCCGCCGGCCGACCGTCTGCGTCTGGCAGGACTCTTCGAGGCAGCCGCGGAGCAGGAGACACGGCCGGACGTACGAGCCTCCTTGAGGGAACTGCCGGAGAACTTCGGCCTGGAGGACCAGGACGATATCCGGGCCGTGACGGGGCCGTCCGAAGGCAACCGAAGGCGACCAACATTAACGACCATTGACGGCCAAGCCACAGGTCACCGTGTTGGTCGCTCGGGAAGCCCCAGGTCAGCAAGGCCCGACGCCACTTCTTCGGCTACCGATCGCGCTTGAGGGAGCTTGGCTCGGCCATGGAGACCCCACTGACCTCGTCGGGCGAGCCTTACCGTTCACATCGCGGATGTCATGACTTCACACACCTCCCGCGTCTTGTGACCATGGGTAGATCACCCTTACGCACCGTTACTCCCCTACGCGCCGAGGGGAGACCTACATCACAGTGGCCCAACGCGAAAGCCCACCGATCGCCACGCAGGCTTCCCGGCAAGAGCAGCCATCGGCGGGCGGGCACCCAGGAGGTACTGCTATGAGTCTGACCTCAGCGAACCCACCTTCGATCCCCCGACTGCGAGACCGGGCTACCGTCCTCGTCGTCATCGTCATCGTGATCGGGATCGTCCCCATCGCACAAATCCAAGACGTTCTGACCAACTTGATCGCGCTGTCAGCAGTCCTGGTCTGCGGCTCTGCGGTGAGCGCAGTATCAGCCCGACGGCCGCAGACGACCGGGTGACCGTCGACTAGACCCGGCGGCCGCTCTCCCGACCTCCATCCCGGGAAGCCGGGAGAGCGCCGCCCGTGCCCCCAGCGTGCCCGATCCAGCAGGAACGGACGGGGAGCAACGGGGAACAGTGGAACATCGGGTGACGGTCAGCTGGGCAACGACAGCGCCTCCCTGCAGGTCAGATCATGAACTCGCCCATGGGCACATCAGCTTCCCAAGCTGAGAGCGCGAGTTCGATTCTCGTCACCCGCTCCACGAAGAAGGCCCAGGTCACAGACCCGGGCCTTTCTGCTGCCCCCAGTCATCGGTTGTCGCATGCCAGATCCGCGCCAGAAGACTCGTCACCCGCCGCGCTGGTGCTCGACTTGACGGGGCTGGGCACACCGTTTCGATCTCCGCGAAGGGCCTGGTTGCCGGCTCAGGTTCATACGGTGAACTCCACATGCACATCAGGAGCCCCACCGCACCTCCCGCCGGCGCCCGCCGCACTGCCCGTCCCGCTCGTATCCTCGGTTCTGCGGACTCCGCCCACCAGCGAGATCACGAGCCGGAACGTCGCGGATCCAACGGCGGTGACAGCTGCGACCGTGGCACTCTGATCGCCCCGGCCGATCGCTCCGCTCCGCCAACACGAGGTCACGTCCGTGGACGTGACCCTGGCTCACTCCAACCACTGCCATGTGGCACTCCGAGCCGGCTTTGCCAGTTCTGGCTTGCCAGTGTTCGAGACGCTTCCTGCCAGGACGGTCGGTCCCGGCAGCTGTGAACTGATGGGTGGCCCTGGCATGGTCGAGGGCTGCGCGGACGGGGACTTGCTGAAGATCGGCGACGATGGCCCGTTCCAGATCGAGCGGCGAGGCCCGAGCCCCGGACCGATCATGGTCCGGGGCCTTCGACATCTCGCGGTGGAGCTGAGCGGATGCGAGCGCGACGTCCTGGAGCTACTGACCGGATGATGTCGACGGAGGAGACCGCCGCCGGCCTCCACCTGCCGGTGAACACGGTGAAGACCCACCTCGAGAGCGTGTATCGGAAGCCGGAGGTGAGCCGGTGAGGCGACGCGGTGCGCCGTGCACCCGACCTCGGGCTGCTGTGAACGCGCGTCGATGAGCCGATGAGAGGGCCTGACGCCCGCCCCCTCCCCTGGCAGAGCCACCGGGCACGGTCCTTCCCCCGTGGCGGGTGAGGCACGGGGCGCGTGCCTCGGGTGCGATGAACAAAGCGGCGGGCGCCGGCCGGCCCCACCGGCGTACCGGGCCGACTCGGCGAGGTGGACGGCGTGAAGCACTGGCGGGCTCTGACCGTTCTCGGTACGGCCCAGTTCCTGATGATCCTGGACACCTCCGTCATGAACGTGCCCATCAGCAGACTGGTCGATGACTTCGACACGGAGGTCACCGCCATCCAGGCCGTCATCACGTTGTACGCACTGGTCATGGCGGCGTTCATGATCATCGGTGGGAGGTCCCGAGACATTCTCGGACGTCGCCGCATGTTCCTTCTGGGCCTGGTCGACTTGGGACGGGCGTGGGGGCCGCGCCGGGTGGCCCGGGTGGCCCTGCTCACCCTGGCGGCGGCCAGC
The DNA here is from genome assembly GCF_042655885.1 of Streptomyces chlorus. Classification (NCBI taxonomy): domain Bacteria; kingdom Bacillati; phylum Actinomycetota; class Actinomycetes; order Kitasatosporales; family Streptomycetaceae; genus Streptomyces; species Streptomyces chlorus. The sequence goes on from NZ_JBHSOA010000042.1 coordinate 72,377, forward strand.
ATGTGGCTGCTGGCCACCGTCGACCCGGTCATCGGCGACGCGCAGTTCGCCGGAGCCATGGCCCTGCTGGGCGTGGGTGTCGGCCTGCTCGCCTCGCAGCTGGGCAACGTCGTCCAGTCCGGCGTCGGCGAGGAGGAACGCAGCGAGGCCGGAGGGCTCCAGTTCACGGCACAGAACCTGGGCTCGGCGCTGGGGACCGCGCTATCGGGTCGATCTCATCGGGTCGATCTCATCGGTGCGCTTGCCCACGCCTTCAGCACCCAGGTGGCGGGCGACCCGCGGCGGTGCGAAGAAGCCCGCGCGCAGGCCGGTGTCTCCCTCCAGGCCGGGGTCGCCTTCGTCGCCCCCTGTCAGGTGCGCTCGGCGGCCGAGCGTGCCGGGTTGCCGCCGTCCGAGGTGGGCGCCGTCGCGGACTCCTACGCCTCCGCACAGCGGGGCGGTCCGAAGGCGGCGATCCTGGCCACCGGCGGCATCGCTCTCGCCAGTTTCCTGGTCACACCGCACCTGCCGACCACCCGGGACAGCCGTCCGCGGCAGCCGGACACCGGTGCCCCGGCCGAGGCGACCGGCTCAACGCTCTGAGACCAAGGGAGTCAGGCGTGTCCAGAACCAGGACCAGAACCAGGACCGGCCCGGCCACGGACCGGCGGACGCGCCGTGCCGAGCGCCGGGTCCACGCGGATTACACGGGCGGCGTCTACGGATCCATGCTCGCGGCTTCCGTGGTGCTCGGCGCCGGCTCGCTGGGCGCGTTCCCTCTCACCGAGCTGGTGCTGCTGCTGTTGCTCACCGGCGTGGTGTTCTGGATCGCGCACGTACACGCCCAGTTGTTCGGGGCGCGGCTGGCGCAGCGGACTCCGGACCGCCGGGTGGTGCTGCACGTGTGCCGTGACGAGTGGCCGATCGTCAAGGCCGCTCTCCCGCCGGCCGCCGCGGCGGCCGTCAGCCCGCTCCTGGGCCTGGACGTGCGGGGCGCCCTCTGGCTGACCCTCTCCGTCGCCGTGGCCGGGCAGGTGGGCTGGTCCGTGGCCGCGGCACACCGCGCCGGTGCTTCCCGGCGGCTGATGGCCGCCACCGCGTCGGTCAATCTGCTGCTCGGCCTGCTGATCATCTCCTTCAAGATCGTCCTGAAGCATTGAGAACGCACGGGCCCGGAGTGTCGACCGCCGGGCGAAGGGTCACCTGTACCGGGTGATGTCCGGAGGGAACAGGAAGTGGACGATCGCGGGGAAGGGTGCCGTCCGCCCGTCCCCGGCAGTCCGTGGGAGGACAGCCCGTGCGCTGTGAGATCCGAGTCGAGGGACACCCGTCGGAAACGCTGGCCAAAGCCTTCCCGGAGCTGGGCCACGTGGTGATGTCCGGCCAGACCGTCCTGTTCGGTCCGGTCATGGACGAGGCACACCTGTACGGGCTGCTGGCGCGCTGCCAGTCACTGGGACTGCGCGTCGTGGAGATGCGACAGCTTCCGGAGTGACGGGACCGGGCGGTGCGCGGTGCCGGACGGCCGGCGTCGGGGGCTCCCACCTCACGGCCACGACGGATCACCTGTGGCGGGTGATCCCGGCACCCGGTGACAGGCGTGACCCTGGAGCGGTCAGGTCCTCGCACACTGCCCGTCACACACCGCCCGTCGGCGCATCCGGAAGCGACCGACCGATCATGTGAGGAGGAGCCATGTCCATGCCGCGTGGTCCGGCATCGCCTACCGGACCGGAATACCAGCCCGGCGGGATGGCCTTTGATCCGATGGGCGATCCCGCATCCGCACTCGCGCGGCTCGGCCGTTCGTGGACCTGGCTCCTGGGCTCGGCCATCGTGACGCTGGTGCCAGGCGTCCTGGTACTGGTCTGGCCGGGGGCGACCCTGCACGTCCTGGCCGTCCTCATCGGCCTGTACCTGCTGGTGACCGGGGCGTTCCGGTTCGTGGCCGTCTTCGCGCGGGAGGGGCACGAACGGCTCCCGGGGCTGCTCCTGGCCGTGCTGTACGTCCTGACCGGGGTGTTGTGCCTGCGGAACCCGCTGCAGACGATCACCGCGCTCTCTCTGATCGTCGGGGTGGTCTGGCTCGTTTCCGGCGTCCTCACCCTCTACACGGCCCTCGCTACCCAGGACCTGCCGCACCGTGGCGTCGTCCTGGGCATGGCCGTACTCGCCATCGTCGCTGGGATCGTGGTCCTCGCCCTGCCGGCCGAATCGGCTCGCGCCCTGACCCGTTTGCTCGGCCTGTGGCTCGTCCTGCTCGGCCTGGCCGAGGTGGTGGTCGCCTTCGCGTGGCGGGCCGCGCTCCGAAGGACGCGCACCGCGGGGCCGCACACGCCCGTCCCGACGGCCTGACACCGCGACCGCCGCGGAGGAGCACCCATGAACCGGGCCACGACCCCGGGCCCACCGGACTCCGACGGAGCCGCGAACCCGCAGCACGCCTTCACCGACGACGAACCGAGCGGAGTACAAGAGGCTGCGCCGTCACGCGGCGGTGCGACACCGGCGGATACGCCTGGCACGCTCCTCGGTCCTCCTTCTGCCAACCCTGCTGCTCGCTCCCCTGGCCGTCGTCGCGGTCTGGGTCCAGGACACGGGGAGTCCGGCCCCTGATCCAAGGGCAGGAACCCGTCCGCCGATGGCTCCTCACTCGGTGCGCACACTCACCCGCGCCGGGTGAGGCCGCCCGGTGCTTGCCGTGGGCACGCTGAAGACGACGCAGAACCGCTGCCGGGCGAGCGGCCGGGACGGAGGACGGACATGAGCGCGCAGACCTACCTGGCGTACGACTTTCCGCTGTTGGGCGTCTTCTGGACCATGCTCTGGTTCTTTCTGTGGATCATGTGGTTCATCCTGCTCTTCCGGATCATCGCCGACATCTTCCGTGACGAGGGACTGAGCGGCTGGGCGAAGACCGGCTGGCTGGTGTTCTGCATCGTCCTGCCCTTCCTGGGCGTGTTCGTCTACGTGATCGCCCGCGGCAAGGACATGGGCCGCCGGGAGGTGGCGCAGAGGCGTGCGCAGCGGGAGGAGTTCAACGCCTACATCAGGGAGACCGCCGCCGGCGGCGGGCCCAGCAGCGTCGACGAGCTCGCCAAGCTGTCCGAGATCCGCGGTCGCGGCGCCATCACGGACGAGGAGTTCCGCAGGGCGAAGGAACTGGTCCTGACCGGCCACGGCCCGGCGGGGCACTCGGGCTCCACCGTCCGCGCCCCGGTCACTGAGCACCCGCACACCACGAAACGAGGCGCAGGATGACCTCGACGCACACGCGGCCGGTACACACGGCGAGGCAGGAATGGGCAACCGGCCTGACCGTCTTCGCGGGCGTGATGCTCTTCCTCGTCGGCCTGCTCGACATCCTCCGGGGCATCATGGCCATCGCCAAGGACGACATCTTCGTCACGACACCCCACTACGTGTTCGAGTTCGACCTGACCAGTTGGGGCTGGATCCACCTCGTTCTGGGCGCGATCGCCATGGTCGTCAGCATCGGACTGCTCCGGGCCGCGACATGGGCGCGCGTCGCCGGCGTGGCCATCGCCGGACTCGTCATCATCGCCGACTTCCTCTCTCTGCCGTATCTACCCGGTGTGGTCGGTCGTGGTGATCACCATCTCGGGCTTCATCATCTGGGCCCTGTGCGTGGTGCCGCGCGACAACCTCTCCGACCTGTTCGGAGAGCGCCCGCCCCGCAACGTGTGAGGCAGCCCCGGCACGGCGCGGACGGCGTGAGAGGACAAGGCCGGCGCATGCCCGAGGGCACGGGAAGAAGGGCCGACAGGTGGAACGGCACAGAGGTGACACGAGGGGATCGGGTGAGGCAGGGGCCGCGACCGCACGCGAAGGCGGTACCGGACGGGCCCGCCTCGCCCTGCTCGCTCTTCTGGGAAGCATCCTGGTGCCGCTCGTCACCGCCGGTCTGCGGAGCGTGCTGTGGGTACTGGTCGGCGTCGCAGGGCTCGCGCTCGCCGCCGTCGGCGTGTGGTGGGCCCTGGCCCACACGGGTGTGCTCCGTTTCCTCGGGACAGTCCTGTCAGTGGCCGCGCCGGTCACCGTGCTTGCCCTGTACACCTCGTTCGGCATGCTGGGACCGGCCCTGTTGTCCCTGGCCCTGTGGGCGCTGGCCGTCACGGCGGCACGTACGGTCCCGGCACACGGTCACACCCTCTCCGCACAGGCTGTCGTCAAGGAACCCCACGCCCCCTGGATCCTCATGAACCCGCGCTCCGGCGGCGGCAAGGTAGGCCGATTCCAGCTGGCGGAGAAGGCCCGGGCGGCGGGCTGCCGGGTGGTCCTGCTCGACGCGGGCCAGGACATCGCCGAGCTGGCCCGGCAGGCCGTCGCCGAGGGAGCCGACCTGCTGGCGGTGGCGGGAGGCGACGGCACCCAGGCACTGGTGGCCGAGGTCGCGGCGCGCCACGATCTGCCGTTCATGGTGATCCCCGCAGGCACCCGCAACCACTTCGCCCTCGATCTCGGCCTCGACCGCGATGATCCGGCCGCAGCCCTGCAGGCCCTGACCGACGGCGTCGAACTCCGCATCGACCTCGGGTACGCCGCGGACCGGGTCTTCGTCAACAACGCCTCGTTCGGAACGTACGCGTCCGTCGTCACCGACCCCGCGTACCGGGACGCCAAGGCGCGCACGACCCTGCGCACCCTCCCCGGTCTCCTCACCGGCGAGGACGCGCTCAGGCTGCGGATACGGGCCGGCCGAACGCACATCGACGGGCTCCAGGCACTGCTCGTCAGCAACAACCCCTACGGACGTGCCGTCGACGCGGCCCGTCCGGGGCGCAGGGAGCGGCTGGACTCGGGGCTCCTCGGCCTGGTGTGCGTGCGGGTCGGCAACACCACTGAGGCGGCGCGCATCGTGCGCGGTCCACGCTCCGGGGGGCTCGTCCGGCTGAACGCCGGAGAAGTCGCCGTCGAAGCCGGCACGGACACCCTCCCGGTCGGCATCGACGGAGAACACGTCGTCCTGCCGTCACCCGTCGTGTGCCGGAGCGCGCCCGGCGCGCTCCGGGTCCGCGTGCCGCGCCGCCGCCCTCACACGCTGCGAGGCAGCGGAGCGGCGGCCGACTGGCCGCGCGTGGCACGGTTGGCGCTGGGTCGTCTGTCCCCGGGCCGGGGGCAGCACCAGTTTTCCGGCCCAAGGCTGGTTCATGGCGGCCGCGACAGCTGACTCGGGTGTCCGAGGGGCTTGTTCACCGAACCGGCTCTCCTGCCGGTCGCGTCCGTGTCACTCGCGGACCACGAAGCCCCTTGTGCTCCCACCGCACCGGTGCCCTGGTGTCAGCCTTCGTGGGGCACCTTCGGGCGGGTGACCGGTACGACGGTGAGGAGGTCGTCCAGCCCTTTGAAGTCGTCGGGGTTGGTGGTGAAGAGGGGAAACTTCACCATTCCACCCACCAGAGGGCTGCGACCTGCGTCTATGCCTGGAGCCGGAAGGGCCCTTTGGAGCCGTGGGCACAGATTGATCCCGCCGGGGCGCTTCCAGCGTGGTTGCCCTCGGCGGCGCGCTCGGTCGGCTCAGGTGTTGGGACGCTTGCCGTGGTTGGCCTTCTTCTTCTTACGGCCGCGTCGTTTGTTGGCTCGCTTGGCCATGGCGTACATCTCCCTGATCGGGACTTTCCTGCCTTCGCCAGTCTAGATTCGGCCCGGGGTGTCCGCATCAGTGGTACCGCAGCCGCAGCGCCTCTACCGGCGCTCCCGCCACCCCGGAGCAGTCACTGGCTTCTGCCGAATGCGCGTCGAAGCTGCCCGGGCCGATCGATCACAGTGCTGCCAACCGCAGGTCAGAGGCCGTATATGGCTCGGACCATCAAGCACCTTCCAAGTGCTTGGCCCGTCACTCATCGCGCGGCTTCGGGCGGACGCGTGCCACAGTCGTGCCGCAACGGGCGGTCAGCCACGGTCAACGACGGTGCCCAGCAGCCGAGAGATGCAGTCGGGGCGGTACCTCCGGCGGGCCGCTCGACCTGACCGTCACCTTCCTCAGCATCAATCAGCCTGTGACCATCAAAGCCCCGCCGGTCGAGGACACCGCCTCACTCCCGGACGAAGCGCAGGAAGGCTGAGCGTCACCCGGGCAGAAGAGAACGCCTGACACGCCGGCCCCGTCTCGGTTTCCGTCTCGTTCAGACCCGCTCACGACCGTTCGGGCGAGACCCACAGCCCTCCCGGAACCGGCGACCGATCGGCCATGAACCCAGGCGAACGCCCCTGCACACGGCTCAAGATCGCAGCACCCCCGTTGGAAAGCGTGTCGGACCCGCGCCCGAGCGGCCGGGCGTCGAGGCCGGCTGTCGACAACTTCCGTCTTCCTGGCGATGATTGACCGATGCCCGAGTTCAGCCGGCCGGACCGCTCCCAGGTGCCGGCCTCGGACGCCATGGACCGGAGCCGGCCGGCAACCCTCTCTGCGCTGCCCCGCGGATCCCACGTCAGCGGACGGGTCATCGGTCGGCGGCCGTTCGGCGTCTTCCTTCTGCTCGATGACGTACCGAATGCAGTTGGCCTTGCCGAGATCACCACCATGCCTCACCCCATGGAACTGCCCGCCGTGGGCTCCACCGTCACAGGTGAAGTGATCCGGCACGCAGATCACAACCGTCAGGTGAAGATCAGACTCCATGAATGGAACGTATCCGGCTGATCACCTCCCGGGCGCTACAGCACTGCACCACACCCGCACCAGATCGAGCGGGGAACAACGGGGAACGGCGGTGAAGCCGGCCGAGCCCGACAAGATCCCGGACCGTCCCTTCACACAGGTCAGCACGCCAACGGCGCACGACCGGCTCGGGCGGCTCGTCCGGGTGCGCCTGGCCCGGAGCTTCCTGGACGTGCCCCAGGGACCGCGGGGCTGCCCGTCGGTCACCGAGACCGGAGTTACCGATGGCCGTACGGGCGTGAGCCGGAGAAGCGAGGACGGGAGGGCTCCGTTCGCAGGCCTGCCGGGAGTGCGTGCAGGCCTGCGGGGGCCGGCACGGTCGTGTGGGCCGTGCGGGCGGCCTGCCCGCACGGCGGGAGAGGCTAGCTGAGCTGGGACTGGACCTGGGAGGAGATCAGTTCCAGGTGGCCGAGGTCGGACAGGTCCAGGATCTGGAGGTAGATGCGCCGGGCGCCGATCTCGGCGTAGCGGCCGATCTTGTCGACGACCTCGGCGGGGGTGCCCGCCAGCCCGTTGGCCCGCAGCTCGTCGGGTTCGCGACCGATCGCGGCGGCGCGGCGGGCGATCTCCTGTTCGTCCTTGCCGACGCAGGCGACCAGCGCGTTGGAGTACACGAGGTCGCCCGGGTCGCGGCCGGCCTCCTGGGCTGCGGCGCGCACCCGGCCGAACTGGCGCTCGCTGTCCTCGAGGGAGGCGAACGGCATGTTGAACTCGTCGGCGTACCGCGCGGCGAGCCGGGGGGTGCGGACGGCGCCGTGGCCGCCGATGAGCACCGGCACCTTGGCCTGGGCCGGCTTGGGGAGCGCCGGTGACTGCGTGAGGTCGTAGTACGTGCCGTGGAAGTCATAGGTCTGGCCGGTCTCCGTGGCCCACAGGCCGGTGACGATCTCCAGCTGCTCCTCCAGGCGGGCGAGCTTCTCCTTCGGGAAGGGGATGCCGTACGCCTTGTGCTCTTCTTCGAACCAGCCCGCGCCCAGGCCGAGTTCGACGCGGCCGCCGGACATCTGGTCCACCTGGGCGACCTGGATGGCGAGGACGCCGGGGAGGCGGAAGGTGCCCGCGGTCATCAGGGTGCCGAGCCGGATGCGCCGGGTCTCGCGGGCGAGGCCGGCAAGGGTGATCCAGGCGTCGGTGGGGCCGGGCAGGCCGTCCCCGGAGCCCATTTTGAGGTAGTGGTCGGAGCGGAAGAAGGCGTCGAAGCCGAGGTCCTCGGTGGCCTTGGCAACGGTGAGCAAGGTGTCGTAGGTGGCCCCCTGCTGGGGCTCGGTGAAGATACGGAGATCCATTCCCCCATCCTGCCTGCTCGGACCCGGCAGGGCCCGGCCGGTCCGTGTCGCGCCTCCGCCGTGCCCGTGTCGCGCCTAGCCCGCCTCGCGTTCCGCGAGGGTCCGGTCGCGGTCCGCCAGTTTTCGGAGCATCTCCAGGACGCGGTCGCGGGACTCGTCCGCCGCGTCGATGGCCTCCACGCACTGCCAGTACGAGGCCTCGTCGTCCGCCGAGGAGGCCATGCCGACCAGCGCGATACCGACCTCGCCGAGGAGTCCGCCCAGGTGCAGCAGGACCTGCCGGGCGTCACCCAGGTCGGTGAGCATGGCCGCGCGCAGTTCGCCCGCCCCGAGCCGAGGGGTGTCCAGCACACCGCAGCCGCGGCCCGCCAACTCGGTCAGCCCCAAGGCCTCGCCGCGCAGTTCGGGCGGGCCGGTAACCGCGAGGCGACTGCCTATCGCCTGCGCGAGGGCCTGCGCCTGCCACACCTCGGCCGAGAGTTCCGGCACACCGCCGGCCGTGGTGAGGGCCCGTCTGCTCGTCGCTATGAGCCGCACAGCGTCCATGCGCCGCCCCTGTCTGTCCAACGCGCTGCCCACGCGTCCGCCCAACTTCCCTGTTCACTACCCAGAGTGAGACTGTTTGAGACAGAGCACCTGCCGGAAGGAGGAAATCTGGTGACAACAATTCGAAAACGGTCGACATATCGACTGCGGAGAGTGATAACGGAGAAGTTCGTTCCGCAGAGGGGCTGCCCTCCGCGGAGGGCAGCCCCCGGAGGGCCCGTTCAGACCGGGAAGCGGTGCTCGTTGCGGTCGATCTTGGCGTCCAGCGCGGCCAGGGGGTCGATGCCGAGCACCTCGCACAACTGGAGCAGATACGCGAGCACATCGGCCACCTCGTCGCCGACGCGGTGCGCGGTGTCGGGGTCCTCCATGACGCGGGCCGACTCCTCCGGCGTCAGCCACTGGAAAATCTCGACCAGTTCGGAGGCCTCCACGCTGAGCGCGGCGACGAGGTTCTTCGGGGTGTGGTACGGCTGCCAGTTCCGCGCCGCGGCGAACTCGGCGAGCCTGCGCTGGAGTCCGGTCACATCCAGTGGGGCGGGCGGGCCGGTGGGGTCGGTGGAGGCGGTGGGGCGCATCGGGTCGGGCGTGTCAGTCACGGTTCAGGTGTAGCACCGTCACGCCGCCCACCCCCGTGACCCATGAGGCGTCGTTCACCGAGCCGACCAGCCGGATGTGTCCGCGCTCGCACATCCGCGCCGCCAGCCGCAGCATTTCCGCGCGCTGGAGCGGGTCCATGCCCCGGTCGAGCCCGTCGGCGAGCACGGTGAGGGTCTGCAGCGCGGCCGGGACCTCGCCGGGCGCGTCGACCTCCAGCACACCGGGGCCGGTGAGCAGCACCAGGGCGAGCGCGACGTAGCGCAGCTCGCCGTCGCCCAGCCGTCCGAGGTCGGTACGGATTCCGTCGCCCCGGTCGAGCAGGGCGCGGACCAGTCCACCGCCATACGGCTCGGCGAGCAGGCCGGCGACCGGTCCGGCGCATCCGGCGCGCACGGCGGACACCAGGAGCCCGTACCGGATCGCGCACTCGGCGTGGGTGCGCCACAGCACGTCGGCGAGGTTGCCGCAGCCGCCGAGCAGCCGCCCGGTGCCGGTCGGCACGGGGTCACGCATGCCGTCGGGCCGGGGATCGCAGGCGAAGACCGAGCGCAGGGCCACCACCATCTGCTCGGCTGCGGCCAGCACTCTGCGCTCGCCGGGTGTCCGGCCGGCGACGCGCAGCGGCAGCAGCGCGGTTCCCAGCCGGTCGTCGGGCAGCGGGCCGCGGGTGACCGGGGTGGACCCGGCGGTGTGCCAAGCGGCCTGCACCGTGCGGCGCCGGGGGTCGCGCAGCGCGGTCTCCAGCAGGACCACACCGTCCGCCGTCAGCCGCTCCCCCACGATCCGCAGCCCGGGCTGCGCCTGGACGGCGACCTCGAGCCGGACCGGGCCCTCGGGGCCGTCGGCGGTGCAGCCGATGCGGAAGCCCCGGCGGTCCTGCGCGTCGGCGCGGGCCCGTTCCGGCACGCACGCGTCCGGTTCGGGGAACGCCTCACCGAGTTCGGCCCCGCCCCCGAGCCGGGCGAGCGCCTCGTAGGCCCGCAGGGCGCTGGTCTTGCCGCTGCCGCTGGCCCCGGCCAGCAGGGTGAGGGGCCCGAGCGGGAGCCCGGTGTTGCGATGTCCGGCGAAGGCGGACAGCAGCAGCTCGGTGAGGTGCGGCCGGTCCGGGCGCCCCTGGGCGCCGCCCTCCCCGTAGGAGGCCCCGGCGGACGGGGCGGCGGAGGACAGGGAGGGGGACCGGGAGGACAGGGATGACGTGGCCGGCGGCGACAGGTGGGGCAGGGTCATGTGCGGGACGCTAGGGCCACGGCGCGAGGCGAACCGTTCCGCTTGTGCGGGCTTCCCACGATCGGGCTAAGCAGAGGCCCGCCCGTTCACGCCCCGGACCCGGGGACCTGCCCGGGGAACAGGCCCTAACCGTCCCCGGGGATCCCGACGCCCTGCATCAGGCCCGCCACTTCGGTGCCGGCCGGGGTCAGCAGGAAGACATTGCGGTCGACGCGGTGCATGCCGCTGCCCAGGCCGAAGACGACGCCGGTGCTGAAGTCCAGTATCCGTTTGGCGACGTCGCCCTCCGCGCTGGTGAGGTCGAGCAGGACCGGGATCCCGGCCATCAGCGTCTCCGCGACGTCGCGGGCGTCCGCGAACACGTTCACCCGGAGGACCACGAACCGGCGTCGCGCCTCGGTCTCGACCTCGGGCCTGGGCCGGTGGCCCACCGAGGACGGCCAGGCGTCGCGGCCCCGCAGCGGAACGACCTGGGCGAGCCCCTCCCACTGTTCGTCGGTGACATCGTGGCTGTTCACCGGCATGCTCCGTCCTGGGTCGCGCTGACTGTCTGCATCGGGCAATTCTTACGCATGGCCACCCGTTCGGCCCAATGCGACACACTCCGCAACCTCGGGCCGCCCGGGGTGAGCCCTTCTGCCCCGTACCCGAACACGTGAAGCAGGCGTGGCCCCGCGGGGCCGCGTCCTCGGCCTCCGAGCAAGGGGCCGGACCGCACCCGGACGGGGGCGGTCCGGCCCCTTGCGGGAACATGGCCCCCGTCGGAATCGTTGGACCGCTGACAGACCCACCAGCACATATACGAGGAGTCACGCACGTGTCCGCCAGATCGACGGACCCCCCGGGGCACAGTCCCCGACCATCCCGTCACGCACCTGTTGAAATCGGCACCCGGCGGGGTGGTGTTGGATGAGTGCCGTAGAGGCCTTGCTGGGCCTGCTCGCCGTGTTCGCGCTCACCGCCGGCACCGGCTACTTCGTCGCCCAGGAGTTCGCCTACGTCTCCGTGGACCGGCTCGCGCTCGCCCGTGAGGCCGAAGCCGGAGACCGCAGGGCCGCCCGTGCCCTGAAGGTGCTGGAGCGGCTGTCCTTCATGCTGTCGGGCGCCCAGCTCGGCATCACCGTCACCGGTCTGGTCGTCGGTTTCATCGCCGAGCCGTCGGTGTCCGCGCTGCTCCGGCCGGCGCTGTCCGGCCTCGGACTGCCGGACGCGGCCGTGAGCGGCGTCTCCGTCGTGCTCGCCTTCGTGCTCGCCACGATCGTCCAGATGGTGCTCGGCGAGCTGGCCCCGAAGAACCTCGCCATCGCCGTGCCCGAGCGGCTGGCGAAGGCGCTGGCCGGCTCGACCCTGGCGTATCTGAAGGTCGTCGGACCGCTGGTGCGGATCTTCGACAATGCCGCCTCCCGGCTGCTGCGCCGCGTCGGCATCGAGCCGGTCGAGGAGCTGCACCACGGTGCCACGCTGGAGGAGCTCGGCCATCTGATCGGCGAGTCCCACGAGAGCGGGGCGCTGCCCGGGGACACCGCCACCCTGCTGGACCACGCGCTGGAGTTCTCCGAGCGGACCCTGCACACGGTGATGGTGCCGCGCGCGGACGCCGTCTTCGTCCGCGGGGAGGCGAGCGCCGACGAGGCGGTCGGCCTGATCGCGGCGCACGGCCACTCCAACTACCCCGTGCTCGGGGACCACCCTGACGACGTCGCGGGGGTGCTGGGCGTGCGCGAGCTGATGGCGGTCCCCGCCGGCCGGCTGGCCGGCGCGATGGCCAGGCGGCCCCTGCTGCTGCCGGACACCCTTCCGCTGCCGGACGCGGTCGCGCGGATGCGCGAGCAGGACGACGAGTTCGCGGTCGTCCTCGACGAGCACGGCGGCGTGGCCGGCATCGTCACCTACGAGGACATCGCCGAGGAGCTGGTCGGCGACATCGCCGACGAGTCCGACACGGTCTCCGAACTGGCGGTCGCCGACGGCGACGGCTGGCTCGTGGACGCGGGCCGCCGGCTGGACGAGGTGGCCGAGGCGACCGGCGTACGGCTGCCCGAGGAGGACGACTACGAGACCGTGGCCGGGCTGATCGTGGACCGGCTGGGCCGTTTCCCCACCGTGGGTGACCGGGTCACCGTCGAGCTGCCCGGGGACGGCCGCGCGGTGCTCGACGTACGCACCCTGGACCGGCATGTCGCCGAGCGGGTGCGCATCACCCGGATCGCGCCCCTGGCGAAGGAAGCCGGGAAGACGGAGGAGCCCGCATGAGTTTCCCGATGGCTCTCTTCGTGACCGTGCTGCTGCTGATCGGCAGCGGGTTCTTCGTGGCGGCCGAGTTCGCGCTGGTCGCCGCCAAACGGCACCGCATGGAGAAGGCGGCGTCCGAGGGGCGGCGCGGCGCCGGTGCCGCTCTGGCGGGCATGCGCGAGCTGTCGCTGATGCTCGCCGGTGCCCAGCTGGGCATCACGGTGTGCACGCTGGGCCTGGGCTCTGTGTCCAAGCCCGCGATCTCGCACGAGCTGGACCCGCTGCTGCACAGTCTGGGTCTGCCGAGCGCGGTCAGCTACGGGGTGGCGTTCGCCGTCGCGATGACCGTGGTGGTGTTCCTGCACATGGTGATCGGCGAGATGGCGCCCAAGTCGTGGGCGATCGCCCATCCGGAGCGTTCCGCGATGCTGCTCGCCCCGTCGTTCCGGGCGGTGGTGAAGGTCGTGCGGCCGCTGATCCACGTGCTGGACGTGGTGAGCAACGCACTGGTACGGATGTGCCGGGTGAGCCCGCGCGACGAGCTGGCCTCGGTCCACGACCGTGAACAGCTCACCCACCTGGTGGTGGAGTCGGAGCGGCTCGGCCTGATCAGCAAGACCGACTCGCAGTTGCTGACCCGTTCGCTGACCGAGCCCGACACCCCGGTCGGCGCCCTGCGGATCCCGGCCGGCGAGATCGACTCGGTCGAGGGTGACGCCGGCGTCGACGAGGTGCTGCGAGTGGCCACCGCGTACGACCGGACCCGGCTGCTCGTCCGTGACGGCACCACCGTGCTCGGCGCGCTCCACGCGCGTGACGCGCTGGTCGCCCGCGCCCGGGACCGTGCCACGAGCGCCCGCGAGCTGGCCCGCCCGGTGCCCGAGCTGACGGACACCACGACGGTCGCCGACGCGATCGACGTGCTGCGTCGCCGCCGGGGCACTCTCGCGGTCGTCCGGGACGACACGGGCCGGCTGACCGGCCTGGTCACCCTGGACGACCTGCTGGCCCGGCTGATGCTGCCGGCCGGGGGCTGACCGCACACCGGCCGCACGCATGACAGAACGCCGGCCGGACCGCACCCCGCGGTCCGGCCGGCGTTCGTCGTGTCAGTGGGCCCGTGCCCGGCGTCGGCGCGCGGGCCCTTGGGCCTGTCCGGCGGATCAAGTCGGAGGTGGTCGGCGGCATCTGTCCAGCTGGATCGAGCGGGGGCTGGTGCGTTCGGCCGCAAGGCGGAGGAGGGCACCGCCGCGATGGGGGTGCCCCTGCTCATGGGGCCCCCGCTCAAGCAGAGCCGAGAGTGGGGGGAGCCGAGAGCTCGGGGAGTCGGCGAGTGACGACGACGCTGGGGGCAGCCCCCTGCTCGAAGAGCTTGGGTGAGTGGGTGAGGGCGCGCCGCCCCCGCGCCTTCGGCATGATCCGCCGGACCGGCCCTGATCCGTCGGCCTTCACCGCGACCGCCGACGAGGCGGTCGCGGTGCAGGCCGTCCGTCAGCGGGCCGTGCCGCCCGCGAGCGCTGCGGCGCCGGCGTCCACACTCCCGGGCACGGCGTCGGTCGCCGCCGCCGCGCTCTCCTCGACGCGGGCCGAGGCCAGCGGGATGGGCTGGAACATGGGCGGTTCCTCGTCCGGGAACAGTGCGGTGGGGCCGTACACCCAGTCGGTGAAGGCGTACTCGGCGGGGTCGATCCCCCGCATGATCGCGTTGCGCTGCAGCCGCTCCGGGCCGTCGAGGTGCCACAGCTCGCCCCAGGCTCGGGCGGTCGTCAGGATCCGGCGGCAGTGCTCGACGCGGACCGCCTCGTACGCGGCCAGCACGGCGTCCCAGTCGACGGCCGACGGGGCGGCGCCCTCGGCGCGCAGCCGGGCGACGTGCCGGGCGAGGACCCAGCCGTCCTCGATCGCCATGATCGCGCCCTGTGCCATGTACTGCAGCGGCGGGTGGGCGGCGTCGCCGAGGAGGGCGATGCGGCCGTGTACCCAGGTGTCGATCGGGTCGCGGTCCATCATCTGCCACCAGCGGTCCCGCCACATCAGCGGGATGCCCTTGCCCACGGTCTCGCAGGTGCCCTCGAAGGCCGCGTCGAGTTCGTCGGGGGTGCCCCAGTCCTCCTGCCCGGCGAGGGCCTTGGGCGACTGGAACACGGCGACCTGGTTGAACATGTCGCCGCCGCGCAGCGCGTACTGGACGAAGTGGCAGCGGGGTCCGACGTAGACGGTGACGTCCTTCTCGGCGATGCCGTTGTCCCGGACCGCATCGATCGGGACGGCCGCCCGGTAGGCCACGTAGTCGGAGCTGACGATGTCGTCGCCGACCAGCTTCTGCCGGGCCACGGAGCGCAGGCCGTCGGCGGCGATGACGAGCGGCGCCTCCTCGGTGTGGCCGTCGGCCAGGGTGATGCGCGCGCCGCCGTCGGTGTTCTCGTAGTCGACGACCGTCTGGTCGGTGACCAGGTCCACGCCGGCCTTCCGACAGGCCCGCAGGAAGAGGCCGTGCAGGTCGCTGCGGTGGATGACCATGTACGGGAAGCCGTAGCGGCGCTCGAGCTCGCCCAGGTCGAGGCGGACCAGCTCGCGGGAGTCGAGCGCGTCGCGCATGACCATGTTCTCGGGGACCACACCGAGTTCCTTGGCCTCGTCGAGCAGACCGTACTCGTCGAGGATGCGGGTGCAGTTGGGCGCGATCTGGAGGCCGGCGCCGACCTCGCCGAACTCCTTGGCCCGTTCGAGAACGCGGACGCGCAGCCCCTCCCGGGCGAGGGCGAAGGCGGTGCTGAGGCCACCGATGCCACCGCCGACGATGATGGCGTCGGGTCGGCCTTCGGTGGGAGGGGTCGCAGGGGACATCGTGTACTTCCTGTCTGAGCCGGGGATCCGGCCCGGTTGTTCAGAGCCAGGGACCCAAAGTGGGTACCGGGCCGCCGTCGGGGGCGGTGAGCGCGTGCCCGCGCCCCGTGAGGTAGGCCGTGATCTCGTGCAGCGGGCCGGTGAGCACGGTCGGCTCGCCGTCGCCGGGGAGTTCCCGGACCTCTCCGGTGTCGGTCTCCGTCAGGCGCAGCGCCGGGCCGGGGGTCTTGGCGCGCTTGGCGATGACGTCGTCGCAGAGGGCGCCGAGGAAATCGGCCGGCAGGTCGGCGAAGGTGATGCCGGTGCCCAGGTCGACGGCGTGGACGCACACCTCGCGGGAGCGCATCCAGGGCAGTTCGGTGGCGGGCACCGTACGGCCCTGCGCCGTCACGACCGGGTTCTGCCACTGCCCGTCGCCGAGCTCGGCCGTCGACGCGGCGAGTTCGGCGGCGGAGCGGCGCAGCCACCCGGTCAGTTCGGCGGCGGGCATGCCGAGGCCGCGTTCGATGCCGGCGGCCCGTTCCTCGGGGGACGCGTACATCGGGGTCTCTTCGCCGGTGGCCGCCCAGTGCACGAGGTTGCCGAGGGCGTCCGCGTTGGCGGCGACGTGGGCGACGAGCTGACGGCGCTGCCACCCGGGCAGGCCGCTGGGCGCGTCGTAGGCCTTGTCGTCGAAGTCGGCGGTGGCCTCGAGCACCAGGTTCGTGCCGAGCTCCGCCCAGCGGCGGGTGTCGTCGAACGAGCGGGGCATCAGGCCTGCTTCTCCTTGACGACCTTGTTCTCCAGGCGGCCGATGCCCTGGATCTCGGTGACGACCCTCTCGCCGCCGAGCAGGTAGCGGCCGGGCTTGCGGGCGTGGCCGACGCCGCCGGGGGTGCCGGTGGCGATGATGTCGCCGGGGTTGAGGCGGATGATGGTGGAGACGTACTCGACCAGGGCGACCGGGTCGAAGAGCAGGTCACCGGTGTTGTCGGACTGCATGACCTCGTCGTCCACGGTGAGCTTGACGTCGAGCGTGGGGCGGACGCCGCCGGGCAGGTCGTCGGGGGTCACCAGGTACGGGCCGACGGGGGTGGTGGAGTCCCAGGTCTTGCCCTGGAGCCACTCGCGGGTGCGGAACTGCCAGTCGCGGGTGGTGATGTCGTTGAGCACGGTGAAGCCGGCGATGGCCTGCTCGGCCTGCTCGCCCTTGGCGCGGCGGACCTGCTTGCCGACGACGACGGCGAGTTCGACCTCCCAGTCGAACTGCTCGGTCTCCTCGGGGCGGACGATGTCGTCCGTCGCGCCGATCAGGGAGTCGGCGAACTTCGCGAACAGGGTGGGGTGTTCGGGCAGGTCCCGGCCCATCTCCTGGATGTGGTTGCGGTAGTTGAGGCCGACGCAGACGACCTTGGACGGCTGCGGGACCACGGGCGCGAGGTCGGCGCCCTCGGCGGGGTACGTCGTGGCGTCACCGGCGGCGGGGGCGGCGGCGAGCTCCGCCCAGTCGTCCTGCGCGAGGAGGGTGCCCACGTCGGGGAACCCGAGGTCGACCAGGACGTCACCGTCGAGCCGGACGGCCTTCGTGGTGCCGTCGGTACGGAGGGTGGCGAGCTTCATGAGCGGGTGGTTCCTTCCACGTGGGTACGGTCGAGCCGGAGGGCTTCGAAGATCGGGGAGTCGCTGAACCGGAAGAGGTCCAGGGCGCCGGAGTCGGAGTCGGTGGAGCCGGCCTCGGAGCGCACGGAGAGCGGCTGCCAGGACGGGACGACGAACAGGTCGCCGCGCGTCACGGACCAGGAGGTGTCGCCGACGGTGACGGTGCCGGAGCCGTCGAAGACCTGGTAGACGGACGAGCCGGTCTCGCGCACCGGGGCGGTCTCGGCGCCGCGCACCACGCGGTGCACCTCGGCGCGGATGGTGGGCAGCACGTCGGTGCCGTTGGACGGGTCGGTGAACCGGACGGCGGCGTGGCCGGGCTCGACGGTGCCGCCGAAGCCTTCCTTCTCCAGGGCGAGCTGGTCGATGAGCGCCCGGTCGGTGTGCTCCCAGCGGTACGCGAGGAGGGGCGTGCCGGGGGCGTCCACGGTGGCGGCGACGGGGCGCAGTCCCGGGTGTCCCCAGAGGCGCTCGGAGCGGGAGCGGTCCGGGGTGATCCGCTCGGCGTCGCTGATCTCGTCGCGGCCGAACTCGAAGAACTGGGACTCGCTGGTGTACTGGAACGGGATGTCCAGGCCGTCGATCCAGGCCATCGGCTGGGAGGTGGCATTGTGGTGGGCGTGCATGTTCCACCCGGCCTGCGGGAGGAAGTCGCCGCGGCGCATGGCCACCGGGTCGCGGCCGACGACGGTCCACACGCCCTCGCCCTCGACGACGAAGCGGAAGGCGTGCTGGGTGTGACGGTGCTCGGGGGCGTCCTCGCCGGGCATCAGGTACTGGATGGCCGCCCACAGGGTGGGCGTGGCGAAGGGCCGTCCGCCGAGGGCGGGGTTGGCCAGTGCGATGGCGCGCCGCTCGCCGCCCCGGCCGACCGGGACGATCTCACCGGCCTGCGCGGCCAGCTCCCGCAGCCGCTCCCAGCGCCACAGGTGCGGGACGGCGCGGGACCGGGGGTGAGCCGGCATGAGGTCGCCGATCTCGGTCCACAGCGGGACGAGCAGTTCGCTCTCGAAGCCCCGGTACAGCTCCTCGAGCGCCGGGGTGACGTCGGGCTGGTCCGCGGCACTGACGGCGCTCAGGCGGACGGGGGAGCCCGTGGCAGAGGGGGTGCTGAATGAGGTAGTCACGTAAGCAAGCCTCCTCCTTGTCCACGGAACGAACATGTAAATTCTGGAGAGCAGAACAGCCAACGTCAGGAGGCCCTCGGTGGACAAGCCGCTCAAGACGCCGCCGCCCTATGCGATCGCGAGCGTCGACCACGCGCTGCGGACCGCGACGATGCTCCAGCTCGAGGGCGCGCTGACCGTCACCCAGGTCGCCGAGCGGCTCGGGGTCGCCCGGTCGACCGCGCACCGGCTGCTGGCCATGCTGGTCTACCGGGACTTCGCGGTACGGGACGAGCAGCGCGTGTACCACGCGGGTCCGGTGCTGGAGTTGGCGACGCACTCGCGCTCTCTGGTGTCACGGCTGCGGACGGCGGCCCTGCCCCATCTGCACCGGGTGGTGGACCTGCTGAACGAGACCACGAACCTCACCATCCGCACCGGGGACACGGCCAGGTTCATCGCGAGCGTGGAGTGCCACCAGTCGCTGCGGGTCGGTTCCCGCGAGGGGATGGTCTTCCCCGCCCACCGTACGACGGGGGGTCTGCTGCTGCTCGCCGAGCTGAGCGAGGAGGAACTGGCGGAGGTGTACGCGCCCGAGCGCTACCGTGACCGGCCGCAGGACCGCCCGGATCTCGGCCGGCTGTCCAAGGAGCTGAAGGGTGTCCTCAAGGGCGGCTTCGCCGTGAACCGGAACCGTTCCGAGCGCGGTTTGGTGGCCGTCGGCGTCCCGGTCCGCGACCGCGAGGGCAAGACCCTGGCTGGCCTGTCGATCTCCATGCCCGGCGTCCGCTACGACCCGCACGACCTCCAGTCCCTGGTCGGCACCCTGCAAGCGGCGGCCCGAGCCCTGGGCACGGACCTGGCGACGACGACCTGAGCGGCCTGGGGCCCCGTGGCCTGTGGGGGTCGGAGGGCTCAGGGCTGGTCCGGTTCCGGTTCCGGTGGCGCCGTGGTGCCGTCGCTCAGGAGGCCCGTCCAGCTTTCCGCGAGGATGTCGATCATGGCTTCGCGGTCGGCCTTCCAGCGGCCGGGGGTCCAGTTGCGGGCGACGTGGTCGAGCTGGGCGATGACGAGGACGCCGCGCAGGTGGCGGCTGTCCGGGGCGAAGCGGCCGGCCCGATGGAGGCCCTCCTCGACGTCGCTGACGGCCTCGTCCAGCCAGGCGTTCACCAGTCCGCGCAGATCCGGGTCGACCGCGGCAGCCTCGAACGCGGCCACCAGATGGGGCCGCACGGAGTCCCAGCGGCCGGAGATGTCGTACAGCCACTCGGTGATCGCCTCGCGGCTGCCGTCGTGGACGACCTCGACGAGCCGCCGGGCGGTGGAGCGGCGGGCGGGCGAGTCGACGCGCTCGAGCTTCTCGTTCAACTCGCCGATGAGCGCCCGCATCAGATCGCTGCGGGACGGAAAGTACGCGTAGAACGTCACCCGCGTGGTGCCCGCCGCGGCCGCGATGTCGTCCACGGTCGTCGCGGCGTAGCCCTTGGCGCGGAACAGGCCGAGCGCCGAGTCCAGCAGGAGCTGGCGGGTCATCCGCTTCTGCGCCTCACGCAGACCGGCCATGTCAGCACCCCCGTCCTGGGATGTCGGACGGGGTGGGCAGCGGGCCGGCGGTGGGGGCGGTCATGGCGTTCATCGTAGCGCCGGGCACCGCGCCCGACCTCGGGGTCCTCACCCCGAGATTATTTCCAATACATAGCGCACACTTCCTTGACGGAACGTAAAGCGAAGTGTCATTCTCGCCGTCACCGCGCTCGATTGGCGCCACTCCTACAGCCCGACCCGGCGCCCCTCCCCACTCCGGGCCACGTTTCCCCATGGCCGGACGGGCGTACCCACCGATCCGGCTCCCCCCGTCGCGGATGTGAGGCCGCAGCACTTTTCGGCCCATGGTTCAGAGAGGAACTCCCCGAGTGAGGTACTTCGTTGTGCGCCGGACGCCGTTGGTCCGGCCGGAGTGGCAGCGGCCGACCACCGGCTGATCGCCGCCGGCCGTCCCGACCGTGGCCACGGCGCCACCGGGCCGGCCACCCGGCGACCGTGCGCTCCCGCATCCGCGGCGCCCTGCCTCACGGGCGACGCGCAGCGTGCCGTGCTCGACGACAACCCCGACCGGTTCCCGACGTTCCCCGCCCCCGGGGGGAGCCGAACGAACCCACCCACCCGCCTCGCTCCCGGCGCACGCGCTGTGCCCCGGAAGCCAGTCCGGGCCGTCCGACCCGGTTCCCCCACGCCCTGAGCGGCGGCTCACCACCAAACCGGCATCGGCCACAAGGGGCCGAAACCGTCTCACCATCCCAGTCAGGGAGAACGCAGTGACGCTCAACAACGGGACGACGACGTCCCCTGGCCCTTCCGCGGGGGCTGCCCGGAGGCCGGGCTACGCGGGCACGCTTGCAGCCGCAAGCTGCGCGGTGTTCGTGGCCCAGCTGGCCAATGCCCTGCCGGCCTCTCTCAACGGCCTCTTCCAGCAGGACCTGGGCACCCGCGGGTCCCAGCTGACCTGGATCACGGCGGCCTTCATGATCGCCGTGGTCGTCTTCGAGTTCACCTTCGGTGTCCTCGGCGACCTGTTCGGCCGCCGCAGGCTCATCGCCTCGGGTGCGGCGATGGTCGTCGTCGGCAGCATCGTCTCGTCCCTCGCGCCCAATGTGCAGACGCTGTGGGTCGGCGCCGCGCTGAACGGTCTCGGCGCCGGTGCCATGTTCCCCGGATCGCTCACCATGATCGCGGACGTGGCCCGCAGCGCCCGGGAACGGGCCCGCGCCATCGCGCTGTGGAGCGGCTTCCTGTCCGCCGGCGCGGCGGTCTCCCCGCTGATCGGCGGCGTCTTCGCCAAGATCGGGTCGTGGCGGGGCTCCTACCTGGTCCTCGTCGCGCTGGCCCTCGCGAGCGTGGCGATCAGCCTGACCACGGCCAAGGAATCGAAGGCCGCTGAGGGGCGTCGCCTCGACGTCCCCGGCCAGATCACCTTCGCGATCGGTCTCATCCTGGTGCTGTACGCGGCCGTGGAGGGACCCGAGAAGGGCTGGGGCGAGCCGGACATCATCGGTGCGTTCGCCGTCGGCGCGTGCTTCCTGATCGCCTTCATCCTGATCGAGCGCCGGGCGGACTCCCCGATCCTCAACCTGACCCTGTTCAGGGACCGCGCCTTCACGGTGGGATCGATCGTGGCCGTCATCGGCATGATCGCCTTCCTCGGCGCGTGCTTCGCGACGAGCATGTGGCTCGGCCCCGTCCAGCACCAGGACCCGCTCCGCGTCGCCGTTCCGTTCCTCCTGTTGCAGGGACCGGCGTTCGTCCTGATCCCGGTCGTCTCCCGGCTGCTCCACCGGGTCTCCCCGAACTGGCTGCTGACCTCCGGCTTCCTCCTGATGGCCATCGGTTCGCTCATGTGCACCCAGCTGGACGTCACCGACCGGAGCCTGACCCCGTTCATCCTTCCGACCCTGCTCATCGGTATCGGCTTCGCCCTGGGCGTCAGCTCGATCACGGCCGTCGCGCTGAACAGCGTGCCGGGCCGGCTGGCCGGCATGGCCAGCGCCACCACCAACATGCTGCGCGACCTCGGCTTCGCCCTGGGCCCCGTGGTCGTCGGCGCGGTCGCCCTCAGCCGCGCGGGTGACACGTTCTCCTCGAAGCTGGCCGGCTCGAATCTGCCGCCCGACCAGCTGGGCGCCGCCACCGAGATCGGCCAGGCGGCCGGTCCGATCGCCATCAACAGCCTGCCTCCGGGGGCCCCCGGGTCGGCCGCGCAGAGCATCGCCCTCGACGCGCTGGGCAGCGGCTACAGCCTCGCCTACCTGGTGTGCGGCATCGCCGCCCTGGTGGCCGCGGTCGTGACCGTGGTGGGCATGGCCGGCATCCGCGCTCCCCAGGACCTGGACACGGAGCACACTGCCGGAAAGACCCCGTCCGGACAGCCCCAGGCCCCGACCGCGGTCTGACGCGGTCGTCCGCCCGCTCCGTCCCTCCTCACGAAGGCCCCGGCCCTCGGCGCACGCCGCCGAGGGCCGGGGCCTTCCCGGCGTGTCAGCCCGCGACGACCGCCTCCGCCGCCGCGGTCCCGCACACGCGCGCCGCGCCGTGCGTGGCGACGTGCAGCGCGCCGCGCGGCGCGGACTGCGGTACGCCCATCTCCACGACCACGGTGTCCGGCCCGGCCGCGAGCAGGGTGTCCAGGGCCGTACGCATCCACGCGTGCCGGTGCTCGTCGCGGACCACGGCGACCACGCGCCGGCCGGCCGCGGCCTCGCGTGCCCGCGCACCGGCGTCGGGGCCGGTGAAGGAGCCGGTGGTGGTGCCCGGCAGCAGCCGCTCCAGTTCCGCGCCGACGCCCCAGGGGGTCTCGTCGCCGACGGCGATGTTGGCGGCGGGGTGGAAGGTGGCCACGTACACCGGTCCGGTGACCGGTACGGCGGGCCCTGTGCGGGTCACGGTCACCGCGCGGCGGGCCGCCGTGAGGCCGATGTCCGGCTCGCGGTCGCCCGCGGCGACCGGGGAGCGCCGTGCCCCCGCGGTCCAGTCGGCCAGGGCGCGGACCCGGGCGGCGGCGTCGGCGAGCCGCTCCTCGGCGAGTTCGCCCGAGCGGACAGCGGCGACGAGCGTGTCCTTGAGGCCCTGCACCGTGTCCTCGTCGCACAGCCCGCCGCCCACGCAGATCGCGTCGGCGCCGGCCGCGATGGCCAGGACGACTCCGTGTTCGAGGCCGTAGGTGCCGGAGATGGCACGCATCTCCATGCCGTCGGTGACGATCAGCCCCTGGTAGCCGAGTTCGCCGCGCAGCAGGTCGGTGAGGATGCGGCGGGAGAGGGTGGCGGGGCGGTCCGGGTCGAGGACCGGGACCCTGATGTGGGCGCTCATGACGGCGCGGGTGCCGGCCGCGATCGCCGCCCGGAACGGCTGGAGTTCGCGTTCGTGCAGGGTGGTGGCGTCGAGGTCGATGTGCGGGACGGCGTGGTGGGAGTCGACGCTGGTGTCGCCGTGGCCGGGGAAGTGCTTGGTGCAGGCGGCGACGCCGGTGGACTGCAGGCCCTCGACCCAGGCTGCGGTGTGCCGGGCGACCAGGTCGGTGTCGCCGCCGAAGGAGCGGACGCCGATGACCGGGTTGTCCGGGTTGGCGTTGACGTCGGCGGAGGGCGCCCAGTCGAAGTTGACGCCGCACTCGGCGAGCCGGCGGCCCAGTTCGCGGGCGACGCCGCGGGTGAGGGCGGTGTCGTCGACGGCGCCGAGGGCGTGGTTGCCGGGGAAGGAGGAGCCGGTACGGACCTCCAGCCGGGTGACGTCGCCGCTCTCCTCGTCGATCGCCACGAGCAGGTCGTCCCGCTCGGCCCGCAGCTGTGCGGTGAGGGCGGTGACCTGTTCGGCGGTGGCGACGTTGCGGCCGAACAGGGCGACGGAGGCGAGTCCCTCGGAGAGCCGGCGGCGCACCCAGTCCGGCGCGGTGGTGCCGGCGAAGCCGGGTTGCAGGACGGCCAGGGCGTCGCGGGTGAGGGTGTCGGTGCCGGTGGTGGATGTCGTCATCGGGTGGCGTTATCCCTTCACTGCGCCCGCGGTCAGGCCGCTGACGGCCCTGCGCTGCAGGAAGACGAAGAGGATCAGGATCGGGACGGCGAAGAGCGACGAGGCGGCCATGGTCGCGCCCCAGTCGTCGCCGAACTGGGTCTGGAAGCTGAACAGCCACAGCGGCAGGGTCTGCGCCTCGGCGTCCTTGTTGAGCACCAGGACCAGCGCGAACTCGTTCCAGGCGGTGATGAAGCCGAACAGCGAGGTGGCCATCAGGCCCGGGGCGAGCAGCGGCAGGATGACCCGGCGGAACGCCTGGGCGCGGGTGCAGCCGTCGACCATCGCCGACTCCTCCAGCTCCTTCGGCACGGCGGCGACGAAACCGCGCAGCGTCAGGATGGTGAAGGGCAGGATCATCATCATGTAGAAGAGCGTCAGCGGCACGAGGCTGTTCAGCATCGACGCGTCCCGCACGATCATGTACATCGCGATGATCATGACTTCCCAGGGCGCCATCTGGGCCATCATGAAACCGATGACGAAGCCGCGCCGCCCCCTGAACCGCATCCGGGCCAGGGCGAAGGAGCCGGCCAGCGCGATGACCAGCGAGAAGACGACGGCCAGCACGGTGACGGTCAGCGAGTTGCGGACGTACGTCCAGAAGTGGTCGGCGCCGGTCGCGGTCCTGAAGTGCTCGAAGGTGACGTCGGTCGGGAACCAGACCGGGTCCTGAGAGATGATGTCGCCGGTCGGCTTGAAGGCCGTGGCGAACATCCAGTACACGGGGAAGACGAAGCCGATGAACAGGACGACGGCCGTGGCGTTGGGCCACAGGCGGCCGAAGAGCGAGCGCTTCACAGCGCGTCCTCCTCTTGCTTGAGCACGATCCTGAGGTAGTAGGCGGTCAGGCCGAGCAGGACCAGGATGGTCAGGACCGCGATCGCCGCGCCCATGCCGTAGTGCTGGTTGCCCATGCCCTCGACGTAGGCGTAGACGGGGAGGATCTCGGTGAGCCGGTCGGGGCCGCCGCCGTTGAAGGCGAGGACCTGGACGAACGCCTTGAAGACCCAGATGATCTCCAGGAACGTCGTCGCGTAGAGGAACGGCCGCAGGAACGGCATGGTGACCGTGGTGAAACTCCGCCAGGCGCCCGCGCCGTCGAGGGAGGCGGCCTCGTAGAGTTCGTTCGGGATGGTGGTGGTCGCCGCGTACAGGTTGATCGCGACGAACGGGATGGACATCCACACGATCAGCACGATGACGACGAAGAAGGTCGACATCTGGCTGCTGGTCCAGCTGTAGTCGGCCATGGAGTGCCAGCCGAGCTTGTCCAGGACCCAGTTGACGACACCGAAGCGCTGGGCGAACAGCCACTGGTAGACGGTGGTGGCGGCCACGATCGGCATGGCCCACGCCAGCACCAGGCCGAGCAGCAGGGTGACCCGCATCCGTTTGCCGAGGCGGGCGAGCAGCAGGCCGACCAGCGTGCCCAGGACCATGATCAGGACGACGTTGACCGCCGTGAACAGGATCGAGCGGAGGGTGACCCGCCAGAAGTCCTCGCTGGTGAGGGTCTCCTTGTAGTTGTCGACGCCGTTCCACTCGGTGACATGCTGGATCAGCTGCCCCATGTTGAGGTTCTGGAAGGACAGCAGCACGTCCTTCAGCAGCGGCCAGCCGAGCAGCAGCACGGTGGCCGCGCAGGCCGGCAGCAGCAACAGGTACGGGGCGAAGGCGCCGATGCGGGACGCGGCCGAGAGTGTCGGCCCGCCGGCTCCCCCGCGGTCCGCCTTACGGACGTCCGCCGGGCCGGAGGGCGGTCGTTCGGTCTGCACGGTCATGCTCGAGATCTCTCTACTCGACCTACTCAGCGCCGGGCGGGGGCCGTCGAGTGGCCGGCCCCCGCTCCGGTCGGAACGCTCGCGCTCCTACTGCTCCTGCGCCAGGCGCTTGTTGAACTCGCCCTCGACCTGCTTCGCGGCTTCGGCCGGGGACTTGCCGTTCAGGACGGCCGTCATGTACGCCTTGATCGGGTTGGGCGCGTTCTCGACCGCGGCCCACTCCGGGATCAGCGGGGTGGTGCCACCGACGGCGGCGGCCGGCGCGGCGGCCTCGGCGGGGGCGTTGCCCTTCAGGTTGCTCTGCAGCGACTCCTTGTTCGGGATGACGCCGTTGGCCTTGGCCAGGCCGCCCTCGAACTTGTCGGACAGGACGAGCTTCAGGAACTCCTGGGCGAGGTCCTGCTTCTTG
This sequence comes from Streptomyces chlorus, assembly GCF_042655885.1. NCBI lineage: Bacteria > Bacillati > Actinomycetota > Actinomycetes > Kitasatosporales > Streptomycetaceae > Streptomyces > Streptomyces chlorus. The sequence continues at coordinate 98,275 of NZ_JBHSOA010000042.1, forward strand.
CTGCCCGCGGCGACGGCGAGGTTGGATCCGCCGAGGAAGACGCCCTCGGGCTGCCCGGCCGTGTCGCCCGGGACGGTGAAGTAGCCGATGTCCTGCTCGATCTTCGGGTTGGCCTCGATGGCGATGCCGGCTTCCCAGCCCATGCCGATGAAGGCTCCGACGTCGCCCTTGGCGAAGACCTCGCCCTGCTGCGGGGTGGCCTCGTCCTTGTCCTTGGGCGCCTTGGACAGCGCCTGGAACTTCTTGTACGTCTCCATGGCGGCGGCGACCTTCGGGTCGTCGAGGTTGGAGACGTGCTTGTCGCCGTCCTTCTTGACCAGTTCGCCGCCCTCGCCGATGACGAGTCCGACGAAGTGGTACCAGTTCTGGCCGGGCAGGTAGATCGGCTCCGCGTCGGTCTTGTCACCGATCGCCTTGAGCGCGTCGTAGAACTCGTCGCGGGTCTTGGGCGTGTCCTTGAGGCCCGCGTCGGCCCAGACCTTCTTGTTGTAGAGGACCACGCGGTTGGCGAAGTACCACGGCGCCGCGTACTGCTTGCCGTCGAAGACGGACGACTCGTTGAGGGACTCGGTCCAGTCCGCGCCGATCGCCGACTTCAGTTCGGTGAGGTCGGCGAGGCCGCCGGTCTTGGCGTAGGCCGGGGTCTGCGTGTTGCCGACCTCGAAGACGTCGGGCGGGTTCTCCTCGGACAGGGCGGTGGTCAGCTTCTGCTGGATGCCGTTCCACTGCTGGATCTTGAACTTGATCTTCGCCTTGGTCTTGGTCTCGAACTCCGTGGCGAGGTCCTTCTGCCACTCGTCGGGCGAGGAGCCGTCCATCACCCACACGGTGAGCGTCTGACCCTCGTAGCCGTCCGCCCCGGTGCTCTTGCCGTCGCCGTCGCCTCCCCCGCACGCAGCGACGGAGAACACCATGCCCGCGACCCCGATCGCGGCTATCAGCTTGCGCTTCACGCGCCACCCCTCCTCAGGAATGCCTTCCACACCCACGCCCTCGGCGGTGACCCTCGCAATGGCGCGGCACTCGGCGTGCTGGGACCCGGCTTCCTCTAAATGGTTTAGACCAGCAAAGGGAGCTTGGCCTAGACCTATGGCCCTGTCAAGGGTCCCGCCACCCTCACCCGAACCGCTTCCCAGGCCCCTCGTGGGACCTGGGAAGTCCTCCCCGACGGGGATGCGTCGACGGGTTGGCCCAGGCCAAAAGAAGGTGTGCGGTGACAACGGGACCGCCGAGCGTGCGGCGCCGAACCCGGCCGTCCGCCGACGTGCGGCGCGGCCGGCGCCCACCGTCCGCGCCGCCGCCCCGAGGGTGGGGCGGAGGTCGAGACGGGGGGAGACGGTCATGCCCGTGCGGCACAGTGGTCAGGACTGTGCCGCACGGGCGGCTGGGGGCCCGCTCATGGCTCCCGGGGCGGGCGGGTTGCCGTGATGCGGGCGATCGCGTCGAGCGTCAGGGCCCGGTCGTGGGGTTCCCGGGACAGGGCGAGGTGGAGGGCCAGTCCCTCGATGAGGGCGTCGAGTTGGCGGGCGGTGTCCGGGTCGAAGTACTTCTCGAGGTGGACCCGGCTGCGGCGCATCCACTCGTGGGTGAGTTCCCGGTAGGCGGGTCGGCGGGCGGCGAGGGCGTACAGCTCCTGGGTGAGCACGAGGTCGCGCCGGCTGCCCTCGGACAGGGCGTGGACGAGGTCGGCCACGGCCGCGATGGCCTCCTCCCGGCCGGCCGGCGCCGCGAGATGCGTGTCGAAGACGCCGACCACATGGCCGGTGAACTCGCCGAACGCCTCCCGGAGCAGCTCGTCCATCCCACTGAAGTGGTACGTCATCGACCCCAGCGGCACCCCGGCACGCTGGGCGATCTTGCGGTGGGAGACCGCCGCGAGCCCCTCCTCGGCGATGAGGTCGAGGGTGGCGGCGACGATGCGTTCGCGCCGCCGCGGGTCGGTGTGTCCGGTGGCCACGGGAGCCTCAGACGTCGCGGACCGGGCGGGCGGGATTGCCGAGGGCGATCACGTTCGCCGGCACGTCCTTGGTGACGACCGCGCCGGCGCCGATCACGGAGTTGTCCCCGATGGTCACCCCGGGCAGGACGATGGCGCCGCCGCCGATCCAGACGTTGTCGCCGATGGTGATCGGCTGCGCGGCCTCCAGCTTGTCGCGCCGGGGCTGCGGCTCCACGGGGTGCGTGGGGGTGAGGAGCTGGACGTTCGGGCCGATCTGGCAGTCCTCGCCGATGACGATGGCCGCGACGTCCAGCGCGGTCAGGTTGTAGTTGACGAAGGTACGCGCCCCGATGGTGATGTTGCTGCCGTAGTCCACGTACAGGGGCGGGCGCACATGCGCCTCCTCGCCCACGGCACCGAGCAGTTCGGCGAGGATCGACTGCGCCGCGGCGGCGTCCTCGACGAAGGCGGCCTGGAAGCGGGCGGCCAGGCGTACGGCCTCCTGCTGCCGGCGGGCGATCTCGGGATCGTCGGCGATGTAGAGGTCGCCCGCCTGCATCCGTTCCAGGTTCGTACGGGGGTCCTGCGCGAAGTGGTCCGTCGCCATGGAAACGACGGTACACCCTGGAGCGTACGAACGTACGCTCAATACGTCCGCCTGATGCTGCGCCCTTCCTACCCCTCGTCGCTTGCCGGTCGACGCTTCCGGGACCCCAGCACCCCGGCGAGCACGACCACGAGCGCGCCCGCGAGGGGCACCACCAGCAGGCCGAGGCGCAGGCCCGCCTCGTCGGCGACGAGCCCGACGACCGGCGGGGAGAGCAGGAAGCCGAGCCGCATCAGCCAGGAGACGATCGTCAGCCCCGATCCGGGCTTGAGGCCGGGCAGTTCGTCGGCCTCGTGCATCGCCGCCGGCACCAGGGTCGCCACGCCGAACCCGGCCGCGGCGAAGCCGAGGATCGTGCCGGGCACCGTGGGCACGGCCAGGGCCAGGCCCATGCCGGCCGCGGCGATGAAGCCTCCGGCACGGGCCACCGCGCGCTGGCCGAACCGGTCGACGAACCGGTCGCCGAGGATCCGGCCGACGAACTGGGCTCCGACCAGGGCGATGAAGCCGGAGGCCGCCAGCGCCGCCGACGCGTTCAGCGAGTCGGAGAGGTAGAGCGCGGCCCAGGAGTTGCCCGCGTCCTCGACGAGCGTGCCGGCGGTGGCGATGAGGACGAGCGCGGCCAGCACGTATCGCGTCCGCGAGGTCAGGAGCGGACGCCCGCCTCCGGTGCTCCCCTTCTCCCGCGACTCCTCCTTCGCCTCCGTCTCCTTCTCCTCGGCCGGCTCGGTGTCGGGTCCCGGCAGGCAGAACCGCAGGGCGACACAAGCGGTGACCCCGAAGAGCACGCCCGAGATCAGCAGGTGCACGCCGAGCGGGAGATCGAGCGCGATCGCCCCGGCGGCCATGGCTCCGCCGGTGACGGCGCCGATGGACCAGATGGCGTGGAAGGAGTTGATGATGGAGCGTCCGTAGCGGCGCTGCACCCGCAGTCCGTGGGCGTTCTGCGCGACGTCGGTGAAGGCGTCCATGGCGCCGGCCAGGAACAGCGCCATCGCGAACAGCATCACCGACTGCGCCAGACCGGCGACGAGGATCCCGGCCGCGGTCAGCAGCGTGCTCGCCACCGCCGCCCGCGCCGAGCCCAGCCGGCGGACGAGGACTCCCGCCCCCAGCCCGGCCACGACGGCCCCCGCCGGGAACGCCGCGACGGCCAGCCCGTAGGCAGCGTTGCCGATGCCGAGATCCGCCTTGATCTGCGGATAGCGCGGCAGGAGGTTCGCGAACAGGGCGCCGTTGGTGAAGAAGAGCACGGCAACGGCCGCGCGAGCCTGCCGCTCGGCCAGGCCCGGCCGGCGCAGTACGTCAATGGTCATGCACGGACCCTATCCGCAGAGCGTACGAACGTACACTCCCCTTTTCGGCGGCACGGCCAACGCCGGGCCCCGGATTTCGGATGCCGTCGGTCAAATCCTCCCGGCGATTTCGGGCCCTCGTGAGCCCGTGCCGGTGGCCCGGGGTGCTCCGGCCGAGGACTGTGTCACTTTCCGGGAAAGTGACACAGTCCGCGGGACCATGCCCCCCGTCCGCCGGATTCGCCGACAGCGTCCAGATTTCGGGGCCGGGACCTGGGGCCGGGCGCGCGACGAGAGGACCGGCTAGCTGGTGTAGGTCTCGAACTCGGCGATCCTCGGAGCGCCGCTCGAGCCGGTGACCTCGAAGGTGATCTTCTTCAGCGAGGTCCGCGGGAAGGAGATGACACCCGCTCCGCTGCCGGAGGTGAGGACGGCGCCGGTGTCGTGGTTGAGGACCCTCCAGTTGCGGATGGCGCCCACGGAGCCTGCCGCCTCCCGGATGTTGATCTTCGACACCGAGGTGGCGGAGGACCACTTGATCGAGACGGAGCCGGTCGAACCGCTCGGCGACCAGTAGGTGCTCAGGCTGCCGTCACGTACGTTGCCGTAGCTGGTCCCGTCGGCCTTGCTGGAGCCGTCGGCGTCGGCACCGAGGCTGAGGTTGGTCCCGGTGGGGGGATCGGTCGGGTCGGTGGGGGGAGTCGTGGGGTCCGTCGGGCCCGGGGTCTGCGGGGTGCATTTGCCGTCCGAGACCTGGTTGCCCTTGTTGGCGCCGGCTGTCCGGTTCACCACGTCCGGTACGCAGCTCGCGCCGTCGAGGCTGTAGGAGTAGGGGATGCCGACCGAGGTGTTGGACGTCGGGTTGGGGCCGGCGGGCTGGTTGTCGCCGCTGCGGGCGGACCATGTCACGTTGTCGAAGATGTTGCCGCTGACCTGCCAGTAGCCGGCTTCGCTGGTGTAGAAGGTGCCGAGGACGTCCTTGGAGTCCTTGAAGTAGTTGTTGTCCACCTTCGCGCGGGCCCCGGCCCGGGAGTTGATGCCGGACTCGCGCAGGTTCACGTAGTGGTTGTTGTAGATGTGCGAGATGCCGCCGCGCAGCAGCGGAGTACGGGAGTCGATGTTCTCGTACTTGTTGTGGTGGAACGAGACGTAGCCGTTGGAGCGGTCGCTCTCGCTGGACCCGATGAGGCCACCACGGCCGGAGTTGCGCAGGATGCTGTACGACAGGGTCACGTACTGGGTGTTGTCCTTCATGTCGAAGAGGCCGTCGTAGCCCTCCGACTCCCCGCCGGACGCCTCGAGTGTGGTGTGGTCGACCCAGACGTTGCGGACGTCGCTCTCCATGCCGATGGCGTCGCCGCCGTTGGAGGTGGGCGAGCCGGACTTCTTGACGTTCCGGACGGTCACGTTCTGGATGATGATGTTGCTGGACTCCCTGATGTGGATGCCCAGTTGGTCGAAGACGGCACCGCTGCCGACACCGACGATCGTGACGTTGCTGATCTGCTTGAGCTCGATCACGCCGGCCGCGGTGTTGCAGCTGCTGCCGGACACCTTGGTGGTGTTGCCGTGGTTGATGGTCCCCTGGACCTCGATGACGATCGGGGTGCTGCTGCTGGCCCGGTTGCACAGGGCCGAGTGGATCGCGGTGCCCGTGGTGGCGCGCACCGTCTGCCCGCCGGCGCCGCCGGTGGTCCCGCCGTTCTGGGTGGCGTAGCCGGTGGCGCTGCCGGTCGCGGCCGACGCCGAGGGCATCGACACCACCAGCCCGGTCGCGGCCGCGAGGGCCGCCGTGGCCAGCGTCGCACCGAGGCGCACTGCTGCTGATCTCTTCATCCGTGTCTCTCCCTGTTCGTCTGCACGTGCCGGGACGGGCGGCATGGATCAGGACATGCGTCATTGCATGGCATGGGCATGTCACATCGAGCGGGGTCGCATCCGCCGGAGATCCCTCCGGACGGCTCCGGCCGCACTCGGCCATGCCCGGCCCTGTGCGGCCGTACTGTGATCACGCCCTGCCGGCGTCCTGATCCTGCCCTGCTGCGGGTGCTGCGAGCGGGTACTGCTGTGCGGGTGCCGTTCTTCGGCTTCGATGCGATCGGGCCGACCACTGCCATGACGGCCCGACAGGCATGCGGGCCGACGTCGGCCACGGGGTCGCCGCGACCGTGCCCCTACGCCGGACCTACGCCGGACCTGTGGCGACTCATGCGCGAAGCCACCTGCCGACGCGGCGACTTCACTCCACTGGATCCGAACCGACAACCGGGGGAAAGCGCTTTCTCCACGGGAGAATAGGGCGGCCTCCGCCGGGCTGGCAAGGCTCCGGACACCATGGGCGCGCTCTTTCGTATCTCATACACCAGCGGCCGTTCATGCTCATCTCGCGCCCGGAGGAGCGGAGTTCGGAGGAAGGCCGCCCGAGCCGCCCCCCTGGACCTCGTACCGACTCCGGGCGGCGCCGAGGTCGAGACCCGCATCGAGGTAGGCCCTGTGCGATTCCAGGAGCTCATGGACTACCACCTCCCGGATGACGGCACCCGGACAGCGGTCCCGAACAAGCCGCACATGCCAACCCTCGATGCCACATAGACAGCTGATGCAATGCGAAAGAACATTTCCAGCTTGCATCTGCGGCAGTATGATCAGCGCATGTGTTCCCGCTGGATCGGTCCGCGAGCAGCAGTAGGCAGAGGGAGAAACCCTGTGATGACCCGCCCCGCACCCCGGACCCGCCTGTCCCGGTCGGCCGGTGCCGGTGCTGCCGTGCTGCTGGTTCTGGGGGCCGCGACGGCCTGCTCCTCCTCCTCCTCGGACGGGGACGAGGCCGGGTCCGGATCCGCCTCGGGCGAGCCGTCCGGCGCGGTGACCGTGTTCGCCGCGGCCTCGCTCACGGAGAGCTTCACGACGTTGGGCGAGCGGTTCGAGAAGGCGAATCCCGGCACCGAGGTCACGTTCAACTTCGGCGGCAGCGACAGCCTCGCCGCCGGTATCACCAGCGGCGCCCCCGCCGATGTCTTCGCCTCCGCCAGCCCCAGGACGATGAAGATCGTCACGGACGCGGGGGACGCCGCCGGCACCCCGGCCACCTTCGTCCGCAACCAGCTGGAGATCGCCACCCTGCCGGGCAACCCGGACCACATCTCCTCGCTGAGGGACCTGACCGACTCGAAGCTGAAGGTCGTCCTGTGCGCCAAGGAGGTGCCGTGCGGGGCCGCCGCGCAGACGGCGCTGGACGCCGCCGGTCTGAAGCTCACCCCGGTGTCGTACGAGCAGGACGTCAAGAGCGCGTTGACGAAGGTCCGGCTGAAGGAGGCCGATGCCGCCCTCGTGTACAAGACCGACGTGCACGCGGCAGGTGACAAGGTGGAGGGCGTGGACTTCCCCGAGGCCGCAGAGGCCATCAACGACTACCCGATCACCCTGCTCAAGGACGCCCCGAACGCCGCGGCGGCCGAGGCGTTCATCGCGTACGTGCGGTCCGACGAGGGCCGGCGGGTGCTGGCGGACGCCGGGTTCCTGACGTCGTGACCCCGGCGGACGCCTCCGGCACTTCCGGCGCCGCGACCGGCCCCCGTAAGGGCACCGGTCCGCGGCGCCGCCGCATGGGGGCGGGCGGCGGGCAGGGCGTGCCGCTGCCCCTGCTGCTGCCCGCGCTGCTCGCCGTGGCGTTCCTGCTGGTGCCGTTGCTCGCCCTGCTGGTCCGGGCCCCGTGGCAGAGCACGCCCGAGCAGCTGACGAGCCCCGCGGTGTGGCAGGCCCTGCGTCTCTCCCTGGTGTGCGCCACCGCGGCGACGGCGGTGAGCCTGGTCCTCGGTGTACCGCTGGCCTGGCTGCTGGCCCGTACGGAATTCCCCGGCCGGGGCCTGGTCCGGGCGCTGGTGACACTCCCCCTGGTCCTGCCGCCGGTGGTGGGCGGTGTCGCCCTGCTCATGGCGCTGGGCCGCAACGGCATCGTCGGGCAGTGGCTGGACGCCTGGTTCGGCATCAGCCTGCCGTTCACCACGGCGGGGGTCGTGGTCGCGGAGGCGTTCGTGGCGATGCCGTTCCTGGTCATCAGCGTCGAGGGCACGCTGCGTGCCGCCGACCGCCGTTACGAGGAGGCCGCGGCCACCCTGGGCGCGTCGCGCTTCACCGCGTTCCGCCGGGTCACGCTGCCGCTGATCGCGCCGGGCATCGCGGCGGGTTCGGTGCTGGCCTGGGCGCGGGCGCTGGGCGAGTTCGGGGCGACGATCACCTTCGCCGGCAACTTTCCCGGCCGGACCCAGACCATGCCCCTCGCCGTCTACCTCGCCCTGCAGAGCGACCCGGAGGCCGCCATCGCGCTCAGCCTGGTCCTGCTCGCCGTCTCGATCGCGGTGCTGGCCGGTCTGCGCGACCGGTGGATGACGGCGTCATGACCCACGCGGGGAAGCGAGGACGCGACGGAATCGCCAAGGTGACCTCCGGCGGGCGGGCCCATAACCACAGACCCGGCGCCGGCGCCCAGCGCGACGGCAGGAGTCCCACAGTTCCCGAGGGCCTCGACGCCCACCTCGTCGTCGACCACGGCACCTTCCGCCTGGACATCGCGCTCACCGCCGCGCCGGGCGAGGTCGTCGCCCTGCTCGGCCCGAACGGCGCCGGCAAGAGCACGGCGCTGCGCGCCCTGGCCGGCCTCACACCCCTCACCACCGGCCATCTCCACCTGGACGGCACCGAGTTGCACCGTGTGCCGCCCGAGTCCCGTCCCGTGGGCGTCGTCTTCCAGGACTACCTCCTCTTCCCGCACCTCACGGCGCTGGACAACGTGGCCTTCGGCCCCCGCTGCCAGGGCGCCACGAAGACGGAGGCACGGGCGACGGCCGCCGCGTGGCTGGACCGCATGGGCCTGGCGGACCACGCCGGCGCCAAGCCCCGCCGCCTCTCCGGTGGTCAGGCCCAGCGGGTGGCCCTGGCCCGCGCCCTGGCCACCAGCCCGAGGATGCTCCTCCTCGACGAACCCCTCGCCGCCCTGGACGCCCGTACCCGCCTGGACGTACGCGCTCAACTCCGCCGCCATCTGGCCGCGTTCGAGGCCGTCGCCATTCTGGTCACACACGACCCGCTCGACGCGATGGTGCTGGCCGACCGTCTGGTGGTCGTGGAGCACGGCAGGGTCGTCCAGGAGGGGACGCCCCAGGACATCGCCCGTCACCCGCGCACCGACTACATCGCGCAGCTCGTCGGCCTGAACCTCTACACCGGCCGGGCCGAGGGTCACACCGTACGGCTGGACGGCGGCCCGGCGATCACCACCACCGAGGATCTCACCGGCCAGGTCTTCGTCGCGTTCCCGCCCGGCGCCGTGACCCTCCACCGCGACCGCCCCACCGGCTCCAGCGCCCGCAACCTCTGGCACTGCGAGGTCGCCGGTATGGAAACCCACGGCGACCAGATCCGCGTCGCCCTCACCGGCGAACTCCCCCTGGCCGCCGACCTCACCACGGTCGCCGCCGCCGAACTCGACCTGCACCCGGGCGCGGAGGTCTGGGCCACGCTCAAGGCGGCCCAGACCCACGCCTATCCGGTCTGACGGCGGGTCCGGTCACCCCCGGAATCACGCGGCGACGCAGGGGGAAGTCCCGCCCCGGGACACCTGTCGGCGACGACGGCCCCGCCGTGCCGTCGAGGCGGGTGGGCGCGTCGAGAACCCGGCGCACGGGGCTCGTCCACGCGTCCCGCGGACGTCCGGGGTGTGTTCAGGCGTCTGCCCCGGAGGGGGTGACGTGGAGGGGGCAGATCACCGGGGTGCCGTGGACCGGGTCGGTGAGGATGGCGCTCTCGACGCCGTAGAGCTCTCGGACCAGGTCGGGGGAGACGATGGTGGACGGCGGGCCCTGGGCGACGATCGCGCCGTCCTTGAGGGCGATCATGTGGTCGGCGTAGCGGCAGGCGGTGGTCAGGTCGTGGAGGACCAGGACCGGGGTGCGGCCCTGGGCGGCCAGTGAGCGGACCAGTTCGAGCACTTCGAGGGCGTGGCCCATGTCGAGGGCCGAGGTGGGTTCGTCGAGGAGGAGGATCGGGGTCTCCTGGGCGACGGCCATGGCGATCCAGGCGCGCTGGCGCTGGCCGCCGGAGAGGGTCTCGAGCGGGCGGTCGGCGAGGTCGTGCAGGTCGGCGGCGGTGAGCGCCTCCTCGACCGCGCGGGCGTCGTCGGCGGACCACTGGCGCAGCAGGCCCTGGTGGGGCTGGCGGCCGTAGCGGACGAGGTCGCGGACGGTGAGGCCGTCGGGGGCGATCGCGGACTGGGGGAGCATGCCGATGGTGCGGGCGATCTCCCGGGTGGGGATCCTGGTGAGTTCGCGGCCGTCGAGGAGGACGGCGCCGCCGCGCGCGGGCAGGGTGCGGGCCAGTCCGCCGAGGAGGGTCGACTTGCCGCAGCCGTTGGGGCCGACGATGACGGTGACCTGGCGTTCGGGCAGCGCGAGGCCGAGGCCGTCGACGACGACCCTGGAGCCGTGGGCCAGGCGCAGGTCGCGCGTGCGCAGGCGGCTGTCGGTCTCGGCCGGGTTCACGGGGACCTCCTGGTACGGGTTCACGGACAGCTCCCGGTCCAAGCTCACAGAGACCTCCTGGTACGGGTGGTGAGCAGCAGCCAGAGCAGATACGGGCCGCCCACGACGGCGGTGACGAGGCCGACGGGGATCTCCAGCGGGGCCAGCACGGTGCGGCCCAGCAGGTCGGCGAGGAGGGTGAAGACCGCCCCGGCGAGGGCGGAGAGCAGGACGGGGACGGAACGGGGCCCGGCGAGGCGGCGGGCGGCCTCGGGAGCGGCGAGGGCGATCATGCCGAGCGGCCCGGCGACGGCGACGGCGAGGCCGCCGAGGACGACGGCGAGGGCGATGACGGCCAGGCGCAGGCCCTTGATGCGGACGCCGAGACCGCAGGCGACGGCATCGGACAGGCGCAGCAGGAGCAGCCGGCGGCCGAGGACCATGGCGAGCGGCAGGACGACGAGCAGCGCGAGGGCGAGCAGGGCCACGGCGTCCTGGTCGCGGCTGTTGAGGGTGCCGACGGTCCAGCCGTAGGCGGCGTTGGCCGCGTCGGCGGCCGAGCGGGCGAGGACGAGGCTGGTGACGGCACCGAAGACGGCGCCGACGCCGAGGCCCACGACGAGGAAGCGGTAGCCTCCGCGTCCGGCTCCGCCGCTGAGGGCGAGGGTGAGGGCGGCGGCGGTGGCGGCACCGGTCAGGGCGGCGCCGCTGGGCAGGAGGCTGGTGGTGAGTCCGGTGACGGAGGCGACGGCGAAGGCGGCGGCGCCGTCGTTGAGGCCGACGGTGTCGGGGGTGGCCAGCCGGTTCTGGGCGAGGGTCTGCATCAGGCAGCCGGCCGCGCCGAGGGCGGCGCCGACGGCCAGGCCCGCCTGCAGGCGCGGCAGCCGCAGGCGTTCGACGACGAGCAGGTCGCGGGGGGTGCCGTCGCCGAACAGGGCGCGCAGCGCGTCCAGCGGGTGGACGAAGATCTCGCCGACGGCGAGGTGCACCGCGCTCGCGGCGATCAGCACGACCAGGGCGGCGGCGGTGCCCAGCAGCGGCTTGCGCGGTATCAGGACGGCGTAGGGACCGGCGGCCAGGCGCCAGGTTCCGGGGAGGGTGAGCGGCGGGCGGCGGGCGGGTGCCGGGGGCTTGGCCGCGGTCGCCGGTCCGGGCGGGGCGGGATGCGTTGTCACAGCGAGGGCAACCTGTGGGATCGGACGACGGCGACCAGGACGGGCGCGCCGAGCAGCGCGGTCATGACGCCGAGGGGCATCTCGTAGGGGCGGGCTACGAGCCGGGAGACGACATCGGCGGTGAGCACGGTGGCGGGGCCGAGGAGGACGGAGACGGCCAGCAGCCGGCGCAGGTCCGGGCCGACCAGGGCGCGCGCGGCGAACGGGACGACGAGTCCGACGAAGGCGACGGGGCCGGCCAGGGCGGTGGCACCGCCGACCAGCAGGGCCACGGCGGCGACCGCGACGGCCCTGACCCGGCCGGGTCGGTGGCCGAGGCCGGTGGCCACGTCGTCGCCGAGGCTCAGGGCGGTCAGGGCGGGTGCGACGAGGACGGCGAGGAGAAGTCCGAGACCGACGACGGGGGCGACGGCACACAGGTCCGCCAGTTCCCGTCCGGCGACCGATCCGATGGTCCAGAAGCGGATCTCGTCGGCGGCGCGGGCGTCGACGAGCAGCATCACCGAGGAGCCGGCGGCCATCAACCCGCTGAAGGCGGCCCCGGCGAGCACGAGGCGGACGGGGTCGTCCCCGGCGCCGCGCAGGCGGGCCGCGCCCAGTGCCAGCAGACATCCGGCACCGGCCCCGAGGACGGCCACGTAGGGGCCGAGGGTGGCGGCCGAGGCGCCGAGGACCAGGGCGACGACCACCGCGAAGGAGGCCCCCGCGCTCACCCCGAGCAGGCCCGGTTCGGCCAGCGGGTTGCGGGCGGCGGCCTGGAGCAGGGCTCCCGCGACGCCCAGGGCCAGACCGACGGCGACAGCGACCAGGGTGCGGGGCAGCCGCAGTTCCAGGACGGTGAACCGGGCATCGCCGTCGGCGCCGCCGAGCAGGGCGGACAGGGCACGTCCCGGTCCGACGTCGCCCGCGCCCAGAAGCAGGCTCGCGATCACCGCGGCCAGCAGGACCCCGGCGCCGGGGAGCAGGCCACGCACGACAAGTGAACGGAGCGTCACCCTCACCCCTCCTTCCATATTCAACAAAGGTGAGGTTAACCTAACTTTGCTTTCGCTATACATCCACCTCCCCTGGAGACATCCATGCCCAGAAGCCGATCTTCGCTGCGCTCCGCCGCTCTCGCTCTGGCCGCCGCCCCGCTGGTCATGGCCCTCGCCGCCTGTGGCGGGTCCGATTCCCCCAACTCCGGTGACAGCAAAGGGAAGACGGCGGCCGACGGGACCGAGCGGGGCGTGCAGACGGCTTTCGGCGAGGTGAAGATCGACGGCACACCGAAGAGGGTCGTCACCCTCAGCGATGCCTCCTTGGACACCGCCCTGTCGCTCGGCATCACTCCGGTGGGCACCAGCGCCGCCCGGGGCGCCGAAGGCGCTCCCGCCTACCTGAGCGACCAGGCCGCCGACATCCCGCTGGTCGCCACGGTGCGGGAACCCAACACCGAGGCGATCCTCAAGGCCGAGCCGGACCTCATCCTCACCGGCGCCAACCTGGAGAAGTCACAGTACGAGACGCTCTCCGCCATCGCGCCGACCATCGTCCCGGCCGCCGGTGACTGGCGCTCCAGCCTCGACACCTACGGCGAGGCGCTGGGCAAGGCCGACGCGCTCGACCAGAAGATCGACGCCCTGGTCGAGCGCGCGGGAAACGCGGGCGACAGCGTCAAGGGCACGGGCATCGTGATGCGGTGGATGCCGGGCGGCCCGATCGTGATGAACTCCGCCAACATGCCCACCGCGATGCTGGAGGAGGCCGGCCTGTCTCCGCTGCCGCTGGCCAAGGACCTCGGCAAGCAGCCGCACTCGGACCCGCTGTCCCTGGAGAACCTCACCAAGGCCGACGCCGACCACGTCTTCATCGCCACGCTGAACGCCGAGGGGGACAAGGCACTGGAGGCCGCCCGCTCCGAGAAGGCCTTCACCCGGATGAAGGCCGTCGAGGCAGGCCAGGACCACGGGGTCGACGGCCAGGTCTGGAGCAGCAGCAACGGCCCGATCGCCATGGAAAAGGTCATCACCGACATCGAGAAGGCCCTCGGCAAGTGACCTGAGCCACCCCGGCCGGAGAACGCCCTACCCTGCAATGGTCCCCGGTCACGCCAACGGCCCCGTGATCCAACGAGGAGACGCTGTTGGCGAATCCGGCGAATCCGGCGGGTCCGGGGTGTGGGGTGTGGGGTGTGGGTCCGCAGACTGTGTCACTTTCCGGGAAAGTGGCACAGTTGCGGCCGGAGCCCTCCCAGGGTCACCGGCACGGGCTCACGGGGCCGGAACCGTCAGGCGGAATTGGCCAACAGCATCCAACGAGGAGACCGCGGGGCCGTCGCCCTACCCGTTCAGCCACCCAACTGCCCGCCCCCGACAGCGGAAACGAAGGACGCCCAGCCAACAGCCGGGAACACGAGCACGGGGCCGTGCGGGATCTTGCTGTCCCGCACGGGGACTACGGCGGCGAAGTCGTCGGAGACCTCGACGCACGCGCCGCCGTCCGAATTGCTGTAAGAGCTCTTGCGCCACGTCACCACGCTCGGATCTATGGTTCGCACGGCATTTCCTCCAACATTCGCAGGACGAACTTCTGCGACTCGGCCGGGGTCAGCGCCAGGTCACGAACTGCATCGTAGGCACTTTGCAGTCTCTCGACCGCCTCACTGTCCTCGATCAGGTCACCACGGTGCGCGTTCTCCGTGTATGCCACGGTCTGCCCCCGCCGCAGGCGCAGAAACCATACGTCGGTGCTGTCGAGCCCGTACGGGCCGGCGCTGAAAGGCAGTACTTGAACGATGATGTTCGGGCGCTCCGCCATCTCGGCCAGGTGCTCCAACTGCCCTCGCCACTCAAGAGTGTCCAGCAGGGCAGTGCGCAGGACCGCCTCGGAGAGGATGGTCCGAAAACGCGGCGCGCCCTCCCCTTCCAACAACTCCCGCCGCCCCGTCCGGGCATCGATCTGCTGGTCGAGTCCCTTCCCCCTCAGCCCGCCCGCCGTCAGCACCTCCCGCGCGTACCCCGGCGTCTGCAACAGCCCCGGCAGCACGCTCACCGCGAAGTGCCACAGGCTCACCGCCTCCGCCTCCAGCGCCATGTACCGGCGGTACCGCTCACGGAACTGCGTATGGTCCCCGGCGGCCAGCTCCCACAGGGCCAGCAGCAGGCCCGGGGTCCCGTAGTGGGTGTCGAGGGCCTGGACGACCTCCGGGCTGCCGAGCGTCTCGCCCTTCTCCATCTTGCCGAACAACGACCAGTCCCAGCCCAGCCGTTCGCCGAGTGCCCGCAGGCTCATACCGCTCGCGGCCCGTAACGTCCGCAGCTCCTCGGCGAACCGCTGGCGGGGTTCCTGGCTGCGGCCGGTGATGGCGCGTCGCTGCGACATACCGCTCCTTCCGGGACGTGCTGATGAACGATGCGGCTGTGTGGGCCGTGTGGACTCCGTGGAACCACCCCCGCGCCACGGGGACCCACTTCCCCGTCCACGGCGTGGGCGCCCGCACCACGGGCATCCTTGTAACGACTGGACTACGCAACGTAATACACCCAGCGCAGTCGGGTCAGGTGATCGGCGAAACCGCGTCGATCACGGCACGCCCGGACACGGCCCACCGCACCTTGACGAGGACCCCATGCCGCACACCCCCAAGATCCACGAAGCCCTCGAGGCCCGCGACGCCCTCGCCACCGCCCTCACCCGAGCCGGTATCCAGCTCCCCGCGATGGACGTCCGTACCCCCTGGGCGGACGACCGCAGAACCGGCGAAGCCCCCTACGCCCTTGTCCACCTCGGCGTGTGCTCGGCCCCGGTCGCCCTCGCGCTCGCGGACGTGATCACCAGGGGGGTTGCGAAGGGAAGCGCGGTGGGCAGCGCGGAGGGAGTCGCCGAGTGACGGACGACGTCAACCACGATGTCGACGGGCTTCCCGGCATCGGCGCGGCCGTCCGCGACACCGTGCGCGACCGCGTCGGGCGGGTCATGGGGCACGTGGGCCCGCACGTCCAGCTCCGCCCGCTCGTCGGTGGCCGAGAATGGGACGCCGACCCGCTCCACCTGTGCCCCCTCACCCCGTCCGAGCTGCTGAGCGCCCTCGTCGCCGAGGCGAGCGCCCGCAGCAGACAGCCAGGGTGACGGCGCTCAGCCGCCATGGGCGTGCCATGGGCGTTGTCGGGCCTGCCAGTCGCATGTTCCTCGGCACTCGGGGACGTTGCGCCGGGGGGCGGGGCCGGGGAGATCAGTCCCGGTGCGGTGAGGTCCGGCGACCGTGACTATCCTCGTCTCTCCACTGATCCCGACCGCAGGAGAGCCGACCGTGCGCAATGCCGCCGTGACACCCGAGGGTGACCGGATCCGCTGGGTCGAGCTGCCGGGGCAGGAGCCTTCCCGCGTTTACGTGCACGGTCTGGGTGCCATGTCGCCCGCCTACTTCGCGCAGGTGGCGGTGCATCCGCTGCTGGCCGGCCGCCGTTCGCTGCTGATCGATCTGCTCGGTCACGGCATCAGCGACCGGCCGACGGACTTCGACTACTCCCTGGAGTCGCACGCCGATGCTCTCGCCGGGGCGCTGACCGCGGCGGGGGTCGCCGATGCGGAGCTGATCGCGCACAGCATGGGTGGCTCGGTGGCCGTCGTCCTGGCCGCGCGGCACCCGCACCTCGTGGCCCGTCTGGTCCTGATCGACGCCAACCTCGACCCGATCCAGCCGCGGCCCGGTGTCCTCGGCAGCAGCGGTATCGCCGCGTACTCCGAGGAGGAGTTCCTGGCGGGCGGCTGGGAAGAGGTCCGTGACCGGGCCGGTGAGCACTGGTGGTCCACGATGCGCCTGGCGGGCCGTGCGGCGCTGCACCGCAGCGCGGTCCACCTCGCCCGCGGCACCGTCCCCACCGTGCGCGCACTCCTGCTCGACCTGAAGATCCCCCGCACCTTTCTGGTGCCGGAGGCCGACGGCCCGCTGCCCGGCACCGACGCGCTGGAGGCTGCGGGCGTGCACGTGGTCGCGATCCCGGAGTGCGGGCACAACATCATGCTGGACAACCCGGAGGCTTTTGCCCACGCCACCTCGGCCGCGCTCACGGGCTGAGACAGTTGTCCCGCCGCCTTACGGACGTACGCCCTACGCCCGAGGCGGCGCCGTCGACCTGCGCGGCACGAGCGAGGGGGTCGCCACGGGGCGGGGCCGGACCTTCTCACCGGCGATCACGTCGAACAGGACTTCGGTGACCTCCGCCCCGAATCGATGCACGTCGTGGCTCATCGCCGACAGGGTCGGATGCGTCAGGCGGCACAGCTGGGAGTCGTCCCAGGCCAGCAGGGACAGGTCGTCGGGCACGGAGACGCCCCTCTCGGCCGCCACGCCCAGTCCCGCGACGGCCATGATGTCGTAGACGATCGCCGTGGGGCGGTCGGGTGTCAGCAGCAGTGTGCGGGTCGCCCGTGCGCCTTCCTCCCCCGAGAAGCCCGTCTCGACGTGCCGGCCGCCGTGCAGGCCGAGTTCCGCGAGCGTCCGGTCGAACGCCTCCGCCCGGATGGCACTGTGGCCGAGTCCGGCGGGTCCGCACACCCGCGCGATGCGCCGGTGGCCGAGAGCCGCGAGGTAGCGCACGGCCTCGGCAACGGCGGGGACGGTCAGGTCGAGGACCTGTTCCACCAGTACGGTGCCGTCCGCGCGCATGCGGCGCAGGCTCACGGAGGTGTGCCACGGCTCGGCGGACTGGTTGATCACGGCGAGCACCGGGCGGTCGGTGTCGCCGTCCGCGCCCGGCTGGAGCGTCAGGAGGCGGTCGGCGTAGACCCGGCGCAGCTCGTGGTAGAGCGGCTTGAGGCGGCTGTCGCCGTCCACCGCGGACCACGAACTCACCGGCCAGCAGTCGTTGAGCTGCCAGACCACGGTGCCGGCGCACACCGGCCAGTGCGACCGCCAGTGCTCGATCCCGCCGGCGACCGCGCGGGCCTGCACAACCTGGGTGAGGTAGTGCCAGCGGTCGAAGTCGTCCTCGGGCGGGGTGAAGTGGCGCGCCAGGCCCCGGTCCAGCTTGCCGTTGCCGTCCTCGGCCTTCTGGTGGTGGAGCATGCCGAGCGAGTCGGGGGCGAGCCGCTCCCCGGGGAGCGCACGCCTCAGGGTGGCCAGCGCCGGCGGTGCCTGCCAGCCGAACTCCGCCACGAAGCGGGGCACACTGTCGCGGTACTCTGCGTAGTCACGGCGGTTCCACACCTCCCAGGAGTGGTGGGTGCCGTGCGCGGGGTCGTTGGGGTGGTGGTCCCAGGAACCGGACCAGGGGCTGCCGGCGGTGTAGGGACGGGTGGGGTCGAGTTCGGCGACGACGCGGGGCAGCAGGTCCAGGTAGTACCCGCCGCCCCACGAGTCGCCGCGCAGGGCGGGCTCCCATTCCCAGTCCCGGAACCCCCACAGGTTCTCGTTGTTGCCGTTCCACAGGACGAGGCCCGGGTGCGGCATGAGCCGGACGACGTTGTCCCGAGCCTCGGCCTCCACCTCGCCGCGCAGAGGCTGTTCCTCCGGGTAGGAGGCGCAGGCGAAGAGGAAGTCCTGCCAGACCATGAGGCCCAGCTCATCGCAGAGGCGGAGCACCGCGGCGGACGGCGTGCCGTGCGGGACCACGCCACCGACCTGGAGCAGAGGGCGGCGGCGGAACCCGCGATCGTCCACAGCTTCGACACCGCTGCCGTGGGTTCTCCGGGAGTCACTGGGCCCGCCGGCACGGCATTCCGGTCCTGTCCGGCACTGCGTCCGCCGGGGCGACGTGCTCGCCGCCCCGGCGGACAGCCCTCGGACGTGCGATCACTCCGGCCAGGCGGAGTTCTGGATGACCTCGACGAAGTCGGTGCGGCGGAAGCCGGGCACGAAGTGTTCCAGCACGTCCGCGTTGACCGTGCCGAAGGTGGTGTCGGGACGGTGCCTGAAACCGTCCGTGAACGCCTGCAGGATCTGCTGCTTGAAGTCGGGGCGCGGATGCGCGGCGGTGACCTCGTCGATCTCGGTCCGGCTGATGTTCGCCAGGCGCAGCCCGAGTACGTCGGTCTCGACGCCCGCGGTGGTGGCCGCGATCTCGGGGGCCATCTTGTACGGCACCTCCGGTGTGGTGTGCAGGGCGACGGCCGTCCACACCGTGTCCGCGTCACCGGCCGGGATGTCATGGCTGAGCAGGAAGGCGCGCGCCTGGTCCGCGCCGTCCACCTCGAACCGCTGGTCGTCGCTGCGGTACGGCGGCACCAGACCCGTGTCGTGGAAGAGTGCCGCCACGTACAGCAGCTCCGGGTCGGGCCGGATGCCCAGGGCCCGGGCCTGGAGGCTGCCGAAGAGGTAGACCCGCCGGGAGTGGTGGAAGATCAGCGGCGGGGTGGTGTCGCGGATCAGTTCGGTGGCGTCCTGGGCGAGCTTGCTGTCGGGGATCTCGATACCGGCGATCTTCTCGGTCACGGTGGCCTCCCTGGGGAACGATGACGTGGGTGGTTTGTTGTACTTCTACACTCCGCCAGGACCGCCTGCCGTGTCCGCTACCGGATGGCCGACAACACCTCGAAAACGGTCACGGCCCGTCGTGACCGTCCGGGTCGGTGGGTGACACGGGACGACGGGGTGCGGGCCTCGTGGTGGTGAAGCGGTCCCGGTAGCGGGTCGGTGACACGCCGAGGTGACGGGCGAAGGCGCGCCGCAGACTCTCGTAGCTGGGGAAACCCGACAGCGAGGCGGCTTCGGTGGCGCCGTGCCCGGAATCGAGGAGGGCCTTGGCCATGTCGAAGCGGATCAGTTCCACGTACTTCATCGGCGAGGTCTTCAGTTCGGTGCGGAACATGCGGGTCAGGTGCCGAGGGCTGACCCGGGCCCATTCCGCGAGCGTCTCCAGAGTGTGGTCGGCGGCCGGGTCGGCCTGCACGAGGTCCTGGACCAGCCGCAGGACCGGGGTCCGGGGCGCGGGGCCCTGGAGCGAGGCGGAGAACTGCGACTGTCCGCCGGGCCGCTGCATGAAGACCACCAGCGAGCGGGCGACACTGCGGGCCAGACCGGGACCGTGGTCCTCCTCCAGCAGGGCCAGCGCCAGGTCGATCCCCGCGGTGACACCGGCCGAGGTGTAGATCGAACCGTCCTTCACGTAGAGGGCGTCCGGTTCCACCCGCGTCGACGGATAACTGCGGGCCAGCAACGCGGTGTGCTGCCAGTGCGTGGTCGCCCGTCTGCCGTCCAGCAGTCCCGCCCCGGCCAGGATGAACGCCCCGGTGCAGATCGAGGCGACCCGTCCGGCGCTGCCCGCGAGCCGGTGCGCGGCCGCCCCGAGGTTCGCCTCGACGGGGCGGCCCGGCAGCAGGTCACCCCCTGCGACCAGCAAGGTGTCGAAGGCGGGGGCCGACTCCGTGTCCGAGTCCACCGGTATCTGGAGACCGATGGATGTGCGCACCGGGTTTCCGTCGACCGAGACCACGCTCAGTCGGTAGTTCGCCCCGTACCGGTTGGCCTCACTGAAGACTTCCGCCGGCCCCGACAGGTCGAGCATCTTCATGTCGTCGAACACCAGAACGCCCACGCGATGTTCTGTCTCCGCCACTCGTTCGTCCTTTGCCTTCAACCAGTTCCTCGGCCCCCGGCCGACGCGCGAACCGGCGGCCGGCCGTGCTCAACTCTGGCAGCAGGAGGGCGGAAGAAGCCGCAGGAGCTCTTCGACGATTCAGGCCGGTGGCGGTCCCTCGACCACAACGCGTGTCAGGCCGTGAACCCGTCGGCTGTGGTTCCGGAGCGGTGACGTGACCGAGTACTGCTCAAGGGCTCGGTGAGAGTACGGCGACAGGTGGTGCCGGTGGGCAAGTTCACGCAGGTGAAACGGGTTGACTCGCTCACTTTTCGACTGTTGTCTACTCCTTCACAGTCCGCATGTCCGGGGGGTATCCGATGAACCACATCCGTCGCTCCGCCGTGTCCGCGCTCGTCGTGGCCGGCCTCGTATTCGGTCTCGGCGCCTGCTCCGAAGCCACCGACAAGGCCGCCCAGCGGGCGGAGGACGCGGCGCTCGAGGAAGTCGACGAGCAGATCAGCGAAGAGTACGAGGTCACCTATGAGGTGACCGGCGAGAAGGTCGACTCCATCGACTTCAACGCCGGTGGCGGGGACGCGTCCGATCCGAAGTTCGAGACGGTGGAGAACCCCACGCTGCCGTGGAAGAAGACGGTGCAGCTGCGTGGCATCGAGGCGCCCGCCGTCATGCCGCTGACCGTGGACGTCGATGACGCCTCCGGTGAGATCACTTGCAAGATCGTTTACAAGGGCAAGACGCTGGTCGAGGAGTCCGGGGCGGGCGCGGTTTCCGTGGCCGGATGCGTCGCTGTCTCACCGATCGTCGGCTGAGCCGGTACCCCGTGAGGGCGGCGCCACCCGACTGAACGCCCCGCCCGGCTCCGCTCGCCGCCCCAACCGGATCACCTCGGGGCCATGCTGTCCGTGAAGTGACCTCTCAGGAACCGCCCTGACGGCGGGCGGCCCCACCGCTCGTCCACGCACCGGAGCACCGGTGCCGCCCACCGGGCCGCCTCGGGCCGAGAACGGAAAAGCGCCATTACTCCATGGGAGGGAAATCCGGCGCCGCGCAGGCGGGATCCCCCCGGTAGACATAGGCTTCCGGCGATAGGCAGGGCAAGTCTGCACTATTCTAGCCGAGGAGAATCGATGGCTGAACGAATTGTCCATCGACGCGGTTACCAAAAAGGTCTCGCCGGTGAGATGCTCGCAGAGTTCCTGGGAACATTCGTTCTGATTCTATTGGGCACCGCATCGGTGGCCGTTGCCGTCGTCGGCCTGCCCGGATCGGGTCGACAAACAGTGGACTTCGGCCCCGCCAACTGGCTCATCATTTCATGGGGCTGGGGTCTCGCCGTGGTATTCGGCGTGTATGTGGCCGGCGGTATCAGCGGCGCCCACATCAATCCCGCGGTGACTCTGAGCTTCGCCGTTCGACGGGACTTCCCCTGGCGGAAGGTCCTGCCCTACTGGCTGGCGCAGGTCGTGGGGGCGTTCGTCGCCGCCTCGCTCGTCTACGCGTCCTACCGGTGGGCGATCGACGCGGCCAATGCCAAGGCGGGGGTCCCACGGGACGAATCACTGGCGACGTACTCGATTTTCGCCACATTTCCCGCCGAATACTTCGGAAATTCCTGGTGGGGCCCCTTGCTCGACCAAATCGTGGGCACCGGGATTCTACTGCTGCTGATCTGCGCACTCATCGACACCCGCAATACGGCTCCGATGTCCAATCTGGGCCCATTCCTCATTGGCCTGGTGGTCGTCGCGATCGGTTTGACGTTCGGCACCAACGCC
Source organism: Streptomyces chlorus (assembly GCF_042655885.1). NCBI lineage: Bacteria > Bacillati > Actinomycetota > Actinomycetes > Kitasatosporales > Streptomycetaceae > Streptomyces > Streptomyces chlorus. The sequence continues at coordinate 120,103 of NZ_JBHSOA010000042.1, forward strand.
GGATATGCGATCAATCCCGCCCGGGACTTCGGGCCCCGGCTGTTCACCTTCTTCGAAGGCTGGGGCTCTATTGCCCTGCCTGGAACCTTCCAATGGTTCAGCGGGTACTGGTGGATCCCCATTGCCGGTCCCCTCATCGGCGGAGTCATCGGGACCGGAGTGTACGACCTGCTCATCAGCCCGGTGCTCAAGGCCAGGCTCGGAGAGGCCGAAGAGGGCCCGGCCACCGAGGAACCCTAGGCACAGGCGGCCGCGCCCGGCTTCACCTGGTGGCTGGGGGAGGGTCGCCGCGAGCACACCGTCCGACGCGCCCCCTGCCCCGGAGCGCGCAATCCCGCACGACCACGAGAAGAGGTGGCCACGATGCCCGAATTCGTCGGCGCGGTGGACCAGGGCACCACCAGTACACGCTTCATGATCTTCGACCACGCCGGGAACGAGGTGGCGAAGCACCAACTCGAGCACCGCCAGATCCTGCCGCGGTCGGGGTGGGTCGAGCACGACCCGGTGGAGATCTGGGAGCGCACCAACACGGTGATCCAGAACGCCCTCCGTGCCGGAAACCTGTCGGCTGCCGATCTGAAGGCCATCGGCATCACCAACCAGCGCGAGACGACCGTGGTCTGGGACCCGCGCACCGGCCGCCCGTACTACAACGCCATCGTCTGGCAGGACACGCGCACCGACAGCATCGCCGCCACCCTCGAACGTGACGGCCACGGCGAGGTCATCCGCCACAAGGCCGGCCTGCCGCCGGCCACCTACTTCTCCGGCGGCAAGATCAAGTGGCTGCTGGAGAACGTGGACGGACTGCGCGAGGCCGCCGAGGCGGGCCACGCCCTGTTCGGCAACACGGACGCCTGGGTGCTGTGGAACCTCACCGGCGGGCCCAACGGCGGTGTGCACGCCACCGACGTGACCAACGCCAGCCGCACCATGCTGATGAATCTGGAGACCCTGGACTGGGACGACGAACTGCTGGGCATTTTCGGCATCCCGCACGCGATGCTGCCGGCCATCCGTCCCTCGTCCCATCCCGAGGCGTACGGCCAGGCCCGGACCTCCCGGCCACTGAGTGCCGCCGTGCCGATCACCGGCATGCTCGGAGATCAGCAGGCGGCGACCGTCGGCCAGGTCTGCTTCTCCCCCGGCGAGGCCAAGAACACCTACGGCACCGGCAACTTCCTGGTGCTCAACACCGGTACGGAGCTGGTGCGTTCGCAGCACGGTCTGCTGACGACGGTGGCGTACCAGTTCGCCGGCAGCCCCGCGATCTACGCGCTGGAGGGATCCATCGCCGTCACCGGCGCGGCCGTGCAGTGGCTGCGCGACCAGCTGAAGATCATCAGGAGCGCCCCGGAGAGCGAGCAGTTGGCACGTTCGGTGGACGACAACGGCGGGATGTACTTCGTGCCGGCCTTCTCCGGCCTGTTCGCCCCGTACTGGCGCTCCGATGCCCGCGGCGCCATGGTCGGTCTGGCCCGCTTCAACACCGGTGGTCACATCGCACGGGCCACACTGGAAGCCATCTGCTACCAGAGCCGCGACGTGGTCGATGCCATGGAACAGGACTCGGGCGTCCACCTGGACGTGCTCAAGGTCGACGGCGGCGTGACCGCGAACGACCTGTGCATGCAGATCCAGGCCGATGTGCTGGGTGTGCCGGTCAGCCGTCCGGTGGTCGCCGAGACCACCGCGCTGGGCGCCGCCTACGCCGCCGGCCTCGCCACCGGCTTCTGGCGCGACACCGACGAACTGCGCTCGCACTGGCAGGAGTCGAAGCGCTGGAGCCCGGTGTGGAGCGAGGAGCAGCGCCAGAGCGGTTACCAGGACTGGAAGCGGGCCGTGGAACGCACCCTGGACTGGGTCAAGGTCACCTGACGACCGGCAGTCCGGCAGTCCGGCAGTCCGGCAGTCGCAACGTAGCTGTCGCGACGCAGCTGTCAGCGGTCGGCGATGTCCTCGCGGAGACCGTCGGAGAATTCCCACCACGACAGAGGAAGCCAGTCGCCGTTGACGAAGGCATCGACGGTCGCGCCGCGGCCACGGACCGTGACGGTTGTTCCTGGCGGGTACGTGATGCCTGACAATCCCGGCACGGGGACGAGTAGGGTCCCCAGCCTCTGCGCTGCCATAGTCCGTCACTCCCTTCCTGGTGCGGCGTCGAAAGCTTATACGTCCCGAGATTACCGGTTTGCCCGATCCGGTAGACCGGAGAATCATGAGAGCTGAGTCACGCGGAGAGCGGGCCGGGGCGTGACGACCGGATACGTACGCCATCGAGCAGGAGGTCGCATCCATGAAGGCCGTCGTGTACAAAGAACCGTTCACCGTCGCGGTCGAAGAGGTCGACAAGCCCAGCATCCAGCATCCGAACGATGTGATCGTGCGGGTCAGCTCCACCGCGATATGCGGCTCCGACCTGCACATGTACGAGGGCCGCACCGCCGCCGAGCCCGGCATCGTCTTCGGTCACGAGAACATGGGAATCATCGAGGAAGTCGGCCAGGGCGTCACCTCGCTCAAGGAGGGCGACCGCGTGGTCATGCCCTTCAACGTCGCCTGCGGCTTCTGCGTCAACTGCGTCGAGGGATTCACCGGCTACTGTCTGACCGTCAACCCCGGTTTTCCGGGCGGCGCGTACGGCTACGTCGCCATGGGGCCCTGGAAGGGTGGCCAGGCCGAGTACCTGCGCGTCCCCTACGCCGACTTCAACTGCCTGAAGCTGCCGCCGGGACAGGAGCACGAGACCGACTTCATCCTGCTCGCCGACATCTTCCCCACCGGCTACCACGGCTGTGAACTCGCCCAGGTGCGCCCGGGCGAGAGCGTTGCGGTGTACGGCGCGGGGCCGGTCGGGCTCATGGCCGCCTACTCGGCTCTGCTGCGCGGCGCGAAGAAGGTGTTCTCCGTGGACAGGGTCCCCGAGCGGCTGCAGAAGGCCGAGGAGATCGGCGCGGTTCCGATCAACTTCGCCGAGGGCGACCCGGCCGAGCAGATCAAGGAGCAGACCGAGGGCATCGGCACGGACAAGGGCGTCGACGCCGTCGGCTACCAGGCGACGGCGCACGGCGCGGACCACGAAGAACCGGCGACCGTCCTGAACTCGCTCATCGCTACGGTCCGGGCCACCGGAGCGCTCGGCGTGCCCGGCCTCTACGTCCCGTCCGACCCAGGAGGCCCGGACGAGCAGGCCAAGCACGGCATGCTCCTCGTCGCGATCGGCAAGCTCTTCGAGAAGGGCCTGCGGATGGGTACGGGACAGTGCAACGTGAAGCGCTACAACCGGCACCTGCGCGACATGATCATCGAGGGCAGGGCGAAGCCCAGTTTCGTCGTCTCCCACGAACTGCCCCTGGATCAGGCGGCGTCGGCCTACGACAAGTTCGACAAGCGGATCGAGGGCTACACCAAGGTGGTGCTGCACCCTTGACGTGCTCCCTGGTCTAAAAGCCAGGGATTCCGGCCTGGGTCGGCTGACCCTTCCGGGGGCTTCCTGCTTCACCGCGCCGTGCCGGGACTTTCGTCCTGGTTCTACCGGCGCTCCACGAGGCGTTTGGCGTCTCCGCCCGTCCGGCGGCGACGACTCGGCGTCCTTCGAACAGGACGTTGCGGGCTGCGTTGTGGTCGCGGTCATGGACGGTGCCGCACTCGCCGCACGTCCACTCCCTTACCTGCAGAGGCTTGGGTCCGTCCCTGAATCCGCAGGCCGAGCAGACCTGGGAGGACGGGAAAGCACGGTCCACCTTGGCGAAGGTGCGGCCGTGCTTGACCGCCTTGTACTCCAGCATGCCGACGAACGCGGACCAGCCCGCGTCGTGCACGGACTTGGCGAGCCGGGTGCGGCCGAGAGCGGACACCGCGAGGTCTTGAAGCTTCCACTTGATCGTGGACACCAGGAGACTGGGATCTGAGGTTCCATGCGCCCCGCCGACCGGGGCCAGGTCCAGAGGTGTCAGAGTGGAGATCCCAGACCAGCCACCCTGGAGACAGGCCCGTCCACATGCGCTTGCTGCTCATCCGCCATGGTCAGACCCCGTCCAACCTCAAGCACCTGCTGGACACAACGGAACCGGGGCCGGAGCTGACTCCCCTGGGTCGGCAACAGGCGGCCGCCCTCCCGGCAGCACTCGCGGCGGAGGAGATCGGCGCGCTCTACGCGTCCACGCTCCTCCGCGCCCAGCTCACCGCCGAGCCGCTGGCGGCCTGGACGGGGCTGGAGGTCCGGGTGCGGGACGGCATCCGGGAGCTGTCTGCCGGCGACCTGGAGATGCGGGGCGACGATCAGGCCGTCGAGACGTACCTGACCACCGTCTTCGCCTGGTCGGCGGGAGACACCGGGCTCCGCATGCCGGGCGGGGAGAACGGCGTGGAGGCGCTGCAACGCTTCGACACGGTGGTCGAAGAAGCCGCGGACACAGGGGCGCAGACCGTGGCCATGGTCAGTCACGGTGCCGCCATCCGTATGTGGGCGGCGGCCCGGGCCGAGAACCTCGACGTCGACTTCGCGGCCCGGCACGCGCTCCAGAACACCGGCGTCGTCATCCTCTCCGGCGCCCCCGACGAAGGCTGGCGGGTCCATACCTGGGCAGGCCGGTCGGTCGGTCCCGCGGCCGGCGTCCCCGGCGCGAGCGGTCCGGCGGGGGAAGCCGTGGAGGTCGTCGAGGCCTGACCGGTCTCGTTCGTCCGTACCCCGCCGCAGGTCCGTACCCCACGCAGGTCCGGAACGACGTGTTCGGTTACTCGACGGTGCATGCGGTGGCACAGGGCCGCTCAGGGGAAGAAAAGGCCCGCCGCGTCTCCTTCCGACCGTGGAGGGGAACACGTGGTCCATGACCACGCGACCTGAACTGCCCGGCATGGCCGAGTCGTACTGGATGGCTACCGCACCGGGCACCCGATGGTCCGCATCGGAGACCGACACCACGGCGGACGTCGCCGTGATCGGGGCAGGCATGGCCGGCCTGAGTACCGCCTGGGAACTGACCCGGGCCGGGCGGAGCGTAGTCGTGCTGGAGGCGGACCGCGTTGCCGCCGGGGTGACCGGCTACACGACGGCGAAGCTCACCGCGGCTCACTCTCTCGTGTACGAGCGGCTGCGCCGCACTCGTGGACCGGAGGGCGCACGCCAGTACGCCCGGTCCCAGCAGGCGGCGGTGGAACGGGTCGGATCGGTGGCGGCCGAACTGGGTGTCGACTGCGACTTCGAGCGGTCGTCGGCCCTGACCTTCACCACTGACCCGCAGCGCCGTGCCGTGTTCGAGGCCGAGGCCGAGGCGGCCGCGGAAGCGGGGCTGGACGCGTCCTTCGTGACGGAGACCGACCTCCCCTTCCCGGTGGCAGCGGCCGTGCGCATCGCGCACCAGGCGCAGTTCCACCCGCGCAAGTATCTGCTCGCCCTCGCGGACGACATCACCGCACGAGGCGGTGTCATCCATGAGCGGACCCGGGTGACCGGCCTCACCGAGGGCCGTCCGTGCAAGGTGAAGACCGAGCGGGGCACGACGATCACGGCGAAGGACGTCGTCGTCGCCACGCACTACCCGGTCTTCGACCGGGCCCTCCTCTTCGCGCGCCTGTCACCGCGCCGCGAACTGGTCGTCGCCGCTCCCCTGCCGGCCTCTGTGGCGCCGGAGCACATGTACATCACGGACGACATGGGCAAGCGGTCGGTCCGTACCGCTCCGCTCGACGAGGGCAGGCGTCTGCTGATCGTCACGGGCGAGGAGTTCACGCCCGGCACGAACGACAGCCGCGAGCGGTTCCTCCGGCTGGACGCCTGGATGCACGAGCACTTCCCGGTCGGTGACACGGCGTACCGGTGGGCCGCCCAGGACAACGACGCCAGCGACGGTGTACCGCTGGTGGGCCCCTTCCACCCCGGCGCGCACCACGTGTACGTGGCGACCGGGTTCGGCGGCTGGGGCATGAGCGGCGGCGCCATGGCCGGACAGTTGCTGGCATCGACGATCACCGGCACGGAACCCGAGTGGGCGGGGCTCTACGACCCGCGTCGGCTGCGCAGCACCGTCCGGGAGGGCACGTCGCTGCTGAAGCAACAGGCGGAGGTCGCCCGGCACTTCGTGGGCGACCGGCTGAAGAGCAGCCACGTCGACTCCGTCGCCGAGATCGCCCCCGGATCGGGCGCGGTCGTGCGCGTCGAGGGACGGCGCTGCGCCGTCTACCGCGACGAGGGCGGGGCCGTGCACGCCGTGTCGGCGCGGTGCACCCATCTCGGGTGCCTGGTCGCCTTCAACGAGGCGGAAACCGCGTGGGAGTGCCCTTGCCACGGTTCACGGTTCGGCGTCGACGGCGAGGTGCTTCACGGCCCGGCGCTGCGACCGTTGCCCCCGCGGACGGTGTGAGCGCCCGCCGGCGGCCGGGGCGCGGTGAAGCGCCCCGGCCGCTGTCCCTGACGCAGGCAGCGCCGGCTGTTATCCCTGACGCTGGCGCAGCGCCGACTGTCCGTTCCGCCATGCCTTCAGGAGAGGGGACGCCAGCCGGCTCTCCAGGTGGACGGTGGCGTCCGCTCCGAAGGCCCCGTCCGACTCCAGGCGCGGCTCGTCGGCGAGCAGACCCCCGATCACCTCCCGGCGTACGACCTGTTCGTGTACGGCGTCCGCTTCCACGTGCTCCGGTAGAGGGCCAGGTGCAGATCCTCCCCGTACGGGTCGGTGACCGCGGCCTCGCCCGCGTCGGGAGGGGGCCTGGCGCGGCGAGGCCAGGGCGGCGAACAGACCGGCCGAGAGCGGTCCCTTGGGCGCGGGCACGGAGGCAGCGGCAGGGCTGTGGTCAGTGGTGGTCGCCGTCATGGGTGTCCTTCGGGTCGTGGCCGTGCGGCCGGTCGTCGTGTCCTGCGGGGCCTGATCAGCTTTGTTGCTGCGCCCCGGTGGCGGCCGGCGTGGCAACCGTCTTCCTGATGCGCCGCCGCAAGCGCGCCCGACCCGTCCCACGGGCCCGTTCCCCGCGCCGCCGAGCGGCCCGTACCCGGAACCGGCTCCGGGGGCGAGGGCGGGGCGTTCCGCTCGCAGGCGTACAGGTCAGGCGCGGCACACCCGCTTCCCGTTGTCCAGGGCCCAACAGCCCTGCCCCCCCAGGGCCCTTGGGGCATATGTCCCCGATGCCATACTGACCTGCGGTTTCACCCGTCAGATCCCGGTGGGTCGGCCTCTGTTCACCGTCGGACCACCCCCGCACCCCGACACGTTCCTCAAGGAGCCCAGCCATGCCCCGACCCTTCCGTCAGCTTCCGGCGAAGGCCCCGCGCCGACCGGGCCGGTGGGCTCCCGTTCCGGTCGCCGTCCGGGCCGGGTCCGGACGCGGCTGCGTACAGGTCGCCGTCGTCGGGCGCGAGACGGGGAGGGTTCGCTGACCATGAGCACGGAGGACAGGACCTACCACACGCTCCTCGCCCGGCACGATGCGATGCGGCTGCGTCAGCAGTTGCTCTCCCCCGGGAGCGACCCGCGCACCGGACGCGGCGGCCGGCCCTCGGCCGAAGAGACGTACGACGCGGCCGCCGGCCGGCGGATCATCATGCGCGACCTGGACCTGGTGGCTCCGCTCGACGAGCTGATCACCGACCTGTACCGGGCGCTGTTCACACGACATCCCTCACTGCGGTCGCTCTTCCCCGCCACGATGGCGTTCCAGCAGGAGCATCTGGCGCGGGCGTTCTGGTATCTGATCGAGCACCTGGACCGCCCCGGGGAGATCACCGAGACCTTCACCCAGCTCGGCCGCGACCATCGCAAACTCGGCGTGCGCCCGGCGCAGTACGCGGCGTTCAAGGACGCGCTGTGCGAAGCGCTGCGGGTCCGCGCGGGCGAGTACTGGAGCCCGGAGCTCGAGCAGGCGTGGACGCGGATGCTGCGGCTCGGCGTCACCGCCATGGTCCGGGGCGCGGAGTCCGCGCTGCACGAACCGCCGTGCTGGCGTGCCACGGTGACGGGCCATCGGATGTACGGGCCGGACCTGGCGGTCCTCCGTCTCCTGCCGCACGAGACCTTCCGGTACCGGGCCGGCCAGTACACCGCGCTGGAGTCCGCCCGGCTGCCGCACACCTGGCGCCCGTACTACCTGGCCGACGGACCCGGCCCCGGCGGGGAGATCGAGGTGCACGTCCGGTGCACCGGCCCCGGCGGGGTCAGCGAGACGCTGGTACGCCACACCGCGCCCGGGGACGAGGTACGGCTCGGGCCGCCGAAGGGCAACCTGACGCTCGGCGCGGAGCCCCCGGGCACCCTGCAGTTGGTCGCCTGGGACACCGGCTGGGCCGCGATGAAGGCGCTGCTGCAGGAGCTGGACAGCCAGGTGCGGCGGTCACCCGCACACCGTCCGCGCCGAGTACGGCTCTTCCTGGGCGCCGACTCGCTGTCCGACCTCCACGACACCGAGTACCCGGCCGGCCTCGAGCAATGCCACTCATGGCTGACCGTGGTCCCGATGGCGGGCAGGACGCCGGCCGAGGGCAGGTACGACCGGCTGGTCCTCGCGGTGACCCGGAGCACCCCCCTCGCGGAGGGCCGCACCCTGGTCGCCGGGCCGCCGGACATGGTCCGTACGGTGACGGCCGGGCTCGTCCACGCCGGGCATCCCGCCGACCGCATCGTCCACGACCTGTTGCCGGCCGGCCGGCCCGCCCGTCCTGCCACGCTTCACGGAGGGGCACGGACCGGCCGGGGACTTCATGCCCCCGGGGCAGCAGGTCCCCGCCTGATCTGCACGCCCTTACTCCGCTCGGCCGAGAGAACCCGTACCGCTGCTGCGTCGGCGCGGTGGCTGTCCTCCGATGTTCCGCCCGGTACGGGTGCTCCACGGCACGCGTACCGGGCGCAGTCGGCCGGTGCCGCGCAGCGCGGCACCGGCCGCGTTGGCACCGGGGGCGCCGTGCACCCCGCCACCGGGGTGCGCGGAGGCCGAGGCGAGGTACAGGCCCTTCACCGGCGTCTCGGGCCGCCCGGTGCCGGGCATCGGCCGGAACACCAACTGCTGGTGCAATGCCGCCGTTCCGCCGTTGATCGCGCCCTCGCTCAGGTTGGCGTCCATGGACTCGAGTGTGCGCGGCGTAAGAAGGCGCCGGGCTGTGATGCGGGAGCGGAATCCCGGCGCCCAGCGTTCGACTTCGTTCTCCATGCGGTCGGCCATGGCTTCCTCCTCCCGCCGGTCCCAGAGCCCGGTCAGCCCGTCCTCGCCCGCGTCGCCCTTGATCCGGTGCGGGACGTGGGTGTAGGCCCAGGCCGATTCGGTGCCGGCCGGTGAGCGCGTGGCGTCCGTGGTGGACATCTGCCCGAAGAGGAGGAAGGGCCGGTCGGGCACCCGGCCCGTCGCGAGCTGGGCGGCGAAGCGGGTGAGACCGTCGACTCCTTCGGCCAGGTGGACCGTTCCCGCGGAGGCCGCTTCTCCTGCTGTCCAGGGCACGGGGCCGTTCAGCGCCCAGTCGACCTTGAAGGTCGCGGAGTCCCACTGGAACCGGGACAGGTCCTTCAGCAGCTGTCCGGGGAGGTGCTGGGCGTCGACCAGTTCGCCGTACAGGGCCGGTGCGGACACGTCGGCGAGTACGGCACGACGCGCCGCTACGGGTTCGCCCCCCGCGGTGCGGACGCCGACGGCCCGTCCGCCGCGTACGACGATCTCGGTCACGCGCTCCCCGCAGCGGACCACGCCGCCGCGCCGCTCCAGCCGGCGCACCAGGGCCGCCGTGAGCGCCCCGGCTCCCCCCACCGGCACGGGAAAGCCGTAGGCCTGTCCGAGCATGCACATCAGCCATCCGAAGCCTCCGCTGCCCGCCGCTTCGGGGCCGAGATCCGCGTGCAGCGCGCTGCCGGCGAGCAGCAGCCGTCCCGCCTCGCCGCGGAACGACTCCTCCCCCAGGCGACGGACGGGCAGCAGCAGGGTCCGTGCCAGGCGGAGGCCTCCGGCCGCCCGGAGCCTGGCGGCGAGCCGGAGGGAGGCCCGGACCGGAGGGAAGGGGGTGAAGAGAGCACGCAGGATGTCCGGGCTCAGGCGCTCCCACGTGGTGCACAGATCGAGCCAGGCGGCCCCGTCGCCCGCCGCGAACGTGTCCAGGCCCGCCGCCGTGTCGGCAGCCGAGCGTGCGAGGACGGCGCACCGGCCGTCCGGCAGCGGGTGTGCCAGGACGCGCGGGGCGTGGCTCCAGGTGAGCCCCTCTTTTCCGAGCTCCAGACCCGCGAGGACCGGGGAGGCGGCGGCGAGGGGGTAGAAAGCGCTGAAGACGTCGCTCACGTAGTCGGTGTGGACGCCGCGATCGCTGCGGACCGCGCCGCCGGGTTCCGGCTGGGCCTCCAGAACCTCCACGCTCCATCCCGCGTCGACGAGCTTGTTCGCAGCGACGAGACCATTGGGTCCCGCGCCGATGACCACCGCGTCCGACATCGTCGCCTCCTGGCGTTCTCGACGGGCCCGTCGCTCTCCCGATGCTGCTGGTCGATGCGGTCTGGCGTTCCGGGCTCCGCGAGTCCGTACCGCCGGAGCCGGGTACTCCGGCCGCGACCGTGACACATTCCCGGAAAGTGTCACGGTCGGCGGACTCATGCCCCAGGTCAGCCGGATGCGTCAACAGCGTCTCTCCCGGGCCGCGGGCCCCTCAGACAGGGGCCCGCGGCCCGTTGTCAGACCGGTTCGTGCGTGCGTGTCGGAGTCTTCTCCACCGTGTCGGCCAAACGGGCGAGCATCCTGCGGTGGCGCAGCTGGATCAGCGCGTCCACTGCGGTGTTGTGGAGTTTCCCGGCCGGCCCGCGCAGGGGGTGTTCGTCGATGATCACCAAGGCGTTCTCGCCCCATGGCCGCACCTCGACGGCGATCCGCGCGGTGCCCAGCCACCCGCTGTCGGCCTCCAGTTCCAACACCGCCGGGGCCTCACACCGCCGGACGACGGTGCTCCCCGACGCCGACCAGCGTCCCAGCCGGACCGTATAGGTGAGGGTGGAGCCGACCTGTGGCCAGTCGCCCTCTCCGGGTCGCGACTCGGACGTGCCCACCACCCAGTCGCCGTAACGCGTACCGTCCGCGAGAACCGCCCACACCTCGTCCACGGAGCGTTCGATCAATCGGTGTCGTACGGCCATCCGTCCTCCAGCCCTGTTCGGATCCCCGGCCTCCACCCGTACCCGGCCGTGAGGTCTCACTCGTTCACTCTCGCAGGCACCGGGGGAATCCGCCGCCTGCCGCACCCGGGCAGCCGTGTGACGGACATGCCGGAGCCGCGCACGCGGCTCCGGGCGGGTGTGATCGCGCCCGGTTCCCCGTATCCCCTGGTTCTCACTGGCGGGTGGGCCGTGCGCCCGCACAGAGCCGTACCCACCCGCCGGCAGGACCGTCCGGGCCGAGTGCGTGCCTCTCCGTGCCCGGTGGGGGATGCCCAGCACCCCGGTGGCCGCGGCGACAGTAACCATTCGGTTTACATGACGTCAATGAAATGAACATCATGAAAAAACAATGCACGGAGAGCGATACGGGCACGTCGGGACCGGCTCGGCGACTACCGTCGGACAGGGCGGCCTGTACGGGCCCCGCCTGAAGCATGAACGGCGCGCATGTCGCTCCATGCGAATCATTCATTTGCTGGATGTAAGACCGGCCACTTCACTGGGGGCATGACTCCTCCCCCTGCCTCCGACGTCGACCTTTTCGCCGACGACGTCCTGGTCGACCCCTACCCCGTCTACGCCGAACTGCGGGAGCTGGGCCCCGTCGTCCACCTCCGCAAGAACGACGTCTACGCGCTGACGCGGTACGACGCCATCCGTGGCGCGCTCGCGGACTGGGAGTCGTTCTCGTCGACCTCGATCGCCTTCAATCCGATGGCCAACGAGGCGCTCACCGGCACCTCGCTCGCGTCCGACCCGCCGGTGCACACCCAGCTGCGCGCCACGCTCACCGAGAACCTCTCGCCGCGCGCGCTGCGCGGTCTGAAGGGGCAGATCGAGGCGAAGGCGGACGCTCTGGTCGCGGAACTCGTCGAGAAGGGTTCCTTCGAGGCGATCGACGCCCTCGCCCGGGCGTTCCCGCTGGAGGTCGTCGCGGACCTGATCGGCTTCACGGGCCACGTGCGCGACAACATGCTGCGCTGGGGACAGGCCGCCATGCAGGTCCTCGGCCCGATGAACCAGCGCACGGCCGAGAACTTCCCCATCGCCGGCGAGCTCTACGCGTGGTGCTCCCAGGTCAAGGCCACCGACCTGGCCGAAGGGTCCGTGGGCCGCGGCATCTTCGACGCCGAGGCACATGGCACCATCCCGCCGAACACGGCCGGCCACATCATCCACCAGTACCTCGGTGCCGGCGTCGACACCACCATGGCGGCGATCGGCAACGTGGTCGCCCTCTTCGGCTCGCACCCCGACCAGCTCGACCTGATCCGCGAGGACCCGTCGCTGGTGCCGGCGGCGTTCAACGAGGTGCTGCGCTTCTGGGCGCCCATCCACGCCTGGGGCCGACGCGCCACCAAGGACGTCGACATCGACGGGGCCGTCATCCCCGCAGGCGCGCAGATCGCGATCCTGCTCGGCGCCGGCAACCGCGACCCCCGGCACTACGAGAACCCGGACGCCTTCCTCGTCGAGCGCAATCCGATCGACCACCTCTCGTTCGGCTACGGCCCGCACGGCTGCGCGGGCCAGGGACTCGCCCGCCTGGAGGCCAATGCCGTGATCGAGGCGCTTTCCCGGCGCGTCAAGCGCCTCGTCGTCGGACCCGAGGTCCGCGTTCCCAGCAACACCACCCGGAGCATCGAGGAGCTCCCCGTCCTGGAGGTGATCCCCGCATGAAGATCGTTCTTGACCGCCCCCGCTGTGAGGGCCACGGCCTGTGCGAGGAGGCCGCCCCGCAGCTCATGCACCTCGACGACGAGGGCGAACTCGTCCTCGACCACGAGGAGATCGGCGAAGCCGACGTCGCCCTGGCGAACGCCGCCGCCCGCGTGTGTCCGGTCGCTGCGCTGAGGGTCATATGAGCGGCGACACCCTGGACCGCGTCGTCGTCGTCGGCAACGGGATCGCCGGGCTCACCGCGGCCGACACGCTCCGCGAGGCCGGCTTCGACGGCGAACTGACCGTCGTCGGCGACGAACCGCATCCGGCGTACAGCCGCCCGGCCCTGTCGAAGGCGCTCCTGCTCGACGGCGACGACCTGTCGTCGCACGAGCTCCCGCCGACCGGCCACGGAGCGACGGAGCTCCTGGGCGTCCGCGCCACCGGACTCGACCTCGACCGTCGGCTGGTCACGCTCGACGACGGCACGGATCTGCCGTACGACCGCGTCGTCCTCGCCACCGGCTCCCGGGCGCGACGGTTGTCCGACCTTCCCGAAGAGCTCACCCTGCGCGGGCTCGACGACGCCCTCGCCCTGCGGAAGCGGCTGGCGGACCGGCCGTCGGTCGTCGTGGTCGGCGGCGGCCCGCTCGGAATGGAGATCGCCTCGGGCTGCCTGGCCGCCGGCTGCCGGGTCACCCTCGTCTCCCAAGGGGCCCCACTGATCCTCCAGCTCGGTCCGCACCTCGCCGGTGTCTTCGTCAAGGCCGGGCTGGACCTGGGACTCACCATCATCGAGACCGAGCTGGCACGGCTGGAACGGCGTGGGGAAAGTGCCCGGGTCGTCCTCCACGAGGGCCCGGTCCTCGAGGCGGACATTCTCCTGTCCGCCGTCGGCGACGTGCCCAACACGGAGTGGCTCGCGGACACGGGTCTCGCGGCGAAGGGTGCCATCGCGGTCGACTCGCGTGGGCTCGTCCGCCCCGACGTCGCGGCCGTCGGCGACCTCGCGGCCGTCCACACTCCGAACGGTCTGCGCCGCGTCCCCTTCTGGAGCAGCGCGATCGAACAGGCGAAGGTCGCCGCGAGGGCTCTGGTCCGGGGCGACGACGCGCCACCGCTCCAGTTCCAGCCGTACTTCTGGACCGAGCAGTTCGGGCTGACCCTCAAGGCGGTGGGCTATCTGCCGCTGGAAGGAGAACCCGAGTACGTCGACGGGGAGCCCGGTGGCGGGCCGGCGCTGATGCGCTGGTCGCAGGACCACGGCACCGGTGTGGCCGCGGCGCTCAACTACCGGATCCCCATCCCCCGGCTGCGCCGTATGACTCAGGCGGCCGCGTAAGGTCGGTTTCATGGGCGACGGAGAAGAGGGCACCACGGGTTCGGGACTGGACCGGCTGGCATCGGTCAACCTCAACCTGTTGGTGCCCCTCCTCGCGCTCCTCGAAGAGCGTTCGGTGACCAAGGCGGCGCAGCGGGTCGGTCTGTCCCAGCCGGCGATGAGCCACGCCCTCACGAGAATGCGGCGTCTGCTGGGTGACGACCTCGTCGTCCGACAAGGGACGGGCGTGACGCTGACCCCGCGCGCCCTGGAGCTGATCCCACCGCTGCGCAGTGCGCTGCAACAGGCGGCACGCATCGTGAACTTCCCCTCCTTCGACCCCGCCACGGACCGGCGCGTCATCACGGTCGCCCTGACGAACAGCACCGCGTTCGTCATCGGCCCCCAACTGACGCGGCTCCTCGCCGAACGCGCTCCCCACGCCACGTTGCGCCTGCGGACGATCACGGTCCCGACCGAGGCCACCTTCACCGACATGGGCGTCGACGTCGTGCTGATCTCCGAGGGGCACTTCTCGCCGTATCCGCGCGAGCGGCTGTACAACGACCGCTGTGTGGTGGTGGCCTCACCGGACACGCCACCGGAAGCGAGCGCGCTCGACCTCCTGACCACCCAGCCGCACATCGTCGTCGACACCGACCGGCGGGTCTTCCCGTACTCGGTGCTCGAGGAAAAGGGCATCCCCTACCGCGTCGGCCAGTTGAGCTCCGACTTCCTGCTCGTCCCCTTCCTGGTCGCCCGCGCGGGCGGCGTCGCCCTCTTCCGCTACCAGGTGGCCGCCACCATGCGGACGCTCACCGACCTGCGGATCGAGGAGTTCCCGTTCCCGCTGCCCGGGCTCGGGATCGACATGGTCTGGAATCCCCGGCTGGCCGACCAGTACTTCATCGAGTGGCTTCGGGCGCTGCTGTTCGACGTCGCGGCACACCTCTGACGTAGACGGCGTTCACTGCGCCGGACCGGGCAGGGGCAGGCTCGGTCGGCCGGCCCAGGCCGTTCGGTCGAACGCGCCCGCGAAGGCCCGGTCGAAGTCGGCGCCGGTCCACGCCTGGGCGGGCAGCACCCCGGCTTCGCCGTCCAGCATCGGCATGTCGTCCCGGTCGGCCTCCACGGGCGCGGCCGCACTCGGCGTGCGGGCCGCGGCGCCCTTCCCGAGCCACTGCAGGAACTTGGCGTCGTCGCCGAGGAACTCCCGCTGGGTGCGGGCGTCGGCGAGCAGCGCGTCGGCCCGGTAGACGGGGGCAGCGGCTTCTCGGGGTGGAGTTCGCGCACCGTGTACACATGGCCGCCGAGCAGCGCGGAGTCGAGGTCGGCGGAGCCGACGAGGTGGTACGGCACCATCAGGAACTTACTCCGCCGCAGCCACTCGTCGTGCGGCGCCACGGCCTCCACCAGCCGGGACTTGGTCCGGACGGCCGGGTGGTTGTTGAGCACGGCGTGCAGCACGGTCAGGAAGTGGCTCTTGCCGGAGCCGAAGGAGCCGTGCAGGTAGGAGGCCTCCGAATTGCCCGACCTGACGCAGGCCGCCACGATGTCCAGCGCCTGCCGGAACGCCTCCTGGAGCTGCTCGGTGACCACGTACTCGGCCACCCGGGCATCGGTCTCGCTGAAACCCTGGGAGAGCTCGATCTTGAAGTCGCCGGCATGGACGTCTTCCTTGATCTCGATGACGTCCTTCAGCAGGAGCTCGCTCGTGGGCATCAGGCGGTCAGTCCTTGCTCTCGGCTCTCTCGGCTCGCGGCTCGGCCGCACGGCTCCCGCGCTGATCGACGCCCTCCAATCCTGCCGGGTGGCACTGACACGCATGCCCGTCGACCCGGAATCCGCTGTACCGCACGGTGCCTGCGGGGTCACCTTGGGTTCCGCCGTCCGTCGCGCAGCGCAAGGTTGGAGCCCTCCGGGCGAGACGAGATCGCGTGTTGACCGAGAGGAGCCCGCACGGGTCGGGCCGCTGCTACGGTCGCCACATGACGCTCTCGGTACCCTCGACACGTGCCGTCGATCTGCGAGTTGAACCGGTTGATGAGGTTCTCGGTCGTGTGGAGCAGTCGCTTCGGACACGCCTGGATCGGGACACCGCAGTACGCAAGCGTCGCTCGATCGGCACGCGGACGGACCGCGATACGTGGGTGCGTATCGAGCGGCGCGGGCTCGACCGGACCGGGGTCCGGGGCGGGGACGGCACCGCGCCCCCGCAGCCCCCTGCTCGGCCCACCGCCCTGGTGGTGCCGGACTACGGGCGGGCCGGCCTCGACGTGGCCCACGAGTTCTTCGCACTGATCGACGAAGGCGTCCGTCCCGCGCTCGTCACCGAGGAGCGGGCCGACGACGCTTACCCGAAGAGGCGCGGCATCACCGAACTCCGCGAAGTGGCACCCTGCCCGGTGCGTCGACTCCGCTGATCTCCTCGCCGACCTTCACGTGCGGTGCGCAGGCGGCGGATGGCGGGCGCTTGCGTACAGCGGAGCTCGCGTCGCTGAAGTGCACGTCAACCCATGCACAGGTCTTGACTGTCGCTCGCCTCGCGCCGGACCCACGTCAACGGGATACGGTCCCACCGCCGGGCGTCGCGTACAGGCGGTCGAGAACCGCCACCGTCACCGCCGCATAGGCGAGGTGGGGGACGATGTCGGAGACCCAGTCCGACGTCGACCAAGTCCGCGGGTCTGTCACGCCCAGAGCCGTCATCGGACCGTTCGTGCCGATCATCGCCCCCACCGCGGCAACGGCGTATTCGGGGGCTTTGGACGGGTGCCGGCCGGCGCCGCGGACCAGGGACAGCAGGGCTCCCATCCCGAGACCGCTGGCGATTCCGGTCAGCGGGGCGAGTCCCGCTACCCGGTTGTCCAGGGCTGGGCCGTCGCCGGGGATCCTCACATGCAGTTTCGCCGCGAGCTTGCGCAGGGTGACCTCGGGTGTCGCGCTCGCGGGCCTGGCCCGCAGCGCCATGTCCGCGTAGCTGACGACGTTGAGCGCGGTCGTACCCGCGGCGCCGGCCGCGGCTCCGTAGAGAAGTGGACGTATCACACAGCGCATGGACTCTTCCTCCTCCGTACGGGCGCCTCCACGGTCCGCACCGGACACGGACCGGAGCACATGGCCACGATCCGGCTGCGCACATCGCCCTGCGGCCCAGGGTCAGGCCCAGGGTCAGGCCCCGGCGGTATTCCTGCCCGGCATCGGCTCCGCGAGTGCCTTCCGCCCCTCAGGCGCATCGAAGGGGTCCGCGAAGTACTGCGTCTCGTGCACCACATACCCGTGGGAGAATTCCATCATGCTCACCGAGTGGGTGGGCACCCCGTCGTACGTGATGACACACTCACTCACCCACAGATCCCCGCTGCCGACAATCCGGTGGACGGTGAAGTGCCGACTGGCAGGGTGCCCTCCACGTTGCGCCGAAATCGTCGCGCGGCCCCGGAATCGTTCACCTGACTGGGGGTAGTCGAGGATCGCGTCCGCGGCGTAGACGGCATGCTCGGCGTCGGTATCCCCGCGTTCCGATGCTCGCCAGTGTTCCTCGAGTGCGGCCCTGTTCAGCCCTTCGCGCGGAACGGACCCGGTGTCTGCGCTGTCATTCATCGCAATCCTTTCCATGGCCGGCGCTCTGGCCGCCGTCCACGTGGAGGACCTCGCCGGTGACGAAGGACGCCTGCTCGAGGTACACGATGGCCTGGACGACGTCGTCGACCTCTTCCATCCGCCCGAGTGGATGGCGAGCCACGAGTTCGGGCGTGGTCTCCGGGTTCATCGGCGTACGGACGACGCCGAGCGAGACGGTGTTCACGCGGACGCCCTGCCCCGCGAATTCGATCGCCAGCTCCTTGGTGACCGCGTTCAGGCCGCCCTTGGTCAGCGACGCGAGCGCGCACGGCACCTGTGCATTCGGCTGGTCGACCAGGGAGGTGGAGATGTTCACCAGGTGACCGCCGCCTTCACCGCGGGAGAGCATCGCGCCGACGGCGCTGCGCGAGACGTTGAAGAATCCGCGCAGGTTCACACCGACGATCAGGTCGAAGTCCTTGTCCGTGTAGTCGGTGAACGGCTTGCCGATGTAGACGCCGGCGCTGTTGACCACGGTGTCGATCCGACCGAACCGATCCATCGCCGCCCCCACGATCCGCTCGCCCGCACCGGGCTCCACCAGATCGCCGCTGAAGGCGAACACCTGCGGGTCCTCGGATTCCGGCATGGAACGACTGGTGGCCACGACCGCGTACCCGAGGCCACGGTAGGCGGTGACGACGGCGGAGCCGATGCCCCCGCTGGCACCGGTGATGACCGCGACCTTCCGCGCGGTGTCCGCACCCGTCGTGTCGTCCACGCTCACTTGAGGATTTCCAGCATCCGGTTGCCCAGAATCGCGGCCGAAGCCGGGTTCTGCCCGGTGACCAGGTTGCGATCCTCGACCATGTACGGCTCCCAGATCGGGCCGCGGCTGAAGTTGACCCCGACCTTCTCCTGCACATCGGTCTCCAGCAGCCACGGGGCCAGGGGGGCCAGTCCGACGCCCTCCTCCTCCTCGTTGGTGAAACAGGTGATGTCGAAGCCCTTGAACGGCGACTCGCCGTGGATCCTGGTCGCCAGCATCGAGGCAGGCGCGTGACAGACGATGAACAGAGGGTTACCCGAGGTCAGCTGCTGCGTCAGCAGCCGTCCGGCATCGGCGTCCCAGGCCAGGTCCGACATCGGACCGTGGCCGCCCGGCAAGTACACCCCGTCGTAGTCCTCGAGGCGGACGTCCGACAGTCGCAAGGGCCGACGCATCACCTCCGCGGAACGGATGACGGCCTCCAATTCGAGGGCGCTGTCATTTCCGCCGACCATCTCGGGGCGTAGGCTCATCATGTCGACGCTGGGGGTCACGCCGTTGGGCGTCGCGACGACGATCTCATGGCCGGCGTCCGTCAAGATCTTGTACGGGTTCGCGAACTCCTCGGCCCAGTAGCCCGTCGCGTACCTCGTGCCGTCCTTCAATACCCAGTAGGTGGCTCCGCTCACGATGAAAAGCACCCTGGCCATGGCAAGGATCCCCTCTCGGACGCCTGTTTCAGGGTTCCGCGGGATGAGCCAGGAAACCGGCTCGCCGCCGCCGGTCTTCCCCCCTCCCCCCAATGTAGTCTCGACCATTCACGCGCGCGCGCCGAGGTTCAGGGCGAATTCGGCGGACGGCAGTCGGGCCAGGGCCGGCCCCGACGTCGCTTCCTTGCTGGGTGATCGTTCAGGATCCGGGGCTTGTGGCTCGTGATCATGTGGTGGGGACGACTTTCCAGAGCGGATACGGATCGGCGCGTTGACGCGGACGTTCACGCCTGACTTCGCTGGACGGCACCAGCTTCAACGTCCCCGACAGTGCGGCGAACTCCGCCGCGTACACCTGGCCTGTGACCGAGGCCCGGCAGGGGCCCTCTCCACAGGTGCGACTGCCGGCCCTGGTCGAGTGCGGCACCCTGGCCGTGATCGCAGCGGTCTTCGGCTCCCTCGCGGTCGGCGAACGCACCCTGGCCACACGCCTGTTGCCGATGATGCCGCCCTCCCGTTTCAAGTCGGTTGCGGGTTCTCGCGTTGCAACGCTTCCCGAGCGGTTGTGCCGGGTCAAGGGAGCGAGGCGTTCTTCGCGTCAAAGCGGACGGTGTCCATGTGCAGGCCCGTCTCGCGGCCGATGCACGCGTGGGAGCGTCCGCGCACCACGTGCGGCACCACTGAGCTTCCCCCGAGATGCGGTGGAGGGTGACAGAGGGTCGGATGGGTTTCATGAGAGGAGCCCACACGATGCCCTAGCCTGGAGGATCCTGCGCAACCACCGGTTCCAAAGGGCGACGGGATTCGTCACGCCAAGGGTGGCGCCGAGTCAGTCGCAGGACGCGCGGTGGGTCAGGTGCGGGAACAACTGCTCCCAGCGGTCCTCGGGGACGCTCAAGGGGTAGGCCGTGCACAGGGCCTTGTAAAGGCCATCGGTGGCGAAGTCGAGCACATAGGTCGTCTCCGGTGTCATGCCGTAGCTGTCCTGGGCGGCGACGGCCAGCCATCGGGGAGCCTGCGGTGATTTCGCCGGCGGCACGTGGACCGCGTCCGCGTTCTCCAGCGTGAAGAGCCCGGGGGTGTTCCACCGCCCGTCCTTTCCGATGGACCAGATGCGATGGGGCTTGCTCGTCACCGCGTAGCGGCCGTCGGAGGTCATGCTGATCGACCCGACCGCGCGGTCGAGCAGGAGGTCGTGGCCCTTCTTCACCGGGTCCGCCGGATCGGAGACGTCCCAGAACTCGACGCTTCCATCGGCCAGCGTCGCCGCCAACTCCCCCTTCCCCGTGGGAAAGTAACCCCCCGGTGCGGCCGGAAGCCGGCCACCCTTGACGGGGTGCGCGGGCCGGGAGAGGTCCCAGAGCTGGATCTCGTCTCCCGCCTTCTCGGTGACGAGCAACCGGGACGAGTCGTAGTACATCGCGCCGTCCATCGACGCCGCGTCCTCGATGCGACCGCCCTTGCGGGGCCGGGCGGGGTCGGAGACGTCCCAGAACCTGATGTGCCAGCGGTCCTCCACCGTCGCCAGCGACCCTTCTCCGGCGAACCACAGACTTCCCGAGCTCCAGAGCGAGCTGCTCGCCCTCACCGCGACCGTGCCCCGGCGCACGGGTTTCGCCGGATCCCGGATGTCCCACAGGGCGGTGTCGGGTTCCTCGTGCGAACCCACCGCGAGGAGCGTGCCATCGGGACTCACGGCGATGCTCGAGACGTCGGCGGTGTACCGGATGTCGGAACTCTTCTTCACGCCTCCGTCGGATTCCAACTGCCAGAGCTGGAGGGTGTGGTCCAGCCCCTCGGTCCAGTGGTGGGCCAGGAACACCGGCGTCTTGCGCCGTGTCAGGAAGAACTTCGCCTCCCATCCGCTCGGCAGGGTGTACCGGACCTTCGGCGCCTTCAGATCGCTGACGTCCCACACCCTCGTGCGGCTGTCCCGTTCCGCGCCCCTCGGCTGTGTGACGATGGCCAGCTCACCGTCGGCGCTGAACGGGCTGGTGCCCGTCTGGGGCATGACGTGGATGCCGCCCGCCAACGCCGGCGCCCAGGGCCGGTCGGGCCACACTCGTATCTCTCCGCCCACCTCACCGACCGCCAGATACCTGCCGTCCGGGCTGAACGCGACCGACTGGGACGGTTCGCCCGTCGGCAGGGTCACCCCGGGTGTGCCGTCGACCAGATCCGACACCTTCCTGGTCGTGTCGGCCCGTCGGACGCCGTTGTCGCGGTCCGCTCCCGCCAGGAACCTGCCGTCCTCGCTGAAAGCCAGGGACGGCATGCCGCCGTCGTCGGTGCCCCAGGTGTCCCAGTACGGCTCCGTCTCCACACGTCGCAGGTCCGGCCCGTCCACTACCTCCCACCAAGCAATCTTTCCGGCTCCACCGGTTGCGACCACCAGGTCGCGGCGGGGGTGGGCGGCCACCGCCATGACCGTCTCGGCCTGTTCCGTGTCCCGCAGCACGGGCCGGTCCGGGTCGCCTACGTCCCACAGCCGCACCTGCGCGGGTTCGTCGGCCGTGTCCCCGTTGCCGTTACCCGTGATCAGATGTCCTCCGTCGCGGGTGAAGGCCAAAGAGATCAAATCCGACGTGGCGACCGTCCGCTGCTCACGCAGCGTGGGCCGGGCGGGGTCGCTCACGTTCCACAGCCGCAGCAGTCCCTTCTTGCTGCCCGCCGCGAGGGTCCGGCCGTCCTTGCTGAAGGCCAGCGTGTACGTCGTCACCCGGTGGGCGAGCCGTACCAGGGCGAGCCGTCTCGGCTTCTGCGGGTCCGCGGTGTCCCACAGGGTCAGTTCGTCCGCCGACTGTGCGGCGAGGATCCGTGAGCGCGGATGGTAGGCGATGACCGTACTGCTCTTCAGCTTGAACCGGCCCGCCTCAACGGGCCTGGTCGGCGCGGAAACGTCCCACAACTGGACACGGCCGCCCTCGGACCCGTTGCGCGGGTGACTCGCGGCCAGCACCTTGCCGTCCGGGCTGTAGGCGACGTTGAGCACGGGCATGCGATACCGCTTCTCGGGCACGAGGCGGGCCGGTGTGATGGTCATCGAGGCCGCGTACAGGCTGGAGCGGGTCTCGGGAGTGACCGCCGTGCGGTAGGCGGCCAGGCTGAGGCTGAGCGCGGTCTGCGGGTCGCGGTCACGCATGGCGTCGGCCTTGGTGGCCAGCTCC
Organism: Streptomyces chlorus; assembly: GCF_042655885.1. Classification (NCBI taxonomy): domain Bacteria; kingdom Bacillati; phylum Actinomycetota; class Actinomycetes; order Kitasatosporales; family Streptomycetaceae; genus Streptomyces; species Streptomyces chlorus. The sequence goes on from NZ_JBHSOA010000042.1 coordinate 142,404, forward strand.
CTGGCGATCAGGCTCTTCTCCCGGCTCGCCGCCTGCCCGTTCTCGTGGAACGCCCACCCGAAGAGAGACGCCGCCACCAGGGCCAGGGCCGAAAGGGAGGCGATCCACGCCCGCGTGACGAGGCGTCGCCGGCGCTGCGCGTGGTCGCTCGCGGCGACGAAATCCCCCACCACGTGCGGGACGGGCACGCGGACGACCGCCGACGCGGCTGCGCCGCCCGAGCCGTCGGTAGCCACGTGACGGGCTTCCTGAGCCGGTCGACCGTCCTGAGCCGGCGGGGCTTCCCGAGCCGGCCGGGCATGCTCCGTGGTGAGCTTCTTCGCCTCCTCCAGGGCATCGCCCTCGTAGAGGCCGCTCGGCTTCCGTCCGGCCTCGGCCCAGCCTTCCGCCGCCGCGGTCAGCCGGCGGAGTCTCAGCAGGTCGTCCCGCACCTCGTCGATCCAGCCGCTCAGCCTCGTCCACGCGTGCAGCAGCGAATCGTGGCCGAGTTGCGCCCCGCCCTCCTCGTCGACGACGACCAGGCGGGCGTCCGCGAGCCGACGCAGCAGGTCCTCGCTCCCGGCCGACTCCGCCGGCAGCACCCGGCGACGGATCAGCCGCCCCTCGCCGTCGGCGACGTGGACCATGGCCAGCAGGAGGCTCCGCAGCGCCGTGCGGCCGGTGTCGTCGAGAGAGTCGTAGATCCTGTCGGCGGCCGTGGCCACCGCGCCCCGTATGCCTCCGGCGGCGGCGTACCCGGCGTACGTCAGCGTCGTCCCGCGGCGCCGCAGCCAGATCTCGGGGAGGGCGTAGGCCAGGAAGGGCAGCGCCGCGGCATCACCCGTGGCGCGTCGCTCCTCGTTCACATCGCGCCGCAGGAGCTGCGGTACGCCCTCCTCCCACCGCAGGCCCGCATACTCCGCAGGGCGCACGATCGCGGCCTCGACCTCCTCGTCGGCCAGCGCGGGCACGGCGAAGTGGCCCGGTCGCACGACGGGCGCCAGACGGGGGTCGCTCAGGGCGTCGCCGTAGTAGTCGGCGCGCAGGGCCAGGACGAGACGCGGAGCGGGCGTCGGGTCCCCGGCCCTCTCCCCCTCCTCGTCCGCTCCCGCGGTCAGGGCGGCGGCGAACCGCTCGCGTTCGGCCTCGTCCGAGCAGAGCGTGAAGTACTCCTCGAGCTGGTCGATGACGAGGAGCCGCGGTGCCTGCCCGACCCCGGCTCCGGCCCCCGTCGCCGCGGGCCGGCTGAAGCGCCCGCGTTCCAGATCGCGTACGACGTCGGAGGGGGCCCTGCCCACCGCCGCCGCCCACGCCTCGGCGAGGCTCCGGAAGGGCCGCTCACCCAGCGCGGGCACCAGCCGCACGGGACCGAGCCCCGCCTGCTCCGCGGCCACGCTGAGCCCCGCCCGTAGGAGCGAGGACTTGCCGACCCCCGACGGCCCCACCAGGACCACCGGCTCACCGGGTCGCGCCTGTTCGACGCGGCGCAGCAGCTCCTGGGTCAGCTCCTCGCGGCCGAAGAAGAGACGGTGCTGCTCGGGGAGGAAGGGAAGGATGCCGGGGTAGGGGCAGACGGCATCCGGGTCGGCGTCCGGATCCGGGGTGTCGGCCGCCCGCTGTTCGGTGGACGGGCCCGGCAGCGGCTCGTACCGTCGGTTGACGGCGAGAGTCAGCTCGCTCATGCGCGCGGTGCCACCGCCGTACGGGCGGGCGGCGCTTCCCTGGAGCCGCTGGTCGAGCAGCCGGTAGACGCCGCCCAGCGTCAGCCACTTCGGGCCGCCCGCGTCCCCCTCCCGCAGAAGGCTGAGCAACTGGCCGCTGAAGAGGGTGTGCTCCGCTTCCGGCGGGGCGTACGCCAAGGCGTTGCGCATCGCCGATGCGAGCAGGTAGCTGCCGGTGGGCCGGGCACCGGCGAACGGGTCCACGGCGGCCGGCCCGCCGGGCTCCTGCGCGTTCCCCGCGAAACAGCAGTCGAGGATCACGACCGGGTCGGCGGCGGCGTCGCTCAGGTAGCGCTCGACCTCCGTGTAAGGAACGGAGTGCGCCGTGTCGGCCTGGGACTTGGTGCTCGCTGTGGCCAGGTAGAGCTGCCGGCCGGGTCCGCGCAGCCCGTGTCCGACGAAGTAGAGGAGGACGGTTCCGCGCTCGTACCGCTGCTCGGTGGGCTCGGCCCGGCCGATGGCCGTCGCCAGTGCCTCCAGGACATCGCTCGGCGACGTCGGATCGGTCAGCAGCGTGACCCGGTCGCCCATACCGCACACCGTGCTCAGCGTCTCGGCCACGTCCTGCGCCGACCGGAGGGCGGACGGCAGATCGGGCAGGTGCCGTCCCGGATGGGCGGCCGTCCCGACCACCAGCGCGTGGCAGCCGGATGCCGCCAGATCCGCTCCCGCCGGCAGCTCCGGCCCGTCCCCCGCAGCCATGGTCAGCCCGCTTCTCGCGAGGGGCCGACGCGGCCGTCGTCCTCCGCCGTGCCTCGTGTCCCCTGGATTCCTTGTGTCCCCTGTGTTTCCTGCGGCCTTGGCGTTCCCCGCGCCGCCTGTGGGTACCGCTCCTGCTGAAGCGCCGCGGCGACCCGCTCGGCCAGCTCGCCGGCGCCTTCGGCGGTCAGGCCGCGCACCTTCTCCGAGGAGACCACGACCTGGGTACCGTCCGGCAGGGTGAGGGTGACGGTCTGATTGCCCCGGCGGCCCTGCAGCCACACCACAACGGCCGCCCCCAGAGCCGCCGTCGGACCGCCGGGAGCCAGCAGCAGCGAGATCAGCTCCCCCAGGGCACCCATGGCTCCGCCCGGCGGCGCGGCGGGAACCTCCCGGCGGACGAGCACGCGCAGATCCGGGTCCTGGCGAAGCCACTGGTAGAGATCGTCCGAAGCTCCGGCCGCGTCTCCGTCCCCGGCCTCCACGGCCAGTGTCACTCTCATCTCTTTTGCCCTCCAGGCGCAACGCGGTGCAGGAGGTATCAACTGTCAGCTCAAACACACAAGTTGGCAACGCGAAAACGCGCCCCGCTGGCAACGGGCCCGAACCGGACAGGGCGGAAGCGTCCGTGGGGTCCCCCCGTTCCGCGCAGGCCGTGCAGAGCGCAGGCCATGTACAGCGGGTGGTGCAGCCGCTCGGTGGGCGGCACCACCCTGGCCGTGGCACCACCTCTCATGGTTACCTCTCAGCGCCCCATGGCCCCATGCCGGCCATACCGATCCGCAGACGGGCCGACCTCGACATCGGCGGCTTCCCCAGCGGACACCGAGACGTCGACGGGCGACTCGATGACCCCTGGAATCACCGGCTTCACCGCCGCCGACTTCATCGCGGACCACTCGGTCGGATGGTTCGGACCGCTCTCCACGATCATGCGCACCGCACGTTCACGAAGCCTGGGGGCCAGGGGAAACGGACGGTACCGCGACCGGTGCTTCATGGGGGTGGGCGGCAGTCCTGGAACCTGCCGCCCACCCCCATGAAGCGCCGAAGACGCCGGGCGCTGCATGCGCGCCCGGCGTCTCGCCCGTCGGGACGGCCGCCCGTCCACGTCCGAGAGGCCCGCTGTTCTTCCGCATCCCTCAGGGGTGCGCCGGTGACGGTCATGCCCCGCCTGTCGGGACAGGGGCGGGTCCGTGGTGCGACGCCGTCGGCGGGACGCCCGTCATACCGCCGCACCCGGCACTCCGTCGGGATGAGCGTCGGGTGCGGACGGTCTGCGCGGCTCGCGCGATCCCGCGTCCGGGCCGGCTCACGGGTGTGGCCGCGTTCCACCCCGGCGCGGGCTCACGCGTTCCTCACGCCTTGTGCTGCATGGTGCTCCGTGCGGGATTTCCCTGTTCGGCGGCCTTGGGGTCCTTCTCGTGGGCCTTGGCCCGTACCCCGTCCGTGATGCGCTTGCCGATGTTCTCGTCGATGTTGGACCAGTACGCGAAGGCCCGCTCGAGGACGGGTTCGGTGACGCCGTCGAGGAGGTGTCCGACGACGTTGTCGACCAGGCGGTCGCGGGCGGCGTCGTCCATGACCTCGCGCACCAGGGTGCCGGGCTGCCCCCAGTCGTCGTCCTCCGGGTGGGAGACGTAGGCGGCGCGGGTGATCTCGCCGTCGGCCTCCCAGCTGGGCGGGCTGCCGTAGCGGGCGGTGTCGGCCGCGGGGCCGCCCTTGGAGTTCGGCGCGTAGACCGGATCCGTCGTCTTGCGGTAGGCCATCGCCCCGTCCTTGGAGTAGGTGTGGACATCGACGACGGGCGCGTTCACGGGGAGCTGCTGGTAGTTGGCACCGATCCGGTGGCGGTGGGCGTCCGCGTAGGAGAACAGCCGGGCCAGGAGCATGCGGTCCGGGCTCGGTCCGATGCCCGGCACCAGGTTGTTGGGCTGGAAGGCCGCCTGCTCGATCTCGGCGTGGTTGTCGGTCGGATTGCGGTCGAGCGTCATCCGGCCGACCGGAATGAGCGGGTAGTCGCCGTGCGGCCACACCTTGGTGAGGTCGAACGGGTTGAACCGGTACCCCACGGCGTCCTCGTACGGCATGACCTGCACGTTCAGGGTCCAGCTGGGGAATTCGCCGTCGCGGATGTGCTCGAACAGGTCCCGCATGTGGTAGTCCGTGTCCGTCGCCGCCATCTGGTCGCCCTCGTGCTGGGTGAAGAACTCGATGCCCTGGTCGGTCTTGAAGTGGTACTTCACCCAGAACCGCTCACCCGAGGCGTTGATCCACATGTAGGTGTGGGAGGTGTAGCCGTTCATATGGCGCCAGGTCCGGGGAATGCCGCGGTCTCCCATCAGCCAGGTGACCTGGTGGGCGGATTCCGGGGAGAGGGTCCAGAAGTCCCATTGCATGTCGTGGTCGCGCAGGTTGTTGTCCGCACGGCGCTTCTGCGAGCGGATGAAGTGCTGGAACTTCATCGGATCCTTCACGAAGAACACCGGCGTGTTGTTGCCGACCATGTCGTAGTTGCCCTCGCTGGTGTAGAACTTCACCGCGAAGCCGCGCGGGTCGCGCCAGGTGTCCGGGCTGCCGCGCTCGCCGGCCACGGTCGAGAAGCGAATCACCAGGTCGGTGCGGACGCCCGGCTGGAACAGGGCCGCCTTGGTGTACGCACTGACGTCGTGCGTCACCTCGAAGTGACCGAAGGCCCCGCTTCCCTTGGCGTGTGGCTGGCGTTCGGGGATCCGCTCCCGGTTGAACTGCGCCATCTGCTCGATCAGATAGGCGTCCTGCAGAAGGATCGGGCCCCCGGGTCCTACGGTGAGCGAGTGTTCGTCGCTCTCGGCGGGAGCGCCCGAGTCGGTCGTGGTGGCGGGTCGGATCTCCGTCATGGCTCTGCCTTTCGTCTCGTGGCTGCGACGAGCCGGCTGTCCGGCACCGGTGCGCGAACGCGCGACCGGCGAAGTGGGCGGGGCACTCCCCGCCCGCACTCGTGGCACGGACGCGCCGGAGCGGTCCTCGGCAACTCCTCACCAGCACGTCCCGGTTCCCGGAGCCGGGTTCACCCGGAACAGCCGCGGTAAACGCCCTCACTCGGACAGAGCGACCGGGATGCCGCTCCCTGCCCGATCGGATCCGCCCTGACGACACCTGGTCACCGGTCCGGCCCGGGGGACGAGCGGTGGGCACGGGTGGAGCCGTTGCTCCCGTCGGCCAGGGCGGGTCCCGGGCCGTACGTAGTGCTCCAGCGGCGGCGGGTGCGGAGACCGGATTCAAGAATCGTCGCAATAATTCCGTTTTGCGTAGATAGTAGGTGATTGTCGAGCGTCTCGGAGGGTTTTCTCCGGCCAAGGGGCTTACGGGTCTGCCGCCGAGGTCGGCGGAGCGTCGTCCTGCGCACCGGGTGAGCGCCCGCCGCCGAACGGCCCCCCACCAGCCGCTCCAGCACAGATCCGCAGGTGGGACAAGAGTGAAGGGCTCGACCTGTTCCCCTCACGAAACAGGTCGAGCCCCACCAACACCACTACAGAACGGCAGATCAGAGACCCTTCTCCGTCGGTTCGAGGATCGCCGCGCACTCCGCATGACGCGTCATCGAGGACATGTCGGGCTCAACAGGGAAAGAGGAAACCCAGGCCGGCGGTCACCTCTTGGCCCCGAGTCCAGGTTCTCGGCGCTTGGAGCGTCGGACGAGCGCAGCGGGCTGTCAGGCGGTACGGGCTGCGGCGAGGTCCAGGGCGATATCGGTGATCATGTCCTCCTGGCCGCCGACCATCTTGCGGCGGCCCACCTCGACGAGGACGGCGCGGGTGTCCAGGCCGTGGCGGGCGGCCGCGGCTTCGGCGTGGCGCAGGAAGCTGGAGTACACGCCGGCGTAGCCGAGGGTGAGGGTTTCCCGGTCGACGCGGACCTCGCGGTCCTGCAGGGGGCGGACGAGGTCGTCGGCAGCGTCCATCAGAGGGAAGAGGTCGCAGCCGTGCTCCCAGCCCATGAGGTCGGCGACCGCGATGAACGCCTCCAGGGGGCAGTTGCCCGCCCCGGCGCCCTGGCCTGCGAGGGAGGCGTCGACGCGGGTGGCGCCCTCCTCCACGGCGACGACGGTGTTGGCGACGCCGAGGGCGAGGTTGTGGTGGGCGTGGATGCCCGTCTCGGTGCGCGCGTCGAGGACGTCGCGGTAGGCGCGGAAGCGGTCGCGCACTCCGTCCATGGTCAGCCGTCCCCCGGAGTCGGTGACGTAGACGCAGTTGGCGCCGTAGGACTCCATGAGCTTGGCCTGGCGGGCGAGTTCGGCGGGTTCCGCCATGTGGGACATCATGAGGAACCCGGCCACGTCCATGCCCAGCTCGCGGGCGGCGGCAATGTGCTGGGCGGAGATGTCGGCCTCGGTGCAGTGGGTGGCGACGCGCACCGAGCGGATGCCGAGGGTGTGGGCCTGCTTCAGATCGTGCAGGGTCCCGATGCCGGGCAGCAGGAGGGTGGTGGGCACCGCGTGGGTCACGGCGTCGCAGACCGCCTCGATCCACTCCCAGTCGGTGTGGGCGCCGACGCCGTAGGTGATGCTGGAGCCGGCCAGGCCGTCGCCGTGGGCGATCTCGATCGCGGCGACGCCGGAGGCGTCCAGGCTGGCGGCGATGGTGCGGGCCTGCTCCACGGTGTACCGGTGCCGGACGGCGTGCATGCCGTCCCGGAGGGTGACGTCCTGGACGTACAGCGGGGTTGCGGGGGGCGTGGTCATCGGGATGCCACCTCCGGGGTGCGGTATGCGGCCATGCGTTCGGCGGTGCGCAGGGCTGCCGACGTCATGATGTCGAGGTTTCCGGCGTAGGCGGGCAGGTAGTGGGCGGCGCCCTCCACCTCGAGGAAGACGGACACCTTCGCGGCCTGGCCAGACCGGGAGCCGGTCGGAAGCAGGGAGCGCAGCGGGTCGTCGGCGGCGACGCGGTCGAACTGGACCTTCTGCTTGAGGCGGTAACCGGGGACGTAGGTCTGGACGCGGGCCACCATTTCCTCCACCGAGGCGGTGACCGCGGCGTCGTCGCAGTCGCCGACCAGGCAGTGCACGGTGTCCCGCATGATCAGCGGGGGCTCGGCCGGGTTGAGGACGATGATGGCCTTGCCGCGGGCGGCGCCGCCGACCTTCTCGATGGCGGCGGAGGTGGTCTCGGTGAACTCGTCGATGTTGGCGCGGGTGCCGGGGCCGGCCGAGCGGGAGGAGATCGAGGCGACGATCTCCCCGTAGTGAACGGGTGTCACGGCGGCGACGGCGGCGACCACGGGGATGGTGGCCTGGCCGCCGCAGGTGACCATGTTGACGTTGGGCGCGTCGAGGTGGGCGTCGCCGTTGACCGGTGGCACGACGTACGGGCCGAGCGCGGCGGGGGTGAGGTCCACGACGGTACGGCCCAGTGAGCGCAGTACCTCGTCGTGGTGGCGGTGCGCGCCGGCGGAGGTGGCGTCGAAGACGGTCGTCACCTCCGCGAACTCGTCCATCTTCACCAGGCCGTCCACGCCCTCGTGGGTGGTGGCGACCTTCAGCCGGCGGGCGCGGGCCAGGCCGTCCGAGCCGGGGTCGATACCGACCATGGCGGCGATCTCCAGGGACTCGGAGAGCCGCAGGATCTTGATCATGAGGTCGGTTCCGATGTTGCCCGACCCGATGACGGCGACCTTCGTGGTCATGCTCCCGCTCCTTCCGCGGTGGCGGACGCGAACACGGTGGTGACCGTGCCGAGTCCTTCGATGTGCGCCGAGAACGCGTCACCCTCGGCGGCGACCGCCATGGGTCCGAGGGCGCCGGTCAGAACGATGTCTCCGGCGCGCAGCGGGTCGCCCAGGCCGGCGAGAGTGGAGGCGAGCCAGAGGGCGGCGGTGAGCGGGCTGCCCAGACAGTCGGCTCCGGTACCCCGCGAGACCGTCTCGCCGTTCTTCGTCAGCGTCATCCGCACGCCGCGCAGGTCGACGCGGTCGAGCGGCACGGGGGTGCCGCCGAGGACGAACAGGCCGCTGGACGCGTTGTCGGCGATGGTGTCGACGATGGTGATGTCCCAGCCGGCGATGCGGCTGTCGACGATCTCCAGCGCGGGCAGGGCGAAAGCGGTGGCCCGCAGCAGGTCGGCGACGGTCGGGTCCCGGTGCGGCAGATCCGCGCCCAGCACCAGGGCGACCTCGGCCTCGATCTTCGGCTGCAGCAGCCGGCCGGCCGCGATCGGCTCTCCCTCGGGCACCGCCATGTCGGCGAACAGCGTGCCGAAGTCGGGCCGGTCGACGCCGAGCTGACGCTGGACGGCGGGTGACGTCAGGCCGATCTTGCGGCCCACCGGTCGGCGGCCCGCCGCGATGCCGCGCTCGACGTACTCCCGCTGCACGGCGTAGGCGGCCCCGACGTCCTCCGCGGGCAGGAGCGCGCGCACCGGGGAGCACGGTTCTCCGGTTCGGGCGGCCTCGTCCAGGACGGCCAGCACATCGGCCACGGCACCGGCGGCCTCGGGGGCGCTCACGTGTGCCTCCTGTCCTGGTGGGTGAGAGTGCGGTGCGGAGCGGACATGCGGGCTACCTCCGAGAAAGGACGGGCGTGGTGATGAAGGGTTCGCCGGACGGGACGCGGGGTCACGTTCGCCACCGGCGCGCAAAATCCCCGCGGCGCTGCCGTAGGCGGCTTCGTCGTGCCGGGCGGCGGGGCCGGGTCCTGCGGGTCGCTCAGAAGAGCACCGACGCCGGCAACGGGTGACCGAACGTGTTCAGGCCGTAGGCCTGGTAGATCGGGTCGGCGTTGTTGCTGGCGTGGTTCATCGCGGCGTGGATGTCGCGCCAGCACCGCTGCAGCGTGGAGTCGCTGCGCAGCGCCGTACCGCCGGCGTGCAGGAACAACTCGTCGACGGCATCGACCGCGCGACGGGCGATGCGGACCTGGTTGCGGCGGACCCGCAGCCGTTCCTCGGGCGAGAACCGCTCGTCGCGCTGTGCCTGCTCCCACATCCGCTCGATGTCGCCGAAGAGCTGGACCTCGCCGGCCTCCAGGTCGGAGATCGCCCGGCCGAGCACGGCGAGCTGGTGCGGGTCGTTGGCGGTCTTCACCCCGCGTGCGGTGACCCGGCCCCGCATCGAGGCGATGAACGCCGCCAGGGCGCCCTGCGCCATCGCGACCGTGGCGGTGGTGATGCCCGCGGTGAACATCGGGTGGAAGGGCATCCGGTACAGCGGCGAGTCACCGCGGCCGACCTGGTGGGCCAGGCCGCCGTCCTCCATCGGGGCCGGGTCGAGGATCCGGTGCTCCGGGATGAATCTGTCCTCGATCACGATGTCCTTGCTGCCGGTACCGCGCAGCCCGACGACGTCCCAGGAGTCCTGGACGATCTCGTAGTCCTTGCGGGGAAGGACGAAGTGGCGCAGTCCGCCCGGCACCGGCTTGCCGTCCTCGTCCACGATCAGGCCGCCGAGGATGATCCACCGGCAGTGATCGGTGCCCGAGGAGAAGGGCCAGCGTCCGCTGAACCGGAACCCGCCCTCGACCGGGGTCGCGCGCCCCAGGGGGGCGTACGGCGAGGCGATCCAGGTGTCCGGGTCCTCGCCCCAGATCTCCTTCTGCAGGGCGATGTCCATCTGGGCCACCTCGAACGCGTGGACGCCGACCACGCCGGCCACCCAGCCCGCGGAGGAGGAGTGGACGCCGATGTCACGCAGGGTGCGGAAGAAGTCGACCGGACCGGCCTCGTGACCGCCGAACTCGGCCGGCTGGAGCATCCGGATGACGCCGCTGGAACGCAGCACCTCGGCGGCCTTGTCGGTCAGCCGGCCCAGCTCGTCGCTGGGCGCTGCCTCGGCGGCGATCTCCTCGGCGCGGGCCAGGATCCGCTCGTGTACCTCGTGCATGGCAGAAGCCCTTTCTTCCTCTTCTTCCTCAGTTGTGGAGAAGGAAGTCGGTGACGGTGCGGTTGAACTCGTCGGCGTGCTCGAGCTGGGCCCAGTGGCCGCAGCCGGCCAGCAGCACCATCCGGGAGCGGGGCACCAGTGAGACCAGCTTCAGTGAGCTCTCGTAGTGCACGACCCGGTCGTCGCGGCCGTGGACGAACAGGGACGGTGCGGTGATGCCGGCGATCTGGGCGTGGGTGGCCATGTGCGGGCGCGGCCGGCCGATGCCGTCGGCGAAGTTGGCGAGGTGGTCAGGACGCTCGACCGCGGCCCGGTGGCGCCGGCGGACCAGTTCCTCCGAGGCGTGCGCCGGGTCGAAGGTCATCACGTCGACCAGGTCGCGGAAGTTCTCCTCGCTGGGCTCGCGGTAGGTCCGCTGCAGCGCCTTCACGCCCTCGCTCGGCCCGCCGCCGGGGACGAAGAGGTGGGCTCCGCCGACCCCGGCGCCCATGGTGACCAGGTGGCTGGTCCGTTCCTGGTGGGTCGCGGCGACCATGACCGAGGTGGCGCCGCCCATCGAGTTGCCGATGAACGCCGCCTTCTCGATCTCCAGCGCGTCGAGGAACTCCAGCGCGGTCGCGGCGTGGTCCCGGTCGTCGTAACCGACCGGGTCGGACTTGCCCCAGCCGGGCATGTCGACGGCCAGGCAGCGGAACCGCTTGCCCAGCTCGCGGATGTTCGCCGCGAAGTTGTTCCAGCCGGTCGCGCCGGGGCCGGAGCCGTGCAGCAGGACGAGCGGGTGGCCCTCGCCGTACTCGTGGTAGTGGACGCGCCCGCTCGGCAGTTTCACGAAGCGGCTGGTCGCTTCCTCGGTGAAGGTGTCGGTCATGATCGGGTTTCTCCTGGTGTCGGGTACGGCGCGACGCGCGTCGCGGCCGAAGGGGAGGCCGGAGGCCGGGTCAGCCACGTGCGAACGGGCCGGCGAGGAGTGTCTGCAGGTCCCGCGGCTCGTCGGCGTCCGGGACGGTGTGGAGCGCGTCGAACCAGGACTCGTTCGCGGGCCCCCGTCCCACGCACTGGTGGAACTTGGCCGCCAGCTCGGCGGGCGAGAGCGGCCGGTGCGAGTCGCCGCGGGAGTGGTGGACATCGCGGACCAGGAGCCGGCCGTCGTCGGTGTGCAGCCGGACGACGGTGTGGCCCGGCTCCTCGGCCGGCGGCCGCTCGGTGAGTTCGATCCGGTCCATCAGCTCGGCGACACCCTGCCGCTCCAGGGCCTCGTCGGTGAAGTCGCCGAGCAGTACGTCCCCGGTCAGCAGGGCGACGGCGAGGGTGTACTCCAGGGAGAACTTGGCCTCGAGTCCGTTGCCCGGAGCGGTGTCCCGCAGTGGCCGGGTGCCACCGTGTTCGAGGGTCACCGCGATCCGCGAGATCCGGTCGACGTCGGCGCCCAGTTCCTCGCGCAGGGAGAGTCCCGCGTCGATCGCGCGCTGGGTGGCGAAGCAGGAGGGGTAGGCCTTGATCGCGTAGTCGTCGACCCAGCCGGTCACCCAGTGTTCCAGCCGCTCGCCCAGGACCGCCGTGCGCTGTGGGTCGTGGTCGCCGAAGAGGTCGAAGAAGCCGCCGCGCGCCTCCAGCTGGGCGGGGTTGGCGGTGAAGCCGCGACCGGCCAGCCCTACGGCCATCACGGCGTCCCGGGCTGCCAGGCCGGCGTGCATCGGCTTGGTCATCGTGCCGAAGTTCGCCAGGCTTCCGGCCGCCTGGGAGGCGGCGATGCCCAGGGCATGGGCGGTCACACCGCCGTCCAGGCCGAGCAGTCGGCAGGCCGCGGCGGTGGCGGCCAGCCGTCCGGTGGTGGAGGTGTTGTGCCAGCCCCGGCCGTAGTGGACGGCGTGCGGGAGTGCCTCGGAAACCGCGCGGAAGACGGCGGAACCGACGCTGTAGGCGGCGTCGAGTTCGGCTCCGGTCACCGGACGGCGGGCGGCGAGCGCGAAGAGTGTCGGCAGCAGGACGGCGGCGGGGTGCATCGCCATCGAGGGAGCGGCGTCGTCCCAGTCCAGGGCATGCGCGGCGGTGCCGTTGACCAGGGCGGCGTCGGCAGGCCCGAGCCTGCTCGAGGAGCCCCACACGGCCGCCGTCCCGGCCTGCGCGACGGCGTCGGAGGGTGCCTGGTCCTCGACCCAGTCGCGCACCAGCACGGCCGCCGGTGTGGTGAGTCCGGCGACGGCGACCCCGACGGTGTCGACCGTCAGGCCGCGCAGGGCAGCGCGGGTGGCGGGCTCGGCGCGGCGGTCCCGTCCGCAGACGAAGTCGACCAGTTGCGCGGTCGCGCCGATCTGCTGCGACACGGGGGAGGCGACGCTCACGGCTGTCCTCTCGGTGGTGGGCCTGCGGGCCGCCCGGCGACCCTCGGTGACCAGTCTCGGAGGACGGGGCGCCGAGCGGTCCGCGGCTCGCATCCAGCGGAAAGCGAGTTGGTGAGCGGGTGCGACGGAGGGCTCGGCGGCCGGGCGAAACGGCGCGGCCGGGCGCGTACCTGCCCGTCGGAACAGCCCGCACTACTGCGCACCCGCCGGCCGGAACAGCACGCACGGCGACACCACATGCCTGTCGGCCGAAACAGCCCGCGCGCATCGGCCGGTCCGGTGGCCCGCGTGAGGTCCGGTGGTCCACTCGCGCCGGGGAGAAGGCCTCGATGTCCGGGGCGCGAGAAGACAGTGTCAACGCTCGGGGCACGCGGCAGGCGACGGCCGGGTCCGTCGGCCGATGACGGTGCCGCCCTCAGCCGGACACCGGATGCCGACGGCACCGCGCCGTCCGGCCGGTGCCCGGCCGAAGGGCCCGGCCGAAGGGCCCGGCCGAAGGGCCCGGCCGAAGGGCCCGGCCGAAGGGCCCGGCCGAAATAAGGACATGAACGCCGCCAGGAAGAGCCGCACAGGCCCGGCGCTCCCCCGCTCCGAAGGGCGTGAAGGCCGACGCCCTCTCCGGTCGGCAGGGCAAGCCGTCCATCCGTACGGCGACGGCGCGGCACCGCACGCGCAGGAACCGCACACCGCCGCCCGCCCCGGCTCAGGAGCCGGCTGCCAAGCGGACCGGCCCCGCTCCCCGCGTCACTGGTGCACCCGCGCCCTCACCCGGCGGACGACGCGGCCGGTCGCCCGGCTGACCCGGGGCCGGGCGGGAGACCGCCCCTCCAGGCGTGCGTTCCGCCGAGCGTGCGTTCGTCCGGGGTGCCGCGCAGGCCGGCGGAGATGTCCCGGGCGGTCGTCCGGGCCTGGCGTCCCAGGGACACCGGCGGATGCTGGCCCCGGCGACCGCCGATCATCACGCAGGTGCTCACCGTCTGGTCCTCGGCGAAGACGGGGGCGGCGGCCCAGACCAGCGGAGAGGTGTACTGCGCGCCGGTGGGAGAGTGTGCGAAGCCGTTCTGCCGGACCTGGGCGAGTGTCTGCCGCCAGGCGAACTGCTCCTCGCTGCGCAACGGGCGCGACGCCGGCCGGCGGTCGGGGTCGCATCCCCAGGCTAGGAGGACCAGGCCCGCGGGATGCTCGTCGAGCGCCGGCGATCCGAGCTGGTCCCAGACCCGGACCGTGTTGCGGCCTGCGATCTTGTCGATGATGTGCAGCCGGTCGCCCTCACGGGTCACCAGGGCGACCGGCAGCCGGGTGCTCGCGTACAGGTCGACCAGAGCCGGGCGAGCGCAGTCGCGGAGCAGCCGGATGTCCGGGACACCGTGGCCGAGCCGCCACAGGCGCGGGCCGAGCCGGTAGCGGCCGCGGCCGGTCCGCTCGATCGCGCCGTGCTCGGAGAGGGTGGCCAGCATGCGGTGCACGGTCGCCGGCGGCAGGTCGGTCACCGCGCAGATGTCGGCGACCGAACGCTCGGGCTCGCCGCCGGTGAAGCAGCCGAGGATGTCGAAGGCCCGCGCCAGCACACCGCGCTTGCCGTTGATCTCGCTCATCTCGGCTCCATCCCGCCCACGTCCGGCGTTGTCCGTCGGCCAACCGTTTTCAGCCAGAACATATGTGTATACGGAACGTACGCGACGTCCTGCGTTACGTCGAGGTTTCCATGAGAGCCGAGTTGAAATTCCGATTGGTGAGGGATCGGGCCACTCGAGGGCCCCGTTTTGCCACTGTCGTCATGCCCACCACGGACGCAACTTCCGAACAAGCCGCACTGCCGGGCACGACAGAAGGACTGGACCCTCATGGCTTCCACTCGTTTTCGCGCTCTCGCCGCGACCGCCGTCGCGGCGCTGGCCCTGTGTACCGCCTGCTCCTCCGACGGCTCCGGCTCGGACGCGTCGGCCGACGGGCCGCTCGAGCTCGCCGTCTTCGCCTCGCTCAACGGCGTCCCGGCCTTCGCCGCGGACGACGAGGGCGTGTTCGAGAAGCACGATCTGGACGTCAGGATCAGCACGGCGAAGACGTCCACCGAAATGGTCCCGCAGCTGCTCGGCGGCAAGGTGGACCTCGCCCTGCTGGACACCGCCACCTCGCTCGTCGCCGCGGGGCAGGGCGTGGACCTGGTCTATGTCGCCGGCGCGACCGACGGGGGCATCCCCAAGGGCCAGGAGGAGTTCAGCTTCGCCAACGTGTGGGTCAAGAAGGACTCCCCGATCAAGTCGCTGGCCGACCTGACCGGCAAGACCGTGGGGGTGCCGCAGATCAAGAGCGCTCCCTGGGTCGACCTGCGCGGTTCCGTCGACGAGGCCGGCGGCGACAGCGCCTCCATCAAGTTCATCGAGTCCCCGGACCCCCTGGCCGCCCTGAAGTCCGGTCAGGTCGACGCGACCACCACGCCCGAGCCGGTGGGCACCGTGGAGCGCGCCAAGGGCGACCTGCGCCCGCTCGGGCCGGTCAACTCCGGCGGCGGCGGGATAGCGTACGTCTGGGTCGCCACCCGGGACTTCGCCGAGGCGAACAAGGAGACCGTCAAGGCTTTCGCCGAAGCGGTGCGTGAGGGCAACGCGGCGGTCAACGACGACCGTGAGCTCCTGGTGAGGACCGCCGCCAAGGTCCTCGACGCGGACGCCGGCCTCCTGGAGAAGGCCGCGTTCCCGGTCTACGCCGAGGAGCCGCTGACCGCCGAGGACATCGACTTCTCGGTCGAGTACATGGACAAGTACGACCTGTTCGAGAAGGGTGCCCCGGATGCCGAGAAGCTGGTCGGGCCGTGACCGGCACGAAGCCCACGGCGATGACCGGCACGAAGTCCAGGGCCGTGACCGGTACGAAGCCCGGGGCCGCGTCCCTCGGCGTCCGGCGCCTGGCCAACCGGCTGCTGGCGATCTTCGTCGCGCTCGTCGTGTGGTACCTGTTCGCCAGTGGGCCCGGGTCCTCCAGCGGCTTCCCGACCCCGCTGGAGAGCTTCCGGTCCGCAGTCGGCCTGGCTGAAACCGGCGCCTACTGGTCGAACATCGCCACCTCGGTCGAAACGGCCCTGCTGGGTCTGGCGCTCGCCGTCCTGGTCGGCGTGCCGGTGGGTCTGCTGATCGGGGCCAACGAACACGTCCGGCGCAGCACCCAGTTGCTCCTCGACTTCGGCCGGACGGTTCCCGCGATCGCGCTGCTGCCGCTGTTGCTGCTGCTCTTCGGCGCGACCCGCGATCTGGGCCTGGTCCTGATCCTGGTCTCGGCGGTCTGGCCGGTCGTCATCCAGACGTCCTACGCGGTCGGGGAGATCTCGCCCCAGCTGCGCCGGGTCGCGCGGGCCTACCACCTGACGCGGTGGCACCGGCTGCGCCATCTGGTGGCTCCGTCGATGTTCCCGTTCGTCTTCGTCGGTCTGCGGATCGCCGCGACGATCTCCCTGCTGATGGCGATCAGCTCGGAGTTCCTCGGCGGCTCCGACGGTCTCGGCTACGCCCTGCTCCAGGCGATGCAGATCAACGACACCGAGCGGGCGTTCGTGTACTCGTTCACCGCTGCGGTCCTCGGTCTGCTGCTCAACCTGTTCTTCGTGCTGCTGCAGCGCCGCGTGCTGTGGTGGCACCCCTCGGTCCGCAAGGGAGGTGCGGCATGAACCGGACGCTGAAGGTCGCGTCGCTGGTCGCGCGGGAAGTGTGGCTCCCGGTTCTGCTGGTCGCCGCCTGGTGGTGGCTCAGTGCCGGCAGTACCTCGCTCTACTGGCCCGCTCTCTCGGAGATCACCGACCGTTTCGTCGACCTGTGGTTCTTCGACCACCTGATCGAGGACGCGCTGCCCAGCGTGGTCCGGCTGGTCACCGGCTTCGGGATCGGATTCGTCGGGGCCGTGGTCCTCGGCCTGGTACTCGGCTCCGTCCCGGCGCTGGAGGACGCGACCCGGCCGCTGGTGGAGTTCATGCGGGCGCTGCCCAGCGTGGCGCTGCTGCCGATCATGATGCTGCTGCTCGGCACCGACGACGACATGAAGGTGATCACCATCGCCTTCGTCTCCACCTGGCCGATCCTGCTCAACACCGTGGAAGGCGTCCGGTCCGTCGACCCGGTCCTGCACCGGGTCGCGGCCGGCTACCGGCTCAGCACCTGGCACCGGATCCGCTACGTCGTCGTCCCCGCCGCCATGCCCCAGGTCTTCGCCGGTGCCCGGGTGGCACTGTCGATGTCGGTGGTGGCGATGGTGCTCACCGAGATGGTCGGCAGTCCGGGCGGGCTCGGCTACTTCGTCCTCGACTCGCAGCGCACGTTCGACATCGTCGCGATGTGGACCGGCTTGATCGTGCTGGGCCTGATCGGCTACGCGGCGAACAAGGCCTTCGGACTCGTCGAGGCCCGGGTGCTGGCCTGGCACCGCGGTTACACCAAGCAGAAGGAGGACCAGCGATGAAGGCACAGACCGCCCCGGACGCGGACAGTCCGGACATCGCCGCACCGGGCGCCGGCGTCACCGACCCGATCATGCAGATCCGTGGGCTGGGCCACAGCTACGGCGAGCGCCAGGTCCTCGAGGGCCTGGACTTCGAGGTCGGCCGCGGCGAGCTGATGTGCATCGTCGGACCGTCGGGCGTCGGCAAGACCACGCTCCTGGAATGCCTGACCGGGCTCCGCCGCCCCAGCGAGGGCCAGGTGCTGTTCGACGGCCGGCCGATCGAGGCCCCGCCGCGCGGTCTGGCCATCGTCTTCCAGGACTACAGCCGGTCGCTGATGCCCTGGCTCAGCGTGCTCGACAACGTCGTACTGCCGCTGCGCTCGGCGGGCGTGACCAAGGACGAGCGGGACCGGACCGCCAGGGAGGCGCTCGCCGAAGTCGGTCTCTCCGACTTCACCGACTCCTACCCCTGGCAGCTCTCCGGCGGGATGCAGCAGCGGGTCGCGATCGCGCGGGCGCTGGCCTACCGGCCGGCCGTGGTGGTGATGGACGAGCCGTTCGCCTCGGTGGACGCCCAGACCCGGGCGGACCTGGAGGACCTGCTGCTGCGGGTCCGCGAGCACCTGGGCATCACGGTGCTGCTGGTCACCCACGACATCGACGAGGCCGTCTACCTCTCCGACCGGGTGCTCGCCCTGGGCGGGAAGCCGGCCGGAATCCGGCAACTGCTCACCGTGGATCTTCCCGGCCCGCGCGAGCAGGTCACCACCAAGGCGCTGCCTCGTTTCGCCGAGCTGCGCAGCCATGTCTACCGTCTGATCCGCAATGTCTGAGCCGACCACGGGCGCGGCCCTGACCGCGATCGACCCGCACCTGTTCCGCGAGGCGCTGGGACACTACCCGACCGGGGTGGCCCTGATCACCGCGACCCTCGACAGCGGCGAGCAGATCGGGATGGTGGTCGGTACCTTCACCTCGGTCTCGCTGGACCCGCCCCTCGTCGCGTTCCTGCCCGACCGGGGCTCGCGCACCTTCGCCCGGCTGCGGGAGGCGAGCACCTTCTGCGTCAACGTGCTCGCCGCCGACCAGGCCGACCTCGTCACGAACTGGCGCGGTCCGGAGTCGTTCGCCGGTGTCGAGTGGCGGCCCTCGCCGTCGGGTGCGCCGATCCTGAAGGACTCGGTCGCCTGGATCGACTGCGACTACCACCAGCTGGTCGACGCCGGTGACCACTACATCGTGCTCGGCGAGGTCCGCTCGCTGGACGTGCAGCGGCCGACGTGCCCGCTGCTCTTCTTCCAGGGCGGCTTCGGCGGCTTCGCGCCCTCGTCGTTCCTGGCCCCGGCCGACCACGACCTGATCCGGGCCGCCCGGCTGAGTGAGGCGGCGATGGAGCCGCTGGCCGACCTGGCGGCCGAGGAGTCGGCCGACGTCTCGCTGCTCGCGCTGGTCGGCGACCACGACGTGGTGATCGGTACCGAGCGCGGCTCGGCGACCCGCACCTATTTCGAGATCGGCCTGCGGCTGCCGCATCTGCCGCCGACGGGCGCGGTCCACCTCGATCCCGAGGACGAGGCCGCCGTCACCCGCTGGCTCGACCGGCTGCCGCGCAAGGACGACGCGGCGCGCAAGCGCTGCCGGGAGATCCTGGAGCGGGTGGCCGTCCAGGGCTACTCGCTCAACCTGGTGGGCCACGGCCCGGACCAGGAGACCTGGCAGGACGTCACCCGGTACATCAACGGCGAGCCGACACCGCACCGTCAACGCCAGGTGCTCACCATGCACCTGGACCACCTCGACTACTACGAGCCCGACCTCGAGCCGGACGGCACCTACGACGTCCGCTCCATCACAGTGGCGGTGCCGCTGGCCGGCGTCCCGCAACTGGCGGTGAGGATGTCCTTCCCGCCGGGAGGAGCCGACGCAGCGACCGTCGCGCGGTGGGGCGCACAGGTGCGCGACCGGGCCGCCGAGGTGGCCGACCTGATCCAGATCCGGTTCGGCCAGGACCGCGTGCTGGGCTGAGCCCGGCCGCACAGAACGACTGCGCAGAGAACGACCGCGAGGAGAGACATGACCGCCCGAGTCACCGCCCTGGGTTACCTACAGTTCACGGCCACCGACCTCGACCACTGGCAGGACTTCGGCCAGCGGGTGCTCGGGCTGATGGCCGACCGCCGGGGCGACGACCGCCTGTTGTTCCGGGTGGACGAGAAGGCCTACCGGCTCGAGGTGCGTCCCGGTGAACGGGGCGGCGTCTCCGCGGTCGGCTGGGAGACCAGGGGTCCCGCCGAACTCGCCGAACTGGAGACACGCCTGACCGCCGCCGGGTACGAGGTGACCCGGCCGGGCGAGGCGGTGGCCAAGGAGCGGATGGTCTCGGACCTGATCCGGTTCCGTGACCCCGACGACTGCTACGACCACGAGATCTTCTGGGGCCTCGGCACCTCCTCGGCGCGGTTCGCCTCCCCGATCGGCGCGGAGTTCGTCGCCGGGACCGAGGGCCTGGGGCACGTACTGCAGGTGGTCTCGGACCGTGCCCGCTACGAGTCGCTCTTCCTCGACGTGCTGGGCTTCCGGCTCTCCGACCACATCGACCTCGCCCCGGATCTTGCAGCAACGTTTCTGCACTGCAACCCCCGCCACCATTCCTTCGCCTTCACCCCGAAGGTCGGGAGCCGGCCGCTGGGCGTGGGCCACTTCATGCTCGAGGTCACCGACCTCGACGTGATCGGCCGGGCGATGGAGCACATCGAGGACGAGCCGCACCGGCTGCTGAAGACGTTCGGCCGGCACAGCAACGACCGGATGACCAGCTTCTATCTGCTGACCCCGTCCGACGTGGGACTCGAGTTCGGCACCGGCGGCATCAAGATCGACGACGAGACGTGGACCCCCACGCGGTACGACACCGCGCACTTCTGGGGCCACCACTCCGTCGACCACCACTGACCCGACTGCCCCACCAGAGAGGAAGGCGCCATGAACGCCGTGCTTGACCGCGTGATGGAACACGCCGAGCTGCTGGAGAGCGACGGACCCGTGTCCGAGGAGCTCGGCCGGGTCAGCGACGAGGTCGCTGCCGTGCTGCGCGAGTCCGGGGTGATCCGGATGCTCCAGCCCCGCGACTTCGGCGGCTTCGAGTCCCACCCGACCGACTTCCTGCGCACCGCCTACGAGATCGGGCAGCGCAACGGCGCGGCCGGCTGGATCACCGGCGTGGTGGGCGTGCACCCGCACGAGCTCGCCCAGGGCGACCCGCGGATGCAGCGCGAGATCTGGGGCGAGGACCCCGACACCTGGGTCGCCTCGCCGTACGCCCCGATGGGCCGGGCGCGGCCGGTGGAGGGCGGCTACGTCTTCAACGGCCGCTGGCCGTTCTCCTCGGGCACCGACCACTGCCAGTGGGTGATGATCGGCGGCCTGATCACCGACCAGGAGGGCAACGTCACCGACCGGGAGACGATCCACTTCGTCATCCCGCGCAGCGACTACGAGATCCTGCACGAGTCCTGGGACGTCATCGGGCTGCGCGGCACCGGCAGCAAGGACATCGTCGTCAAGGACGCCTTCGTGCCCGAGCACCGGCTGATCCGGACCAACCCGGTCACCGACGGCAGCGCCGGGTCGATCGCGGGCCGGGACGCGCCGCTGTACTCGATGCCGCGCAACGTGGTCTTCTCGGGCGCGGTCACCACGGCGACGATCGCGCTGGCCCAGGGCACCCTGGCCGCGTACGTCAAGTGGACCCGGGAGCGCAGCAGCCGGTTCGGCTCGGCCAGCCGTGACCCGTTCCAGCTGTCCGTGCTGGCTCCGGCGGCCGCCGACATCGACGCCAGCATCGGTCACGTCCTGCACGACATGGACCGGGCGTTCGACATCGTCTCCTCCGGACGGCTGCTCACCCTGTCCGAGCGCGCCGAGATCCGCCGCAACCAGGTCTCCGCCTCGCACCGCGCGGCCGCGGCCGCCGACGAGATCTTCAAGGTCAGCGGCGGCTCCCAGCTGCACGCGAAGAACCCGATGCAGCGGATGTGGCGCGACTGCCAGAGCGCCCTGCACCACGTGCAGAACTACGCCGGCCCGCTGTACCAGGCCTACGGCATGAACTACTTCGGCGGCGAGATGCCGGCGGCGGTGAAGGTCTGATGACGGCCGGTACCCACGAACAGCCCGCCCACAAGCCGCTCACCCGGGAGTCCACGTCCCGGTTCGTCACGGTCGACGGCACCCGCATCCACTACCACGAGGCGGGCACCGGCCCGGAGGTCCTGCTGTGCGTCCACGGCGGGGCGCCCGGGGCCTCGGGCTGGGGCAACTTCGGCACCAACATCGCCGAGTTGTCCCGGCGTGCCCGGGTCCTGGTCGTCGACCTGCCCGGTTACGGCCGGTCCGACGCCATCGAGCTGTCCGGCGGCAAGTACCGGCCCTACGCCGACGTGTTCGCCGCGATGCTCTCCGAGCTGGGCATCGAGCGGGCGAGCGTGGTCGGCCTCGCGACCGGCGGCGCGGTCGCGATCGCGATGGCCCTGCACCACGCCGAACGCGTGGACCGGCTGGTGCTGGTCTCCAGCGCCGGCGGAGTGCCACTGTTCAGCACGATGCCCTCCGAGGGCCAGAAGGCGATCCGCTCCTACTACGCGGGCGAGGGCCCGTCGCGGGAGAAGATGCGCGCCTACCTGCGGATGATGATGTTCGACCCCGGGCTGGTCACCGACGAACTCGTCGAGGAGCGGTACCGGGAATCGGTCGCCGGCGGCGAGGAGCGCCGGGCCGGCGCCGAATCGGCGGGCGTGCCGGCCGAGCCGCTGTGGCAGGAGCTGGGCCGGATCAAGGTGCCGACGCTGATCGTCTGGGGCACCGAGAACCGGGTGCAGGGCTTCGACAACGCCCTCTTCCTGCTCAAGCAGATCCCCGACGCCCAGCTGCACCTGTTCAAGCGCACCGGACTGTGGGTGCCCCACGAGCGGGCCTCGGAGTTCACCCGGCTGGTGCTCGGATTCCTCACCGAGCGTACGGCCGGTCCGGCCGCCGCCTGAACCCGCCCGAGCCGGGCCGAGATCCAAGGAGAAGAAGATGACGTACACGAGCGTGTGGTCCGACCTGGCGCAGGTCGAGTTCCGGCAGGGGTACCTGGAGACGGGACCGTACCGGACCCGGTTCCTCCAGTCGGGCAGCCCGGACAAGCCGTTGCTGCTGATGCTGCACGGGATCACCGGACATGCCGAGGCGTACGCGCGGAACCTGGCCGCGCACGCGGAACACTTCAACTGCTACGCGATCGACTTCATCGGCCACGGCTACTCCACCAAGCCCGAGCACCCGCTGGAGATCCCGCACTACCTCGACCAGGTCAACCGGGTGCTGGACGCGCTGGGTCACGAGAGCGCGTACTTCAGCGGGGAGTCGCTGGGGGGCTGGGTGACCGCGCGGTTCGCGCAGCTGCACCCCGGGCGCACCGAGCGGATCGTGCTCAACACCATGGGGGGCACGATGGCGAACCCCCAGGTGATGGAGCGGCTGCTGACGCTGTCGACGCAGGCCGCCGAGAACCCCTCCTGGGAGCGGGTCAAGGCCCGTCTGGAGTGGCTGATGGCCGACCCGTCGATGGTCACCGACGATCTGATCAGGACCCGGCAGGCGATCTTCGAGCAGCCGGACTGGAAGACGGCCTGCCGGATGAACATGGCGCTGCAGGACCTGGAGACCCGGCGGCGCAACATGCTGAGCGACGACGACCTGCGCGCGATCCGTGCCGAGGCGCTGGTCGTGTGGACGACCAAGGACCCCTCGGGTCCGGTGGACGAGGGACGCCGGATCGCGGACCTGATCCCGCGCGGCCGGCTCGCGGTCATCGAGAACGCCGGCCACTGGCCCCAGTACGAGCAGACCGAGACCTTCAACCGGATCCAGCTCGACTTCCTGCTCGGCCGCTGACCTCCGCTCTCCCCGGCCGGGCCGTCGCCGCGACGGCCCGGCGGTCCCCCTGCCCCGGCGTACGGGAGCCGGACCACCCCCCTCGCGTCCGGCTCGGACGCACTCGCCAAGCCTCACCGCAAGGAGTGACGACATGGGAATTCGTTCGGGTGCCGCGTATCTGGAGGGCCTGAGGGACGGGCGCAGCCTGTACGTCAACGGTGACCGGGTCGACGACGTCACCGCCCACCCCGCCTTCCAGGGCGTGCTCGCGACGCTCGCCGGACTCTACGACGCCCAGTCGGACCCGGAGTTCGCCGATGTCCTGACGGTGCGGGACGCCGCGACCGGGGAGCGGCACAGCACCACCCTGCTCGAGGCGCGGGACCACGAGGACGTGCTGGCCCGGCAGCGCTGTGACCGGCTCAGGACCGAGCTCACCTACGGCATGATGGGCCGGCTCCCCGACTTCATGAACGCCTACCTGCTCGACGTCAAAAGCAGCCTCGAGCACGTCGGCAAGCACGAGGAGGCGGCCCGGATGGGCGACTACCTCGCGCGCCTGCGCCGGGAGGACCTCGCGGTGACCCACACCCTGGTGGACCCGCAGAGCGACCGTTCGACGCGGGACGCCCCGCCGGAGGCGGTGCGGATCGTGGAGCGCCGCGAGGACGGCATCGTGGTCCGCGGCGCGCGTCTGCTCTCCACCCTCGCCCCGGTGGCCGACGAGGTCTTCGTCGGCCCGTACGTGCCGCGCAGGCCCGGGCAGGAGGACTACGCCCTGGTCTGCACGCTTCCGCTCGACGCGCCCGGGCTCAAGATCGTCTGCCGGCAGGCCTACGACCGTGGGGAAGGCGTCTTCGACACCCCGCTCAGCAGCCGTTTCGACGAGGGCGACGCGATCCTCGTCTTCGACGACGTCTTCGTCCCCCAGGACCGGGTCGTCGTCGCCGGCGACCTGGACGCCTACAACAACGTGGTGCGCAACGCGGTCGGCTACGGCCCGCTCCAGGGC
This sequence comes from Streptomyces chlorus, assembly GCF_042655885.1. Classification (NCBI taxonomy): domain Bacteria; kingdom Bacillati; phylum Actinomycetota; class Actinomycetes; order Kitasatosporales; family Streptomycetaceae; genus Streptomyces; species Streptomyces chlorus. Next base: position 166,361 of record NZ_JBHSOA010000042.1, read on the forward strand.
GCGGCGCGCAGCACCGCCAAACTGAAGTTCCTGGCCGGCCTGGCCACCGTGGCGGCACGGACGACGGGTCGGGCGGACTCGCCGCGCTACCAGGAGGAACTCGGCGAGGTCGTGGGCCTGCTGAACGTCGCCGAGGGCGTCCTCGACGGCGCCGCGCTCGACCTGAGCCGCCGGCTCGGCGAGCGTCGCGATCCCGGATCGGTGCGGCGCGGCCACGGCTGTCCGGGCGAGGAGTCGCGGGTCGGCATCGCGGCGCTGACGTTCTTCTTCCCGCACGCGATCGCCAAGGCGGTCGAGGTGCTCCGGCTGGTCGCCGGCAGCGGCGCGATCGTGATGACCGAGGGCGAACTGCGGCACGAGGAGATCGGTCACCTCGTCGAGAAGTACGTCCACGGCCCGGGGATCAGCGCCGAGCGCCGCCTCCAGGTGATGCGGATGGTCTGGGACATGACCTGCAGCCCGTTCGCCGCCCGTCAGGCTCTCTACGAGCGCTACTACACCGGCGACCCGATCGTCGGCAGGGTGCTGTTCTTCAACGCCCCGAAGACCCGCGAGGCGGAGGCCCTCGCCGAGCGCCTGCTGGGGGCCGTGACCACGGACTGACCCGGACCCACCGGGCGAGCGAAAGGCGGCATCCGGCTCTCACGGGCCGATGCCGCGGCATTCGTCCCCGGCAGGCCGCTGACTCCCGCACCCGATCGAAGGGTCCGACATGGGGAGAACACGGGGGACCGTAACGCCGATGAGATCGCGCAAGCGCTCGCCGACGCCGCTCATCGGTGTCGTCACGGGCGCTCTACGGTTCCGGAGGCGCGGTCGCCCGAGCGTGGCTCCAGGCGTATGACGATGCCTTTGTACGTCGGCGTGTTGCTGGTGTCGGCCACGCTGTCCAGCGGTACCAGGACGTTGGCCTCCGGGTAGTAGGCGGCGGCGCAACCGGCGGTCGTGGGATAGGAGACGAGCCGGAAGTCCTCGGCACGACGTTCGGTGCCGTCCTGCCAGACACTGACCACGTCCACCTGGGAGCCGTCCTCGAATCCGAGGGCACGCAGGTCGGCGGGGTGGACGAGCACGATGCGACGTGAACCGTGGATGCCCCGGTACCGGTCGTTGGTGGTGTAGGGCACCGTGTTCCACTGATCGTGGGAGCGCAGCGTCTGCAGGAGGAGATGCCCGTGGGGGGCGCGCAGCGACTCGAAGTCGTTGAGGGTGAACAGCGCCTTGCCGCCGGGGGTGGGGAAGACGCCCTCGTTCACCGGGTTCGGCAGGCCGAAGCCGCCCGGCTTGCGCACCTTGCTGTTGAAGTTCTCGAAGCCGGGGACGACCCGCGCGATGCGGTCCCGGATGGTGCCGTAGTCCGCTTCGAAGTCCTCCCAGGGCACGGGCACCTTGTCGGCCAGTGTCCGGCGGGCCAGCCTGCTGAGGATCGCGACCTCGCTGAGCAGGTGGCTGGACGCCGGTTCCAGGCGCCCGGACGAGGCGTGCACCTGGCTCATGGAGTCCTCGACGGTGATGAACTGCTCCTCGCCGTTCTGGCAGTCCCTTTCGCTGCGGCCGAGGGTCGGGAGGATCAGCGCGGTGTCGCCGCAGACGGTGTGGGAGCGGTTCAGCTTGGTGGAGATGTGCGCGGTGAGGCGGCAGCGGCGCATCGCCTTCTCGGTCAGGTCGCTGTCGGGGGCGGCCCGTACGAAGTTGCCCGCGAGGCCGAGGAAGACCTTGGCCCGGCCTTCGAGCATGGCCCGCACGGAGTTCACCGTGTCCAGGCCGTGCCGGGCGGGCGGGGTGAAGGAGAACTCGCGTTCGAGGGCGTCCAGGAAGCTCTGGGGCATCTGCTCCCAGATGCCCATGGTCCGGTCCCCCTGGACGTTGCTGTGTCCGCGTACGGGGCAGACGCCGGCTCCGGGCCTGCCGATGTTCCCGCGCAGGAGCTGGAAGTTCACCAGTTCACGGATGGTGGGCACGGCGTGCTTGTGCTGGGTGAGTCCCATCGCCCAGCAGACGATGATCCGCTCGCTGGCCAGGACCCGGTCCCGCAGTTCCTCGATCTGGCGGCGGGTCAGGCCGGTGGCCGCCAGGACGTCCGGCCAGGAGACGGTGGTGCGGATGTGGTCGGCGAATTCCTCGAACCCACTGGTGTGGTGGTCAATGAACTCCCGGTTCAACACCGTCCCCGGCGCGGCGTCCTCGGCCTCCAGCAGGAGCAGGTTCAGAGCCTGGAAGAGGGCGAGGTCGCCGCCGAGCCGGATCTGGAGGAACTGGTCGGCGATGTTGGTGCCCCGGCCGACGACCCCGCGTGGTTTCTGCGGGTTCTTGAAGCGCATGAGGCCCGCTTCGGGGAGCGGATTGACGGCGACGATCTGCCCGCCCCCGCGTTTGGTCTCCTCCAGTGCGGAGAGCATGCGGGGGTGGTTGCTGCCCGGGTTCTGACCCAGGGTGAGCACGAGATCGGCGTGGTGGATGTCCAGCAGGCTCACATTGCCTTTGCCGGTGCCCAGCGTCTCATGCAGCGCCGCGCCGCTCGACTCGTGACACATGTTGGAGCAGTCCGGCAGGTTGTTGGTGCCCAGGGCCCGGGCGAAGAGCTGGAGGACGAAGGCGGGCTCGTTGCCGGCCCGGCCGGATGTGTAGAAGATCGCCTCGTCGGGCGAGTCCATGGCCCGCAGTTCGTCGGCGATCAGCCCCAGGGCGTCGTGCCAGCTGATCGGCTCGTAGTGATCCGCGCCCGGCCGCTTCACCATGGGCTGGGTGAGCCGCCCCTGCTGGTTCAGCCACCGGTCCGAGCTGCGTGCCAGTTCGGAGACCGCATGCCGCCGGAAGAACTCGGGGGTGACGCGTCGCGTGGTGGCGTCGTCGTTGGCGTGTTTGGCGCCGTTCTCGCAGTACTCGTTCGTGTGGCGTTCGCCCGGCGCGGGGTCCGGCCAGGCGCAGCCCGGGCAGTCGAAGCCCTTGGTCTGGTTGATGTCGAGCAGGTTCAGTGCCGTACGGCGCGCCGAAGTCTCGGCGAGGGAGTACCGCACCGCGTGGGCCACCGCCGGGACACCGGCCGCCCACGTCTTCGGCGGAGTGATCTTCGCCTGCTCGCCGCCCGGATCACCGTTCGATGACTCTCGCACCACGTCAGCCTCCTGCGCTGTTCCACTCACCTCCGCCGCTCCCCGCCGAGCCGGGAAGCGGCGGATAACGGCTATATGCGAAATATCCTCTTGTGAAGTGTGGCATCACGGCTGCTTCTCAGCCGGTCGGCCAGTTCGGCACCCGCGGCGGCAGACGGTCGGAGTCCGGTTCCACATGGCCGCCACTGATCGTTCCCCGCCACTGCCCGCTCTCCCGGCCCTGGCCCTCGATGTACTCCTTGAAGCGCCGAAGATCCCCCTGCGCCTGCCTGCGGACCAGGCCCAGGGCGTCCCCGGCCCGCTCGACGGCGCCGCGCGGAGTGAAATCGACACGGAGGGCGACCCGGCAACGGGTCTCCCCCAGCGCCCGGAAGCTCACCGCACCGGTCAGGCGGGGCGTCCCCACGGTGCGCCACACCACCCGGTCGTCGGGGCGTTGCTCGGTGATCTCCGCGTCGAACTCGCGGGTCACGCCGCCGAACCCGGTCACCCAGTGCGTCATGGAGGAGCGCGACCGGTCCACCCGGCGCACGCCGCGCATGAACCGGGGAAAGCACTCGAACTGAGTCCACTGGTTGTAGGCCACATGGACCGGGACGTCGACGTCGACAGCGCCTTCGATGACGCTCATGGCTGCCCCTCCTCTCCGCAACGGGCCAGGGGGCCGTCCACCCACGCGATCGAGTGCCCTCCTCGAACGCTCTCAACCCGGGCATTGTTGCCCCTGGAGCGGGTCCGGCGGCGCCTCCGCCGGCGGGTGCCGCGCGCCACTGGCCCCTGCGGGGCCCCGCGGATGGTTGACGCACGCTTTCCCGGGGACTCGGGGAACTCGAAAGCCCGCGGTGGCGGCTTCCGGTTCCGCGGCCACGGCCCGCGAAAGCCGGAAAGAAGGTGACGTGATGAGCGAGACCACCCCCTCACAGGCGGAGGGCGCGCCCGAGGAAGAACAGCTCACGGAGCCGTACCGGACCACTCCCTCGCAAGCGGAGGGAGAACGGGATGAGGAGGAACAGCTCACGGAGTCGTACCAGACCACTCCCTCGCAAGCGGAGGGAGAACGGGACTAGGAGGGGGCCCGCGGCAAGACCGGCGGGCGACCGCCACGACTCACTCCTGAACAGGCCGAGCAGGCACAACAGCTCTACGGCTCCGGCACCCCCGTCCCGAAGATCGCCCAGACTTTCAAGATCGGGCGTTCCACCATCTATGGCTCCATCACGCCACGAGCCTCGGAATGGAACTCATGGCCATCGACGCCACACGCTCAGCGAAATTTACGCGCGCTGTGACGGGCTCCCCAGTACGGTCTGGCGATGGACGATCAAGACGGTTACTTCGGCGAGCGTGTTGCGACGGCCTACGACCAGTCGTCAGGGGAGATGTTCGAGTCGGGCGTCATCGACCAGACGGTCGACTTTCTGGCGGGCCTGACCGACGGTGGCCGGGCCCTTGAGCTGGGCATCGGGACGGGGCGCATCGCGTTGCCACTGGCACAACGCGGAGTCCAGGTCCACGGCATCGACTTGTCGCAAGCGATGGTTGCCCGGCTGCGTGCCAAGCCAGGCGGTGACGCGATCGACGTCACGATCGGCGATTTCGCGACGACGAGGGTGGACGGGACGTTCTCCGTCGCCTACCTGCTCTTCAACGCGATCTTGAATCTGACGACGCAGGCGGAGCAGGTGGTCTGTTTCCGCAACGCCGCGGCTCACCTGGAACCCGGAGGCTGCTTCGTCATCGAGGTCCTGATCCCCGAACTGCGAAGGCTTCCAGCCGGGCAGAACGTCGTGCCCTACCACGTGAGCCCGACGCGATGGGCCTTCGACATCTACGACGTCGCCACCCAGGCGACGAGTTCGGTGGTGAGCAGGCAAGGCTCGGTGGCCTTCGGTGACGCATGCTGGAGGTGGGGCTTGCCCGAGGAAGGTGATCGGCATGATGTGGTACGACGGCGGCTGGGGCTGGGGCTGGGGCGGCTGGTTCTTCATGGCCATCTTCATGGTGCTGTTCTGGGCGCTGGTGATCGCCGGTGTCGTCGCGCTTGTCCGCTACCTCGCGGGCAGCCATCACGGCCACCAGGGCGGCCCGCCTCCCTCCTCCGGTGAGCCCGGGTGGGGAAGCAGGCGAGCGGAGGACCTGCTCGCCGAGCGGTTCGCCCGCGGGGAGATCGACGAGGACGAGTACAAACGCCGGCTCGCGCTGTTGCGGGAGCACCGGTGAGCGCGAACCGGCCGCGCGGAAGGTTGCTGGTCGCCGGGGCGGTCGCCGCACTGGTGCTGGGCATCGCGACCACCCTGCTGTTCGCCGCCACCGGCGCCTTCCGTGGCAGTGCGCCGGCGGCCTGGCGAGCACCGGGGGCGCACTGCAGTTCGCCTGCTCTGCAAGGGCACCTGGTGGATGTGACCGTGGGGGACATGGGGCCGGGCATGATGGGCCGTCCCCACTGGCGCGCCCCGGGCCCCGGCTGGCAGGGCATGGGCATGATGTATCTGCGCGCCACGCCGAGCACGGTCCCGGCCGGCAAGGTGTCGCTGCGGGCGGTCAACGTTGGCGCCCTCCCCCACGAGGTGATGGTGCTGCCCCTGTCGGCGGGGCAGGCCGCAGGGGAACGCCCCACCCGAGCTGATGGGCGGGTCAATGAGGCGGGGAGCCTGGGCGAGGCGTCACGCAGCTGCGGTGCGGGGGCCGGGCACGGCATCGCGCCCGGCGCGATGGCCTGGACCACGGTGACGTTGCAGCCCGGCCGCTACGAGTTGGTCTGCAACGTCCCCGGCCACTACATAGCCGGCATGTACACCGAGCTGGACGTCACACGGTGACCACGGCGAGGACCAGCGCAGACGCTGAAGCGCCTGAACGCGGGACTTCGAACGGAACGCCTGACTCGACCTACTTTGACGGAGAGGGTGGCCGGGTCCCATCGCCTCGAGTCCGACTTCGGCACATCGTTGAACACAGGTCGGCCAACGCGGCAGAACCAGATGACCTGCGGGAACATCCGTGGACACCCGGGACCGATGGCGACGGCAGTGTTCCGTGCCCGCGCCGCGCCTCTCGGGACGCACCTCAAAGGGCCCCCGGTCCGAGGTCCGTCAGCAGGTCGTCCAGCATCGCTTCCTCCTCGACCCGGACACCGCACTCGGCGAGAGCGACGGCCAGGGCCGGATCCCACGGCGTCGCGGCGGGCGATCCTGTCAGGTCCGGGGCTTCGGTCACCCGGGCCGCTGCCGCGCGGTAGTGGGCGGCCGTGTAGCGCCACGGCCGCCAAGGGACGCTTCGTCCCAGCGCCGCGGCGATGCGCACACCGCCCCAGTCGAAGTCGCCGTGGTAGAGAAGGCCGGCTCCCTGCGCGGACAGGCCCCGCAACAAGGTGAGGGCGGCTGCCGACGGCTGCCCCTGGAGGCACACCAGGGGCGGACACGCCGGGCCGAAGGCGTCGGCGGCCGCGGACAGCACGGCCGGGTTCTCACAGACGTGGACGGTTCCCGTCGTCGGAACGGCGGCGACCGGTGTGTCACGGGTGAGAGAGCGGAGCGTCAGGACCGCGGGCTCACCCTCGTCGGCCATCCAGTCGAGGGAGGGAGTGCCGCGCAGGTTGAGGATGAGGACGGTCGAGGACAGGTCGTCCATGAGCAGCCCCGCCGAGGCCCATGCCTCCCGCCGCCATCGGGCACCGGCGCCGTCGGGAAAGCCGGTGAGGGAACGGAGCCCGGACAGGACGAGAGTGGCGAGCGGAGTCCCCTCGTCCAGAGCGTGGGCGCCGGAGAGGTTCCGTGCGGCGAACGTCGCGCGCGAGGTCGGAGGTGACACGGGCAGCGCGCGCAGCACACGCACGGCGGCTTCCACCAGAGGGCCGGCCGCTTCCGGCGTACGGGCGAGACGTCGTACGAGACCGTCCCCGCGGATCCGCTCCGCCCAGGAGGCCAGCTCGGCGTCCAGGACGTCGAGCGGGGCGTACGCCTCTTCCCAGGCTCGTTCCTCCCTGTCCCGTGTCTCCGCACGGAGGGTGACGGGGCCGGTGAGCGCCACCACGGCGGCCGCCAGCCCGTCGGGACTGACACCGGAGCGGCGCAGGACCGCGTCCACGGTGTCGAGGCGCATGCTCAGGGAACCACCGGCTCGTGGCGCCCGCCCCAGCAGGCGCTCGGCGGCCCGGCGTTGGGATGCGTCGGGGTCGGACAGGGTGACGGAGCCGGTGAGCGGCCGCCCGCGTGCCATCCGCTGCCGGGCGCGGCCCACGAGCCAGGCGAGGCCGGGATCACCGAGCAGACGACCGAGACGCTCGGCGTCGATGCCGATGTCGGCCTGGTCTCCGGCCGGCGGCGGCGCGGCGTCCCCGACCGGCGGCAGTGCGGCGTCCCCAACCAGTGACGGGACGGCGTCCCCGACCGGCGGCGGTGCGGCGTCCCCGACCAGTGACGGGACGGCCGGCGTCGCCTCCACGACGGCATCGTCCGCCGGTGTCTCCTGTCCGGCCGCCGTCCGAATTCCGGGACTCCGGCCGCCGCGGGCAGGCGGAGTCGCCGCAGGATTCACGTCCACGGGGATTCCGGGCCGCCGGTGTCGTCGGCGACGGCGATCCGCACCGGCCCACCCCGGGCATCCGCCGGCGCCCCGGGCGCCTCACCCGGGGCGCCGGCAGGGGAGGTCGCCGTCGACGCGTCCGCCCGCGCACCGGGCTCCGGGCCGCGCCGCCGGTCGCTGCCGTCCCACTCCCACCGCGTCACCAGCACGGCGTCGATGTCGTCGACGCGCGCGAGCTGGGCGATGGCGATGCCCGGCACCTGCGGGTAGCAGGCCCATTCGCGTTCGCTGGTCATGACGACGTCGAGGTCGAAGGCGCGCAGCAGACCGAGGCACTTGGCGCGCGAGTCGTCGTCGACGCCGGCGAACGCCTCGTCCAGGGTGACCAGGCGCGGGGCATGGGCACCGCCCGCGCTCGCGTAGTGGGAGGAGGCGGCGGCGAACAGGGGCACGGACGCGGCCAGTACCCGTTCCCCGCCCGAGGCGGGCCCGGTGGCCGGCACCCACTTGCCGTGCTGGTGGCGTTCGACGCCGAACTCGTGCCAGGCCCGGTAGTCGAGGGCCGCGGTGAGGTCCTCCAGCCAGCTGCCCGTGCTGTCGTCGGCCTGCCGGCGGGCGATCTGCTCCTGGAGGAACGCGCCGACCGCGGCCCGGTCCTCGAGCGACCAGGCGTCGGCGGACTGGCGCAGCCGTTCACGGGCCTGGGCCAGTCCCTGCGGGGCCCGGCGGGACGCCCGCCACACCAGCCGCAGCTTCATTCCCGTGGAGGTCGGGCGCTCCTCCAGTTCCCTGTTCATGGCGTTCACCTGTCGTTCGGCGGCCCCGATCAGTTCCTGGAGCGTCCCGGCGACCTCGGTGATCAGATGGGTCTGCAGGATCTCGCGCTCGTGTGCGGACAGGATGCGGGTCAGTTCCGCGACCTCGGCGGCCAGCGCCTCGGCGAGTTCGGGCACGGCCCGTTCCCGGCCCTGGTAGACGATGTCGACCCGCATGCCGTCCTCGCTCGGCCGGGCGGTGGCGGTGTGGCCGTGCCGCGACAGCGCGTCCTGGAGCCTGCCGAACTCCTCGCTCAGCCGTTTCTGCACGCGCTCCCAGACCGCGTCCGAGTCGTCGACCGAGGAGAGCCGGGACTCGACGGCGCGCGCGAGAGCGACGGCAGGGGTCGCCGCCCACGTCCCCGCGTCGTCGTCCGGTACGGCGAGGTCGGGCAGCGCGACGGCGAGGAGTCCCGTCGCGGCGAACCGCTGGAGCGCCACGACGGCTTCCTCACGCGCGGCGGTCGCCTCGGTGACGTCCTCGGCGAGCCGCTCGATGCGCCCCTCGGCGCGGCTGGCCCGCCGGTCGGCGTCACCGTGGTCCGCCTGGGCCTGGCGCTGTTCGTTCTCGCAGGCGCGGGCCGCCTCGGCCGTCTCCTCCAGCTGCCGCTGGAGCTCGGCGACGGCCGCTCCGACGGTGGAGCGGAGTGTCGTGAGGTGTTCGTCCGCCGCCGCGGCGGCCCGGGCCGCCTGCGTCGCGCGCTCCGCGAGGTCGGACACGAGGGCTTCGGCCCGGCGGGTCTCCGCCTGCTCGCCGGTCACCGCGCGCCCGGCGTCCGCGTGTTCGCGCAGCGCGGGCCACAGGGCCGCCAGGCGAGCGGTGTGGTCGGCGAGCGCCTGGCGCACGGCACCCAGTGCCGTGCGGTCGGTGGGAAGGTGCAGGGCGGCCGCGGTCTCGGCGAGTTCGGCCGCCGCACGGTCGGCCTGTTCCGCCGCCAGGGCCAGTTCCGCGGCCCGTTCGTCCTGCCGGGCACGGGCCCGCTGGGCCGCGTCGGCCGCGGCGGTGACGCGTGCGTGCGCGTGGCGCAGGTGGTCGTCGCCCGGTACCGCGGCGAGTTCGGCGTCGAGCACGGCGCGGCGCTCGGCCACGGCGCGGGACTCCTCGGCCAGTTTTTCCCGTTCTGCCGCCAACCCGTTGATTTCGGTGCGCAGTTCACCGATCCGGGTACGGCGTGCCTGTTCCCGCGCTCCTTCTCCGACGTACTGGGCGCTGTCCTTGGCCCAGCTTCCGGTGAGCGCGCCGACCCGGAAGCGCCCGTCCGCGCGGACCCAGGTGTCGTGGCCGCCGGCCTCCCAGGAGGTCTCCTCGGGACCGTCGCCGGTCCCCGCGGCCAGCCCGATCGAGGCGAGCAGGCGCGCGACCGCCTCCTCCCCCACAGCGGCGGCCCCCGCGTCCGCCGGGTTGACCGCCGGGCACAGCGCGCGGTCGAGGCCGGCCCCGCCGAGCAGCCCGACCGGGTCGAGCAGCACGTCGTGGCCGTCCGCCGCGACCGCGGAGCCGTCCGGCCGTACCCAGGCGTCGAGGAGCCCCGAGGCCTCCAGCGCGGCTTCCAGTCCCGCGCGGTCGGCCTCGGTGACGTGCGGGCGGAAGTCGACGAGCCGCCACAGCGGGGCGCCGAGGCCCCGGTCCCGCACGTCGGGCGTGCGCGTGTGGGGAGCCGTCGGGCCGCGCTCCCCGCCCGTTTCGAGGGCGGTCAGTTCCTCCAGCGTCAGCCGCTGCCGCTCCGCCGTCGCCGCCTCGCGGTGGGCCAGCCCGGCCGCCCGGTCGGCCAGGCGGGAGGCGGCGGTGCGATGCGCCTCGGCCGCCGCCGTACGGGCCGGCAGCGGGCCGTCGAGACCGCTCACCCAGTCCTGTACGGCGTCCAGGACCCCCGGCAGTCCGGGCACCCGCAGCTCCACGCAGCCGGAGAGGTACTCCCGCACGGCCGTGACGAGCGCCTGCCCCGCCCCGGCGACGTTCTCCTGCGCCTCGGCCAGCCGCTCCCCGCTGTGCACGGCCTCCTCGTCGGCCTCGTCGGCGCGCAGCCGGGCGGCCCCGCGCCGCTCCTCGGCGCGCTCGGCCCGGGTGGCGAGCTCCGCCACGTGCTCGGCGGCGCGCCGCCTGCCCGCCGTCGCCTCGTCCGCCTCGCGGCGCAGGACCGGTTCGGGGGCCCCCTCCGTCCTGGGGACGTCGAGCCGGGCCGCGGCGGCGCTCTCCGCCACCCGGTCGTGGATGTCGTCGAGGGCCTCCTGGGCCGCCGTGAGCCGGTTGCCCGCGGTGGCGAGCCGGCCCAGGGCCCGGGTGTGCGCTTCGGCCGCCGTGAGCCGGTCCCCCTCGGCCCGCTTCCGCTCTCCGGCCGTGCGGGAGGCGTCGGTCGCCGCCCGGTCGAGGGCGCGGGCGTCGCGCATCTCGGGTCCGGACCGCAGCGCGGCGTCCTGGGCGGCCAGCCGCGCGGCCCGTTCGTCGAGTGCGGCGCCTCGCGCGCGGGCCTCCTCGCGGTCCTTCAGGGCCTGCTCCCGTTCCGCCTGTGCCTTGAGGAGTTCCCGCTGGAGGTTCTCGTACCGTGCGTGTTCGCGGCGGGGCAGGCGGGCGCGGCGCCGGGAGGCGAGACGGGCGTAGCGCCGGTAGTGGTCGAGGAACGCCGAGGAGGCCTGTTCGGCCTCGCGGGCCGCCCGCAGTTCCTCCTTCTCCTCGTCCAGCGACCTGAACGCCTCCGCCGCGTCGGCGACGACGGCCTGGTCCATCGGCGGCAGCGCCTCGGTCAGCGCCCGGGACAGGGCGGCTTCGCTCGGGCGCTTGGACAGCTGGGGCTGGCGCAGTTGGATCAGGAGGTCGACGAGGGCGCCGTAGCGTCGTTCCCCGAGCCCGAAGAGGGCTTCGTCGACTGCTCTGCGGTACGTCTTCGCCGTGTCGTACACCATGCCGTGACTGCCGACGGCCTCCGCGAGCCGGTCCCGGGACAGCGCCGTTCGGGTCGCGTCCAGCAGGTCGAGGCCGGCGCCGACGCGCTGGTCCGTCACCGCGAACCAGTGGCGGGCGATGCCGCGTCCGGTGACCGCCTTCAGCCCGCACAGCAGGGTGCGGAAATGCGCCTCGCCCGTGGTGTCGTCGAGCCGTCCGAACTCGATCCAGGTGTAGCCGAGGCGTTCCGGGTGCGGGTGCTCGCCGCCCAGGAGCAGGTTCCACTCCATCCGCTTGCCCGGGTCGCCGTCGGGTTCGACGCGGCGGGCGGAGAGGTCACCGTCCAGGAGGAACGGCAGGGTGAGGGCGAGCACCTTCGACTTGCCGGTGCCGTTGTTGCCGCGCAGCAGCAGCCGGCCGTCGCGGAACCAGAACTCCTCGACGTCGTAGTGGAACAGGTCGACGAGCCCGATGCGCAGGGGCCGCCACCGGCCGGGGGCGGGGCTGGGGAGGGCGGTCACGGGGCGGTTCACCTTTCGTCCTGCACGGTCGTGGAAGGCCGGCGGGCCCCTCCGGGTTCTCTGACGACGGGCTCACCGACCGCGTACCGCGCGAGTGCCGGGCGGGGCACGACGCCTCGTTCCGTTCGCTCGGCGAGTCCCAGCGCCACCAGCTTGGTCAGCGCCTGCTCGACGAGGTGGGGCTCCGCTCCCGGCTCCTTCGCCGACTTGGACCAGAATCCGCCGTGCTCCACGGCCAGTTCCCGTACACGGGCCGCCAGTTCCGCCGGTTCGACAGGCCCGGCCGCCCGCGCCAGGTGCCCTGCCAGCAGCAGGGTGACGTGTCCGTGTGTGCCCTGTTCCGGCATGCGGACGTCCGTGAGGTCGTCCAGGGGGTCGACCATGGCGATGCCTTCGGCACGGACCTCCGCGACCAGTCCGGTCAGTTCGTTGATGCGTGCGGTGATGAAGCCACGCTGCCGGGTGAGGTAGGCCAGTTCGTCGTCGGTGAGGTCGTCGTAGTAGAGCACCGGGTCGTCGAGGAGGCGGCGGGTCAGCTTCCAGCGGATCGCGCGGAACCTGAGCTCGTCGCTGTCGAGGGCGGTCTGCGCCGTCATCTCCACCAGGCGCTCCTCGAACTCCTCGGCCTCGACCATGGAGGGGCCCCGCAGGGACGCCGGCATCCCGGCCAGCACCCGCCGCCGCACGTCGTACAGCACGTCGCCCGATCCGCTGACGTACGCCTCCTCGTCGCCGGCCACCCGTCGCAGCACGCCGAGCCGCAGCAGCAGGCGGACGACGGCCGCGAGGTCGAGGCGCTCGTCGCGCCGTTCCAGGGTGAACGTGATCCCGGCGGCGACGAGTTCGGGATCGGCGGCGGCCAGGACGACCTGTTCGGCGAGGCGTCCGAGTGCCACCTGCGACTCGCCCCGCTCCAGCGCGGCCAAGGTGAGGCAGAGCAGGACGTAGCGGCGGCGGGTGAAGGGCAGGGCGGTCCGGGCGGCCTCGCGGGCGGGGTGCGTGGCGTCGGTGAGGGTGCCCGGCGTCTTGCGCAGCCGTGCGGTGTCCGCGTCCGTGCGCAGCGACCAGCCGACGTTGCGCTCGAACCACTCCCGCAGTTCGGAGGTGTGGCGGCGCACCAGCCGGAACTCGTCGGCGTACGGTCCGTCGGCGGTGAGCAGCGGCTCCTTCAGCAGGGCGCGCGCGGCCCGCTGCAGATCGGCCTGGCGCTGGCCGTCCAGGACCTCGGCGAGGGGGCCGCTCATGGGGTCTCCCTACGGTTTTGGGCGGCCCCGGAGGGCTGGAGGGGGCTGTCCTGCCGGGGGGCGGATACGGGCACGTGGGGGGACATGGCTGTCGGCGGACTCGGATGTCCCAAGGCGGGCAGGTGCCCTTCGGGCACGCCGGCCCCGCCACCGCGGTCCTCCCCCGCCGTGAGGTCGATGATGTCGATCAGGTGGTCGGGTCCGCTGAACACGCCATCAGGTGTGCGCACTTCGGCCGTCGATCCGTCGCCGAGGGCGGTCAGCCGGATCTCCATCGAACCGTCCCCGCTGGTGACCACGGTGCTGGTCATGCCCGGCCGCCAGGTGGCGAGCGCGTCGCCGAGCAGGCGCAGGAACAACTCGAAGGCGAGCGGATCGAGTTCTCCCAGCCGGGACAGTCGCACCGGCCCGCCCGTCACGAGACGTTCCCGTGCCTGCCTGGCCTCTCCCGCCTGCCGGGTGGCGATCTCGGCGAGTTTGCGCTTCGCCTCGCCCCGGTCGGCCACCTTGCGCGGCTTGCCACGCCGTTCGTAGCTGCCGGTACGGCGCAACTGGGGGCTGATCCGCAGCGGTCGCGCCTCGCCCCACGGCGTCGAGGCCGGCTCCGGCGAGGCCGCCCGCTCGGCGAGGGTGTCGGCGTCGACGGTGAGATGCCGCGAGGAGTGCAGCCCGAACGCCACCCGCCACAGCCGGTGCCGCGCCGCGTCGTTTGGCGCCTGGGCGAACCAGCGCGCCAGCGTGCGGAAGTCGGCCGAGCGGTCGGAACGCCCGGCCCGGCGTTCATTCAACTGCCTGACGACGGCGAGGAGTTGCGGAATGGACCCGAGGGCCCGCCCGCGCAGCAGCCTGGCCTGCGACTCCCGCCCCTCCCCCGACACGAACCACTGCGCGAGCCCGGACCACCGGGCGGCCCACTTCTCGTACGCCGTCGCCTCCGCGTGCTCGGCGTCCTCGGGAGTGGCGTCGGCGGACTCGCGGGCGGCGGCGAGCCGCAGCAGCGGCCCGACCCTGCCCTGCTCCTCCAGCTCCCCGATCAGCAGGGCGATCCGCCCGCCGAGGGTGATGAGGTCCTGGATGAACCGCTCCAGGTACTGGATCAGCCGGTCCTTGTAGGCGAGGAACGCCTCGACCTCGATGTCGTGCAGGTCGATGGTGCGCTGGAGCGACCCCATGAAGGCACGGGCGTTGTCCGCGAGGTCGGTGAAGCGTGCCGTCAGCACGGACAGGGCGACGTACGCCTTGGCCGGATCGGGCTCGTCCTCCGAGGCGATCACCAGCAGCGCCCGCAGCTGCGTGACGATGTCGTGCAGCGCCACCGCCTGGAGCTCGCCGCGCCGCCCCAGCACCTCGTCGTACGTCCCCAGCGCCGCCTCGGCGGCCTCACCGGCCCGGGTGAGCTGGTAGATGAACCGCCTGCGGTAGAAGTCCTCGACCGCCGTCACCCGCGCGTGGTCCGGGTCGGCCCGCAGGTTGCCCCAGTCCACGAGCTTGTCCAGCGCCTGCGTCACCGCCTCGACGTCGGCGGGCCGGCTCCCCGCGTCCAGGGCGGCGTACACGTCCTCCGGCCGCAGATGCACGGCGAACCGCTCCTTGGCGGTGAGGAAGGCACGCATCACCTGGCGGTAGAGGGGAGCGTTGGGGACGGTGAGGTGGGCGAAAGGGGCGTAGTCGGCGGATGCGGGGCCGGCGGATGCGGGGCCGGCGGGCTGTGAGGGTTCGGGCAGCTGGGAGGTCTCGGAGGTCATCGTCAATCCATTGTTCCAAAACGACGCCCGCGACTGTACGGGATGTCCACTTTTCGTGCGCCGACCCGCTCACCTCTGATGTTCATCCGCAGGGCGCGGGTGCGCTCGTCACTCACCACCGACCGGCTCACCTTCCGCTCGCCGTGGCAGGCAATCGCCTTCCGGACGCTCCCACAGGGCTCCGGTCGGACAGGTTCGCGACCATGCACTGTCAGCACTGTCAGGCCCGGGGAGCCGTCGCACACTCGGCCCGTACCGTCTCGCCGGGACCGAGGCGGTCGCGTACGCCCCGGTCGACGGCGAGCGCGTCGACGAGGACCAGGCCACGGCCCCGGTTCTCGTCCGCGCCGAACCCCGCGCCCATGGTCGACGGCGCGGCCGCGCTCCGTAGCGGCCCGGACATACGGGGCCGGCAGGTGCAGGCCGGCGGCGAGGGTCGCAGAAGCGGGCCCGGTGTCAGCCCGTCGCCTCGCTCTTGCCACAAGGTCATTCCCCTTGGTACATGCGGCCCGGATCGACGAGTTCCACATCATTGCGCCGCTCGGCCTCGTGCCGGAGGTCGTTCGTGAAACCGGATCGGGCGAAGAGCAGGAGTTTGGGCAGGGCCCCGACCCTGGCGCTGGGCAGCAGCCCCCGCAGGTGTTCGAGGCGCTCGAGCTGCGGCAGTCCGACGGGCGTGACGGTACCCTTGGCCTCTCCGATCGCGGTGATCCGCTCGGTGCCGAAAGCCGGTGACTCCGCGACCACCAGGTCCAGTTCATGCCCGCGGCGGTGTTCCCGGCAGGCGATCTCGGTCGGGCGAACCCAGGTGGCCCGGCCACCCAAGGTCTCCGGTGCGGCGTGTTCGGAGCACCACTGCCGGGCGAGTTCCTCGAAATGTGGGCCGTAGATCTTTCCCGCGACCGTGTCGGCGTTGTCCGCCCACACCTGCTCGGCCCGGCCCACGACCAGCTCCGGCTCGTGTCGCTGGGTCAGCAGTTGATGCAGCCGTACCACGGGCTCCGCCACCCGGAACACACTGCGCTTGTCCCTTATGGCGTCCTCGACCTGCTCCAGGAGGCCGATGTCCTGCAGCCCGGAGAGGAGATGCGCCAGCGCGCTGCTCGGCCGGCCGAGCGCTCCGGCGATCTCCGATCTCCGGTGACATCCCGCGCTCACCGCTGACAGAACCGCCGCATACGAGGTCGGATCCGAGATGGACGGCTCCTCCCGCAACAGCAGCCCGCCCTCACGGAACATGGCCGACGCGGGATTCAGCAGTCGGCGCGCCACCCACCGGTCGAAGTCCGCCGCGCCCTGCGGCCCCGCCCCTCCGCACATCTCCTTGTACGCCGGCGTCCCGCCGACCAGAGCGTTCAGCCGGAACGCCAGCTCGGGATCGTCCGCCACCCCCCAGAAGGCGGCCGCTTCCCGAAACCGGAACGGCCGCACCACCAGCTCCATGCTCGCCCGTCCTCGCAGCGGAGCGCCTCCACCCAGAAGCTGCGCCATCGTGGTCAGAGCGCTGCCGCACAGGATCAGCCGGGTCCGCGTGTGTTCCTTGGCATGGCTCAGCGGGCTGAGGGCCTGCTGGAGGTAGGAGGGCAGGGCCGGGGTCGCCGACACCAGGTAGGGAAACTCGTCGATCACGACCGGCACCGGGGCGTCCTCGCCGATCCGCAGGAGTTCGTCCAGCGCCTCCCGCCAGTCACCGAACATCACCGGCTGCCGTAGTCCCCGGAACGCCGCGTAGGCAGCGCCCAGGTCCGCCAGGTTCTGCGCCTCGCTCTGCTGCGTCGCCGCGAACAGAAACCCACCCGTCTGCCGTGCCAGCAGCTCCAGCATCAGCGTCTTGCCCTGCCGCCGGCGCCCGTACACGAGCCCCAGCGACGCCCCACCCGGCCCGGAGCCGGCGAACTCATCCAGCTCCTGCCATTCCACGTCCCGCGCGAACAGCCGCTCCGGCTTCACCACAGAGACCCTCTTCCATTTATGATAGCTACAGCTATCATAGTGGTGGCAATCATTATCCTCAACGTGTCGACCGGCCTTCCACGACAACCGCACCGACCGCCACGCCGAGGACGATGCGGCCGATCAGGAGCACCACGTAGCCGGGGGCGACCGTGAGGATCGCGGTCCCCCAATGAATAACAGCCCTTCGATCGCCAGAGTTTTCCTACGGCCCAGTCGGTCCGCCATCCGCCCCGCCCCCATGCGGCTCCCCGGCGAGCGGGGGCGGCGCTGCCCGGTCGGTGGCAGGGTTGGCTGATCGCGACAGCGGGGCGAAATGGCGCTAGCGTGAAAGGGCGGTCGGGTCGGCAATGCCGCCTGCGAGTCGGCCGCCTGCGCGAATCGGCAGCCAGGACGGGCCGCACCGGCCGCGGAGCCGTGCGTCCGGTGAGGAATGAGACTATCGACATCGTCGGCAAGGGCTACGGTGCGGCGCCGCCCGGTCTGGAGCGTCTGCTCGTCGGGCACGAATCCCTGGGGAAGGTGCTGGAGGCGCCCCGGGACAGCGGATTCGCGCCGGGAGACCTGGTCGCCGGCATCGTGCGACGCCCCGACCCCGTACCCTGCGGGCCGTGTTCGGTGGGCGAGTGGGACTTCTGCCGCAACGGCCTCTACACCGAACGCGGCATCAAAGAGCTGAACGGCTTCGGGTCCCAGCGGTGGCGCAGTGAACCGCGGTACGCGGTCAAGCTCGACCCCGCCCTCGGCGACCGGGGAGTCCTGCTCGAGCCCGTCTCCGTACTCGCCAAAGCATGGGAACAGACCGAACGCATCCTGGCCCGGTCCTCCTGGAAGCCCCAGGTCGCCCTCGTCACCGGTGCCGGGCCGATCGGCCTGTTCGCCGCCATGCTCGGCGTCCAACGCGGCCTGGAAGTACACGTACTCGACCTCAACGACAGCGGACCCAAACCACAGCTCGTCGCCGACCTCGGTGGAACATTCCACACCGGCGACGTCCGGGACATCGGCCTGGAACCCGACCTCGTCATCGAATGCACCGGCGCCGGTTCACTCGTCTACGCACTGACGGAAGCAGTCGGGGCCGGCGCCGTCATCTGCCTGACCGGTATCTCCTCCGGCAGCCGGAGGGTTGCCGTGGACCTGGACGCGACCGCCCGGGAAATGGTGCTGGAGAACACCGTCGTCTTCGGCTCCGTCAACGCCGGCCGCCGCCACTACGAACAGGCCGCCGCCGCTCTCGCCAAGGCTGACCCGCGCTGGCTGGACCGTCTCATCACCCGCCGGGTACCGATGAACGGCTTCGCCGACGCGCTGCACAAGGGCAGCGACGACGTGAAGGTCGTCGTTGACCTCCAAGCCTGAAATCGGCGGCACGGGTGCCGACCTCGCCTGCACGAGCACGCCCGGTATGCCGAAGACGGAAGGGACCATCATGAGGATCAACATCGTGGGAACCGGCAACATGGGCCGGAGCATTGCCGTCCGAGCGCTCACCGGCGGCCATGCGGTACGCCTCGTCAACCCCAAAGCCGGCAGCGCACAGCCGCTCGCCGACGGGCTGAAGCAGCGCTTCCCGGACGGCGAGGTCGCCTACGCCTCCTCGGTCGGGCAGGCTGAGCTGACCGTGTTCGCTCTGCCTTACGACGCCGCCCTGGAGGTCTCGAAGTCCGCCCGGGCCGGCCTCTCCGGCCAGGTCTTGGTCGACATCTCCAACCCCGTCGACTTCACCACCATGGACGCGCTGTCGACACCGCCCGGCACCTCGGCGGCCGAGCAGATCCAGGAGAACGTGGGCACGGACGTACCGGTCGTCAAAGCGTTCAACACCACGTTCGCCGCGCTGCTGGAGACCGGGGAGGGCTACGGCGCCCCGCTCGACGTCTTCATCGCCGGGGACTCACAGGCAGCCAAGGACAGCGTGGCCGATTTCGTACGCTCCGCCGCCATGCGCCCGCTGGACGTCGGCCCACTGCGGCGTGCGCGCGAACTGGAGGCCATGGGATTCCTGCACATCGCCATCCAGCAGCCCCTCGCGCTGAACTGGCAGAGCGCCATCAAGCTCCTCTCGTGACCGACGAATGCCACGCGCCCCATGGGACCCGACCTGCACCACCGGTAAGGTGACGCCCCATCGGAAAGAGCGACACAGCCGAAGTGCACCATCCGAACAAGTCACGCCGACACTGCCGGCGCAGGTCGTGTACAGCGGGTGGTACAGCCGCTCGGTGGGCGACAACTCCCCTGCCCATGGCGCCACCCTCAGTGCCACGAGTTCCAGCTCCCCGACGGCCACGCCTACGGCTTCAGCACCGACGGGGCGGCCGGCGGCTTCGCGGACGCCGCGGCCTGGGAGACGCTGTCCGGGAAGGTCAGGCGCTACTACGAGGAGCAGGACGACGGCGCATGCGAGCCCATCAGCGACGGCCACATACGTGCCGTCGATGAGGTGACCGGAAGCGACCTGGTGTCGTTCTGCACGGGGGGCGACGGGACTTGGCCGGTATGGCTCGGCCGCTCCGCCGCCGGCGAACTCGTCTCGGTCGTGGTGATCACGTCGTACCTCTAGCCTCGATCCTTCGTGCCGGTCCAGGGCAGATGTGCGGGCGTGACGGCGAGCTCGTCCTGGATGCTCGGCAGTGCGATGTCCACGGACGAGCCGTCCAGCACCTGCAGTAGCTGGGCCGGCGCGATCACCAGCCGCGGGACCATCTCACCGCCGGCTTGCGCCAGTTCCTTGATGCCGGGGATTCCGTGTATCGCGGGCGTATCGAAAATCGCATACGCCACCGCAACGGCCCTCCGTCTCCCATGGGGGCATGAACCACAACGCATCCCTGTCGGCACCGCCCCGCCGCGCGCGCAGGATCGTGCTCCTCGGCCTGGCGATCCTCGGCGTGGCGAGCGCCGCGTTCGTCGTGCGGCGGCCGCTCATGATGTCCGCTCCGATGTGCATGGCCGGGCGGTGGCACGGTTGCTTCGACACGTTCAACGGCGTGGTGCTCATCACGTTGGTCGCGCTGCCGTTGGCCGCGCTGGTGGTGTGGGCTCTGGCGCGCCGTCGGCGTGCCGCCGGCGTCACATCGGCGTGGCGGATGTCGCTGGCCGAGGTGGGCATGGTCCACGGGACGGTGCCGTTCATATGGATGACCATGATGCCGGGCGCCGGGGCCGGCACCGTCCCCGGCCGGGTGAGCCTGGTACCGCTGCGGGACCTGCTCACGATGGGACCGCTTGGGATCGTCGGCAACCTGCTGATCTTCGCGGCGCTGGGGTTCTTCGCCCCGATGCGGTTCGCGGCGCTGGCGTCCGTGCCGCGGATCCTGGCGCTCGGGGCGGGCTGCTCGGTCCTGGTCGAAACCGCACAGTACGTCCTGCGGCTGGACCGGGTGTCCTCCGTGGACGACGTACTGGTCAACGCCGCCGGCGCCGTGCTGGCCGCGCTGGCGTCGCGCCGCTGGTGGCGCACTACGGCAAAAGCGCCGTCGGACCAGCCTCGCCCCGCGCCGGTGCCGACACCGGCAGGCTGAGTCGCGTGTCCGATGCGCACACGTCTTTGCATACGTCGGCGATATGTTGTGCTGCTTAGGCTTCAGACATGCGCGTACTGATCGTGGAGGACGAGCACTACCTGGCCGAAGCCGTCCGTGACGGTCTGCGGCTGGAGGCGATCGCCGCCGACATCGCCGGCGACGGCGACTCCGCCCTGAAACTGCTGAGCGTCAACTCCTACGACCTCGCGGTCCTCGACCGCGACATCCCCGGCCCCTCCGGCGACGAGGTCGCCCGGCGCATCGTCGCCTCAGGCAGCGGCATCCCGATCCTCATGCTCACCGCTGCCGACCGGATCGACGACAAGGCCTCCGGGTTCGAGCTCGGTGCCGACGACTACCTCACCAAGCCGTTCGAGCTGCGGGAGCTCGTCATGCGGCTGCGGGCGCTCGACCGCAGGCGCGCGTACGTCCGGCCCCCGGTCCGCGAGATCGCGGGCCTGCGCCTCGACCCCTTCCGCCGGGAGGTCTTCCGCGACGGACGCTACGTCGCGCTCACCCGCAAACAGTTCGCCGTGCTCGAAGTCCTCGTCGTCGCCGAAGGCGGTGTCGTCAGCGCCGAAGAGCTGCTGGAGCGGGCCTGGGACGAGAACGCCGACCCCTTCACCAACGCCGTCCGCATCACCGTCTCCGCATTGCGCAAACGGCTCGGCGAACCATGGATCATCGCCACGGTGCCGGGTGTCGGCTACCGCATCGACACCGGCCCCGACACCACCCGCCCCGGCAGGACGCATGCATAGACGCCCAGGGCTCAGCGTCCGACTGAAACTCACCCTCAGCTACGCCGGGTTCCTCGCCGTCGCCGGCGCTCTCCTGCTGGCCGTGGTGTGGGTGTTCCTGCTGCGCTACGTACCCGACAGCCCCAAGGGCCTTCTCGGGATCGCGCCCAACCGCTACCTCCTTGTGCGCACCTTCGCCCCCGCCGCGGCCGTGGCGATGGCCTTCCTGCTCGTGTTCGGCCTCGTCGGGGGATGGGTCCTCGCCGGCCGGATGCTCGCACCGCTCACACAGATCACGGCCGCGGCACGGATGGTCGGCAACGGATCGCTGTCCCACCGGATCCGCGTGGAAGGCCGCCAGGACGAATTCCGTGAACTCGCCGACGCGTTCGACAGCATGCTCGAACAACTCGATTCGCACATCGCCGAGCAGCAGAGGTTCGCCGCGAACGCCTCCCACGAACTGCGCACCCCGCTGGCCATCTCGCAGACGCTGCTCGACGTCGCCCGCAGGGACCCCACGCGGGACCAAGGCGAACTCTTCGAACGCCTGCAGACTGTCAATACGCGCGCGATCGACCTCACCGAGGCCCTCCTGCTGCTCAGCCGCAGCGACCGCGGGAACGTCACCCGCGAGAGCGTCGACCTCTCCCTAGTCGCCGAAGAGGCCGCCGAAACCCTGCTCCGCCTCGCCGAACAGCGCGGGATCACGCTCGACGTCACCGGCGGAGCGACACGGACCAGCGGCTCCGCGGAGCTCCTGCTGCGGATGGTGACGAACCTCGTCCAGAACTCCATCGTCCACAACCTCCCCGCCGGCGGCACCGTGACGGTCCACACCGAAGCGCAGCACGACACGAGCGTGCTGCGGGTCGAGAACACGGGCCATCCAGTGCCACCGGAACTGGTACCGACCCTCACCGAACCCTTCCAGCGCGGAACGGAACGCGTACGCACCGACGAGCACGCCGGCGTCGGCCTCGGCCTTGCCATCGTGCACAGCATCGTCCGCGCCCACGACGGGACCCTCGACCTCGTCCCCCGCCCCGCCGGCGGCCTCCTCGTCACGGTCCGGCTTCCCGGCGCGCCGTAGGCATCGTCCCCGAACGGGGCCCACTAGTACCGACGCCGTGGAGCTAGGGCTCGCAGATCATTGACTCGCCGTCTTGATCTCTGTCGGAAGGATGACTCTGAAGTTCCCCCGGGAAGGAGCAGGTGCCGGTCGAAGTCGGCGTGGTCCGGCCGGAGCAGTGGGCGCGGCGGACAACGACCAGCTCCCGGGTGAGCTTGGCCAGGTGGAGGTGGACACCGCCGCGGAGACAAGGACGGGGGGCCGCTTGGAAGCGGAGGGCAGGATGCCCGCCCCCCATGGAGGCGGGCATCCTGACGCTACGTCAGGCCCGGCGTCGAACGAGCGTCAGGACGGTTGCCGCCCGCGTCCTCCGAGCCGGGGGAACGCATCCGTCGTCCCGCACGCCGTCCCACGCAGCACGACCAGCCGGGTCTCTTCACTCCCGGTGGGAGTCGGGGTCTGGTTCGTCGGGGGTGATGTCGGCAGTGAGGGTGGTGATGATCTGGTTGATGCGTACGACGTCGCGCACGGTGGGGTGTCCGGAAGCGGGATCGTCGGTCGGGGGCAGGATGGCTGCGGGGTCGTGGGTGTCGCCGGAGGGGTGGCCGGTGATGGCTTGGGTGAGGGCGTGCAGGTTGTCGTCGGTGAGCTCGGCCAGTTCATCCAGGGGCGCGGCGGGGGGTGGCGGGGTACGGGGGTCGGAGAGGTGTCGGGTGTAGTAGGCGAGTGCGGACAGGGCGGTAAGTTGGCGTTCGATGCCGTCGCGGCGTAGGGCACCGGCGGCGCGGCGGAATGGTGTGGCGGTTCGATAGAGGCGGCGCAGGTTCTGGTTCATGGTGTTTGTCTGGTGGTGGAGGGCGTGCCGGTCGGGTGTGCCGGTGAGCGCGGTCCGGGTGATGTCGCCGATGGTGTGCAGCAGGGCCAGCAGGTCGGTGGTGAATTTTTCCCGGGTTCGGGTGGGCAGCAGGAATGTCGCGGTGGCCAGCGCGATGACGGCGCCCAGGATGGTTTCGGCGACTCGCAGTTCGATCGCCAGGGTGTTGAGTTTGCCGAGGAATTCGTAGAGCAGCGCGATGAGCATGGTCATCCAGAAGACCATCTGGGCGTAGGAGATGGGCGCGGTGTACATGGCGGCGAACACGCACACTGCGACCAGGGGCAGCACCACGGCCGGGGCAGCGCCGGTGAGCAGGGCGATGGCGAACCCGATGATCGCGCCGAGCAGGGTGCCGGCGATGCGTTGCAGGCCCTTGACGATGGCGTGGCCGGAGGTATCGGTGCCGCCGAAGACGACGAACGCGGCGATGGCCGCCCAGTATTGGCGGGTGGGGGAGAGGGCCGCGCCGGCCAGCAGGGCCAGGCCGGTGGCCACGGCCGCCTGGATGGCCTGTCGCGTGGTGAAACTCAGCCGGGGGTGACCGGTGGGGGTGACAGGCGGCGGCTCGGGGTCGGTGGGGACGGAGTCGGTGGTCACCTCCCCGCAGGTCGCGTTGCGGTCGGCCAACACGGCGGTCTGCAAGTCACTGGCGCGGGCGACGGCCGCGAGCAGTTCCTCGATGGCGTCGTGCAGGCGACGGGTATCGCCCGTCGGCAGGCCCGGTCGGGCCGGCACTGGTGTGGTGACGTCGGGGACGCCGGCTCCCGACGTGGGCCGGGTCACGCGGTGGCGGTGAGCGGTCTTGCGTAGGTTTTGTTGCGCTTCGGTGAGCATGCCCGCCAAGCGGGCCCGGACCACGATGGGTACCGCGGTTCCGGTCTGGGCGATACGGCCGGCTGTCCGGGCGAGGTGTCCGGCGGCGAGTTCGACGTCGAACAGCCGCAGCCGCAGGTCGCCGGGCTGCTGCGCGGTGTCGACGGTCGTGGGGGCGAGGGCGCGTAGCTGGCCCTCCAGGAATCTCCCGCACCGGTGCAGCTGGCGGAGGTCGACGCGCACTCGGCGGGTGATGTCGGGGTCCCAGCGGGCGGCCGACACCGCGTCGATGAGCGGGTCGAACACGTCGAGCAGCCGACCCGAGAAGGCGACCAGCCCGCGGCGCAGCACCTGTGCGGGACGCTCGGGGATCAGCACGAATCGGGCGAGGTAGGCCCAGATCGTGCCGACCGCGGCGGACACGGTCAGCCACGGCATCAGCGACAGGGGCAGCCGCAGCAACAACGCGAAGTAGCTTGCCATGAACCCCAGCTGCCCGAGCGCGGCGAAGCGGACACCGAACCGACGAACCCACACCCCGCAGAACACGACGCCGACCAGCGCGCCGGCCGCCGCCGCGGGCACCGGATCCGTGGCCGCGCCGATCGCGACGCCGGCCACCGCGGGCAGGACCATCAGGGTGGTGGTCAGCCGGCGCCCGCCGATGGTGGCGTCCCGCGCCTTGGTCGCGGCTTGCATCGCGACCATCCCGCCGAACATCGCCACCGGGAGCGCGGTGGCGCCGAGGCCGAGGCCGTTCAGCAGGCCGTACATGGTGGCGATGGCGGCGACCACGGCGAGCAGGGCGCGGGCGGCGCCGGCCAGCCGGGTCAGCCCGGGGTCGGGCACCGCCACCCACAGATACGTGGCGGTGCGCAGCCGGTGCCCGATCGGCTGGGTTGGGCCGGTACGACCGGTCGGCGGCGGTGGTTCGTCGCGCCGGGCCGGCAGCAGGGGCTGGTAGT
This sequence comes from Streptomyces chlorus, assembly GCF_042655885.1. Taxonomy (NCBI): domain Bacteria; kingdom Bacillati; phylum Actinomycetota; class Actinomycetes; order Kitasatosporales; family Streptomycetaceae; genus Streptomyces; species Streptomyces chlorus. The sequence goes on from NZ_JBHSOA010000042.1 coordinate 191,154, forward strand.
CCAAGTCGCGGCCGACCGCGGCGGCCAGTTGCTGCGCCCGGAAAGCGAACGGCAGCCACTGCTGGTAGCGCTGGTAGGCGCGGTGCGCGTCCTCGGCACCGTCGAGGGCGGCAAGTTTGGCCATCTCCCGGTCCATCCGCAGGAAGCGGTTCACCCAGCGGTCCGCCGCCCTGCCGTCGGGGTAGGCGGCCGCGAACGCGTCGAATGCCACGGCCTCGGGCACGTCGGTGCTCTGCCAGCGCAGCTGCTGGTGCAGGTAGTCGGCGAACCGGGTGAAGTGCAGGGTCAGCGGGGTGAGCAGTGGTTGCTGCGCGGCCGGATGGTCGGCGGGCAGGCCCCAGCGCAGTGTGGCGATGATCCCGCCGAGTCTGTTCAGCGCGTAGGGCAGCGAGAAGTGGTCCCGTCCGCTCTGGAAGTAGTAGGTGATGTGATGCAGACGCAGTCCGTCGGTGTAGGAGGAGAAGCTGTCGTGCAGACTCTCCAGGTAGCCGTCGAGCCCGGTGGCCCGACCTTGCGGGAAGTACGGGGCCAGGCTGGCGACCGGGTCTTCGGTGCCGGCCGCGTAGAACAACTTCGACGACAGTGCTGACAGGTCCCGCACCACCTGATAGACACCCAGCAGGAAGGTCAGCGCCAGGGTGACCAGGACCAGCCCGCTCATTGTCTCCAGGATGGTCAGCGTGCGCAGCACGTCGGTCTCCGGCGTGATCTGGGAGGTGCCCACGGTGGCCAGCTGCGCGGCGGAGAGGTGGAGAGCGCTGAACATGCCCGGTCCCAGCCCCCGCCCGTCGTAACTGAAGCCGTTGCCCGGGGTCAGGCCGTAGTAAATGAACCCGAACCCGAGCACGATGCACAACAGCCAGGCCAGCAGGCTCGTCGCGATCTGCAACCCGGTGGCCTGCCGCAGCGCGGCGGGCCGCCACCGGCGCGGCATCCGGCGGGTGGCCCGGCGCATTACCCGCCACTGCAGGGCACACAGCCGGGTCGCCAGAAACCCGGCCTCGTCGTAGTTCAACGACGTCAGGAACAAGTCGACCAGCCCCGCCCCGAGCACCACGATGCCCAGCGCGATCCAGAACGCGGCCATTTCGCGACACCCCTCGGGTCAGTCTCGGCAGGCCGGCGCCCAGTGAGGGGCCCAGTGTTCGCTGACAGTACGGGCACGTAGCACCTGGCCTGGACAGAGCATGTGCGTGCTCCCCTCTAGTGCGATCATCGTTTTCCGGTGGTGCGGGGAGTCAGGCTGTCCCAGCGGCGCGACACCGTGCGCAGGTTGGCCTCCGGCGGGGCGAGGTGCGTTCGGTCGGCGAACAACAGCCTGCCGTCCGGCGGGCTGGCCTCCAGGTCGGTGTGCAACAAGGTGTAGGTGTGTTCTCCGCCTCGCGCGACCCGGCCGGGAAGCACGGCCTCGCCGGGAATGACCGTGGCCGAAGGGTCGGCGGTGACGCGGATGCGCTGGTAGAAGCGAGACCCCGGAACGGTATGAGCGGGTCGGGCGGGTACTCACAGAACGCGTCCGCATCGGCGGTGAGATCGACAGTCCGGGCGGCGTGGTTGTGGTCCATTCGATACAACTTCGTGGCGGCCTGTGAGGTGAGGTGCGTCGATGTGCCCGGCCCGCAGCGGGCGGCCGACCGATACCGGCCGCCCTGCAGCAGGCCGCCACCCGGTTGGGTGGTGTGGGGAAACGCCATGCCCGGGCGGTGCGGGTCCAGGTGGAGCGGATGCAGCAGGCACAGCGGACCACTGCTGTACCGGCGGCGGATCCCGGTGACACCCTCGATGTCGGCCGGCTCGACGTCGAGCACCCCGGCCTTGCCCGTGCTGCCGACCGGCAGGTTGTCCACCGGACCCTCGAACACGGAAAACGCCGGTGGTGGCTGGATCCGCCCGACCCAGTCTGGCGCTTCGTCCTGGTGCCGTGCGGTGATGCTCACGCCGGCCGTCCACGGAACATGCTGGTGAGATGGCCGGCGACCGCCCGCACCCCGCGCCCGCTCAGACAGTCGGTGAGTACGCATGGCCGGTTACCGCGGAATCGGGCGGCGTCGCGTCGCATCACCGCGATGTCGGCACGCGCATACGGCGCGATGTCCACCTTGTTGATCATCAGCAGGTCGGAGTCGGTGATACCCGGCCCACGTTTGCGGGGGATCTTGTCGCCCTCGCCGACTGCGCACCAACAGTCGCGTGGTGCGGCGTCCGGCGTTGATCTGCACGGGGCTGTCGGCGAGGAACGTCTGGGCCCACGATCATGGTCGTCACTGTCTTTCGTTGACCGGATGCGTGTTGGCGGGACCGCTACTGCGACGTGTCCTTCGGGGTGCGGGAGATCGGGTTGCCGCAGGTCACCAGCTGGGTGCCGTCGTCGAAGGTGCCCTCGACCTGGACCTGTGTGACGATCTCAGCCATGGCCGCCCTCCTTCCCTGCTCATTGTTGTTCCGGGCCGTTCCCGGCGCGACTCGAAGCCCTCGGTGGCAAGCCGGGCCTGTCCAGCCTCCATCGGCTCTGTACCGTAATCGGTGGTCACGCTGCGTGGCGGATCACGGCGGCGTGGTGGGTCGGGCCGTGGGTGTCGACTCCGCCGGTGATCTGTGGGGGCGTTGTCAGGTTGAGCGAGTGCTCGAGGGTGTGAGCCGGTCGGCGCGTTTCGGCTTCGGTGGTGACAGCGGCTCAGACTACGGCGGGCAGGCCGGTGACGCCGGTGATCCGGTCCCAGAGGGCTAAGCGGACGGTCATCCCGGCTCGGTGGTCGTGTGCGGTCATCAGGTGACGTCGGGGTCAAGGCCCGGGCTCGGTGCGGGGCCCGCCGTGTTCGGGAATGACGGTGACCTAGGCCTCGATGACGCGGATCCGGATGCCCTGAGTCTGACGGGCCCGCAGTGCCAGCCTGCGTCCGCGCCCGCGGGCACCACGCCACCAGCGACTCCAGCATCGCCGAGTCGGCTTGCGCTCGGTTACTTCTCGTGCTCCGAGCGAGCACGCCAGAGGTCGGCACACCACATCGCCAGGACGAAGGGAAACGTGGCCGGAGTGAGTCCGACCGCTTCGATCCCGGCCTGCAGCAGCAGCACCGCGGGAACGGCGAGGACGCATGCTCGCCATCCTCTGCCGGTGCTGAGCATGCCCACCGTGACGAGCACGGCGTTGAAGCCGTAGACGCCGGTGGTGATCTCGTTGGCCGGGAACAGCGGGACTCCCTGCACGATTCCGTACGTGGTCAGTGCGGCTGCGAAGGCTCCCACTGCCAGGGTCCACCGTGAAACCGCGAGTCCGGCAAGGATGAACAGGCCCGGCAGCAGACCCGTCACGAGGAAGACCTCGGCCCCACTGGCGAAGATGCCCAGTCCGAGCGTCGGGTGGGACGGTGGTACCGAAGGCCAGTGCCTGGACTCATGCAGGTACTCCAGTAGCCAGTAGGTGAACACGAAGGGCGCGGTGTAGGCCGGTACGCGCAGAAAGTACTGGGCGATGTGCGTGAGCAGCGTGGCCACCACCGCGCCCCCGACAGCGACGAGCAAGGTGAGCCACAGTGGACGGAACGAGCCGGCGGCTCCCAGGGCGACCAGGACGGCATTGAAGCCGTAGAGGCCCTGTCCGATCCGCTCGGCCGGTACCCGCAACAGCACGGCGGTAACGATCCCCACCGCGCTTCCGAGCAGTGCGCTCCCCCCGGCGACCGGGCCGGAGACGAACAGCCCCACCAGAAACAGCACGCCGGTGAGCGTGTTGTTCTGCAGGTACACCTGCGCGACTCCGCGGGGGAGCCCCCGCAGTGCTTCGGGGCCGAGGGCGTTGCGAGGTTCCGGTGGGGGTGTCTTCGTGCTCACCAGTGCTCCTCCGTGAGCTCCTTCCCGTCCGGGTGCGTCCGGAGGGCTTCGGCCAGCCGGTATCGCGCGGTCACCGCGTCGGGAGCCAGGGCGCTGGCCGTCGCCCCGCCGGCGGCCAGCGGGGTCAACGACCACCACTCGCCGCTCGTCGGCTCCACCGGGTCGTTCTTCCAGACCACGGTTTCGGTGGCCACGACCCGCGACCCGGCGAGATAGCCGGCACTGGCCTCCAGGCGGGGGTTTCCGAGTTCGAGCGTCTGCCGCACCAGCGGTACTTCACCGCGCGTGATGTGCGTGCTGGTCCGCAGCACACCTGGACGCTCATTGCTGCGTCCGAGTACCAGCATCTCGCGGCAGCGCATGAGCGCGTCCTGCGCCAGCTCCGCCCGGAACTCGGCCTCGTGCTCGGCGCGAGCGGTCACCACGGTGTGTTCCGGCAGGTATTCGAGGGTGCCGCCCTCAGCGACCTCGACATGCACGGCGCTGCGGCTGCTGCCCCGGCGGTGTCCGGGAAGCACCAGTGTGGCGGCGACACCGCGCAGCAGCAGGCGCGCGCCCGCTCCGACCCGCACCCGCAGGTCCAGCTCGTCTCCGCCGAGTGGGGACGTCACCGAGTTGACCAGGTGCACCACCGCCCGATCCGCCGGTCCCGGCGCGGGTCGGACGGCCCCGCGCCGGGGCATCAGGGTCAGCGGCGAGGCCGAGGTCAGCTCCCGGACGACGCTGCGGCCCCGCGAGTCGAGCTCCACGGCCAGCTGCGCGCGGGCCTTCATCGTGCCAACTGCTCTCGGACCCAGGCCGTCACCTCGGGCGCTTCGGGGGTGTCGGTCAGCGATTGGGTGATCACCGGAAGCCCGCCGCGCATCCGGTGCGCGTCGGCGGTCATGACCGTCATGTCCGCACCGACCCGCTCAGCCAGGTCGATCTTGTTGATGACCAACAGGTCGGCCGTGGTCACGCCGGGACCGCCCTTGCGCGGCACTTTGTCACCTCCGGCGACGTCCACGACGAAGATCTGGGCGTCGGCCAGCCCACGGCTGAACACGGCCGTCAGGTTGTCGCCGCCACTCTCGATCAGGATCAGGCGCAAACCGGAGTGGCGCTGCTCCAGGCGTTCGACGGCGTCGAGGTTGGCCGTGATGTCGTCGCGGATCGCGGTGTGCGGGCAGGCCCCGGTCTGCACGGCCTCGATCCGGTCCGGGTCAAGGACACCGGCACGCCGCAGGAAGTCCGCGTCCTCGGTCGTGTAGATGTCGTTGGTCACCACAGCGAGGTCGACATCGGCACCGAGGGAGCGGCACAGGGCGGCGACCAGTGCGGTTTTCCCGCTTCCGACCGGACCGCCCAGCCCGATGCGGAGTGGGCGTCCTGCGGTGGGCGCAGAGCCGAAAGGGTCTGGTTCCGGCGCGGTCGGATCGAAGTTCACCGGATGCCGGTGGTCGTGGTCGTGCTGGTGGTTGTGGTCAGCTGGCAAAGAGTCGCACCTCGTCTCGATGGTGTCGTTGGTGGGCCTGCGCCAGCAGATCGAGTGCGGGAGCGCCCATCGCGGGGAGAGCGGCCGGGTCGTGCCCGGCCACGGAAGCGGCGTACTCGGTGATGCGTTCGAGATCCGGCCCGAGTGCGGCCACGGAGGCGTTCGCGGCGAAGGGATCGAGGCCCAGCAGCCGCACAGCGGCCGAGGCGGGGCCGCTGATCGACAGGTACGCCGCCACAGCGGCGGCCTCCCGCGGTGTGCCCGCACGCGCGCCCCCCATCAGAGCGCCGATGACAGCCGGGTGATGTGGTCTCGTGGACACCGCCAGCAACGCGTCAAGCGCTGCCGAGGGCCAGGCGACACGACCGGCGCGCGCGGTCCCGCGCCCCTGCGCGCGGGACGCCTCGCGCTGCGCGGGGGACGGCGTGCGCGCGTCGATCTCGGAGTCCAGCCTCTGCCAGTGCCGGCCGTCGGCTCCCGCGTCGGCTGCGTGAGCGGCGGCGGCGGCGAACACCGCGGCCACGCGACCTGCGCCCTGTAGCCGTCCGAACAGGAACTCCCGCAGGTCTTCGGGGCCGGTGACCAGACCTCGGCGGACGGCTTCCTCCACCCCGCCCGAGTGCACGTGGCCACCGCCTGGAAAGCGAGCGTCGGCAAGGGCCAGCATGGCCAGCGAGCACGACATGGTCAGAACAGGAAGTAGCGTTGCGCCATCGGCAGCTCCGAGACCGGATCCGGTTCGACGAGTTCCCCGTCGATGCGCACCGCGAAACTGTCCGGGTCCACCCGGATCTCCGGGGTGGCGTCGTTGAGCGGCAGGTCGGCCTTGGTGGTTGAGCGGGTGCTGGTGACACCGATGAGCCTACGGAACAGACGCAGCCGTTCGGGAAGCTCGGCGTCCAGCGCTATGGGGGCGACGAAGTGCACGCTGCTCGCCGCAGCCGCCTTCAGGTTCGACCCGTGCACAGGACGCGAGAGCACCGGCTGCGGTGTGGGGATCGAGGCGTTGGCATCGCCCAGCGCGGCCCGCGCGGCGAACCCGCCCTTGAGGACCATGTGGGGCTTGACACCGAAGAACTTCGGTTCCCACAGCACCAGGTCGGCGATTTTGCCGACTTCGACCGAACCGACCGCGTCCTGGATGCCGTGCGTGATCGCCGGGTTGATCGTGTATTTGGCGATGTACCGGCGGGCGCGCATGTTGTCCGCGCGGTTGTCGCCCGGAAGCGAACCCCGACGCCGTTTCATGGCGTGCGCGGTCTGCCAGGTGCGCATGACGACCTCGCCGATGCGCCCCATGGCCTGCGCGTCGGAACTGACCATGGAGATCGCGCCCACGTCGTGCAGCACGTCCTCGGCAGCGATCGTGGTCGGTCGGATACGGCTTTCGGCGAAGGCCAGGTCTTCCGGAATCGACGGCTTCAGGTGATGGCACACCATGAGCATGTCGAGGTGCTCGTCGATCGTGTTCACGGTGTGCGGGAGGGTCGGGTTCGTCGACGACGGAAGGATGTACGGCTCGGAGGCGACCCGGATGATGTCCGGTGCGTGCCCTCCGCCGGCGCCCTCGGCGTGGAACGCGTTGATCGACCGGCCGTTGATGGCCTCCAGGGTGGACTCGAGGAAGCCGGACTCGTTGAGGGTGTCGGTGTGGATCGCGACCTGCACACCGGTTTCCTCGGCGATGCGCAAGGCGTTGTCGATCACCGCCGGGGTGCATCCCCAGTCCTCGTGCAGCTTCAGGCCCCCGGCGCCCCCGCGCAGCTGCTCGGTCAGTGCCTCGCGGCGCATGGTGTTGCCCTTGCCGAGCAGCAGGATGTTCATCGGGACGCCGTCGAGGGCCTGCAGCATACGCCCGATGTTCCAGTCGCCCGGGGACACCGTGGTCGCCCTGGACCCGTCTGCCGGCCCGGTACCGCCACCGATCAATGTCGTCGTTCCCGAAGCCAGCGCGACGTCGATCGATCGGGGATCGATGAAGTGAACGTGGCAGTCGATCGCCCCGGCGGTGAGGATCCGGCCGTTTCCCGCGATGATCTCCGTCGACGGACCGATCACCAGCGCCGGATCGACACCATCGGCGGCGTTCGGGTTACCTGCCTTGCCGATGCCGGCAATGCGTCCGTCGCGGATGCCGACATCGGCCTTGACCACCCCCCAGTGGTCCAGGATCACAGCACCGGTGATGACCACGTCCGGCGTGCCCTCGGCACGGATCGCCATCGACTGCCCCATCGACTCGCGGACCACCTTGCCGCCGCCGAACACGGACTCGTCGCCGGAACCGCCCGGCCCCAGGCTGCGATCCTCGGTGACCTCGATGAACAGGTCGGTGTCGGCCAGGCGCACTCGGTCGCCCGTAGTAGGGCCGAACAACTCGACGTAGCGTGCGCGCTCCATCTGCGGCGTGTTCTCTTCCGAGGTCATTGGTGCCCTTCACCCTTGCGTCCATAGGCGAATTCGGTCGGTTGGTGGTCCCGGCTGTCCAGGTCACCGGCCCATTCCAGGCGCAGCCCCCGGATCCTGCGGAGCCCGGCGATGGGGACCAGCGTCACCTCCCGCTCGACGCCGGGCTCGAAGCGCACGGCGGTACCGGCCGGAATGTCCAGTCGGTGCCCCCACGCGGCCTGGCGGTCGAACTCCAGCTCAGGATTGACGGCGGCGAAGTGGTAGTGCGAACCGACCTGCACCGGTCGGTCCGCGGGGTTCACCACGCGGATCCGCGTGCGGACACGTCCGGGGTTCAACGGCACGGCTTCGTCCGCGGGAATGATCTCTCCTGGCAGCACGGGCCCTCCTAGGGGATCGGCGAGTGGACGGTGACCAGCTTGGTTCCATCCGGGAAGGTCGCCTCGACCTGGACGTCGTCGATCATCTCCGGGACGCCTTCCATGACCTGCTCACGTTCGAGAACGTGGCGACCACTGGACATCAGCTCGGACACGCTGCGCCCCTCACGAGCTCCCTCGACGACGTGCTCGGTGATCAGCGCGATCGCTTCCGGGTAATTCAGCCGAACCCCCCGCTCCAGCCGACTGCGGGCGAGTTGGGCGGCAACGCAAACCAGAAGCTTTTCCTGCTCCTGCGGCGACAGATGCATGGTTCCTTTGTAGTACCGCGGGAGATAACCGCAACCTGAGCTTGGCTCCCGCACTGCGCCGCCCCAGCCAGGACCTCGATGTCGCCACCGAGAACCCGGCCCCCAGGGCCGACATCGCCGCCACTCTCCACGCCGGTCTGGAAGCCCGCGGCTGGACGGTGCACGCGCTGGAGACCGCCCCGCTGTCCGCCCGCTTCACCGTGACCGCCCCGGCCACCGGACAGGACTGCGAAGTCGACGTCCTCAAGGAGAACTTCTGGCGGCCGGTCGCCCAGACCCCGTATGGGCCCGTCCTCGCAGAAGAGGACGTGATCGGGATTAAGGTCCGCGCCCTCGCCGACCGCGGAGCGCCCGCGAGCTGATCGACGTGTTCGCCGCCTTCCGCCGCTGGCTTCGCCCAGCATGGTCACAGCGGCGCCTCCATGCGGGCCATCGCCGCACGGGCCGGGGTGGACACAGGGCTGATCAGGCACTTCTTCGGCGACAAGAACGGTCTGATCGCGGCCACGCTCGCCGCCGGGACCACCGCCCCCGACCAACTCGCCACCGCCTTGCGCGGCACCCCGGACGGTGTCGGCGAACGCCTGGCGCGCGCCTACTTCGAGCTGTGGGAATCACCGGAAGCCGGGCCGACCACCGTCGTGGTTTTCCGCTCCGCCATCACCTCGCCCAAGGCCATGGGCATGTTGCGCGAGTCCTTCGGTACGCAATTGCAGGAGAGAGTGCTCGGCACGAATGCGGACACGGACCGTGCGAAGGGTGTCGCGCTGGCCGTGTCGCATCTGCTGGGGGTCGCTGTCGCCCGCTACGTGATCGAGGTCGAACCGCTGGCCGGCATGGACCGGGACGAACTCGTCCACCGCGTGACGCCCGCCGTCCAGCAGTACCTGACCGGACAGACGCACGACTGAAGCAGGACCGGTCCCGCACGCGGTGCGCCCGGCCGGAAAGGGCCCGCGTCGCCCGGCGCAGCGCCGCCTTCCGCCGAATCCGGCCGCGGCGTCCAGGTCGTCCGCATGGCCGTCCGCAGAGACGCCGCCCAGCTCAGTACCCTGCTCGACCGCGTGGCCGCCGGGGAGATCCGCATCAACGTCGCCGACCGTCACCCCCTGGCCGACCTCCCGGCCATCCACGCACAGGCAGACCAGGGCACGCTGCACGGCAAAACCGTCATCACCCTCTGACAGCAACCAAGCGGCCGGGCACCCCTACGACGAGACGTCCCGCCCGCCGAGCCGGGGAGGGGAACCGGCGAGCGGGCCCACCACCGGCGCCTCACTCTCCCGGGCGGCACGCCCGCCTCCGCGCCGCCCAAGGGCACCGAGGAGGCGGCTGCCGCGCTCAAATGCGGCACGTATCCAACGGTCCGGGCATCGGCGGCAGGTCCGCCGCGCCGGACGGTGGGTGGTGATCAGGACTCGGGAGACGTAGCTACGGCGCGGATGAAGTTCCGCATGAAGACCTCGACGGTCTCCTCGGTCGTGGGCAGCTCATCCTTGTACAGGCGTTCGGTGGCGGGACGTACCAGGAAGTGGAAGAAGACCGGACCGGTCATCTGCTGCATCAGGGGCAGCAGGGGGAGGTCACGAATCCGTCCGGCGGCCATCTCGTCCGTGAGCCACCGGCCGACGCCGTCGAGCATGCGGGGCAGCAGGCGCTGGTACATCGCCTGGACCGCCGGGTCCTCGGGGCGGGAGAGAGCGTCGGCGATGATGGCCGGCAGAACGCGCGGCTCGCGATCCAGCGCGTCGACCAGTGCGCGGTAGATCGCACGGACCGTGTCCGGCAGGTCGCCGCGCGGACCGGCGAGAACGGTCTCGACGTCGAGGATCGGGCTGTAGCGCTCGTAGACGGCGTAGAGCAGTTCGTCCCGGCCGCCGAAGGCGGCGTACAGGCTGTGCACGGAGCAGTGAGCCGCGACAGCCACCCTTTCCAGGGTGGCTGAGGCCAGCCCGTTCCCGCTGATCAGATGCCCTGCGGCTTCCACTGCGCGCTCCCGGACCGGTTTCTGGCCTCCCGGGTCGACCCCCCTCGCACGCACGGCCTCGTCGAGAGTTCGACGCGTACCCCCCAGCCGCCGCATCAAGGTGCTGCGGGACACTCCCGCCTCCTCCGCGACGGTGATCAGCGGGACGTCGGCGACGGGCACTCCCCGGTCGCGCGAGGCCCGCAGAGCCGCCTGCACCACTTCTTCCGGCACCGCCCCGGCGCGGGGCTCATCATCGTTTGACACATGGATCAGGATACCCTGTAATCAAGTTTCAAGGCCACTGGCGCGCCATAGCGCGCTGATGTGCCATCACAGCTGCCCCTGTCAGCCGCAGGCCGGCAAGGAGGGGTACCCCGGTCGAAAGCGAGCAACGAAACGTCATGTCCGAACAGCCAACACCGACCGCTGAAACGCAAGCCGCGGGGTCTGGTGCAGCCCGCAAGCTGGTCGCCGTCCTGCTCGGGCTGACCGCCGCGGTCATCCTGATGCTGTGCGCGTTCGCCCTGCCCAGTATCAACAGCGGCCCGCACAACATGCCCGTCGGCGTGACGGGAGCGGAGCAGACCACCCAGGCACTCCGGCAGAACCTTGACGGCGACCAGTGGGACGTCATCGCCTACGACGATGCCGACGCCCTCGCCTCCGCGATCAAGGACCGGGACGTCATAGGCGGGCTCGCCGCCTCCGCCACCGGGATCGAGGTCTACACGGCCACCGCCGCATCGCCCATGGGCAGCAGCGCCCTGACCGGGCTGGGCAACACGCTCGCCGCGCAGCAGCAGTCCAAAGCCACCGTCCATGACCTGGTGCCCTACCCCGAGGACGATCCCCGGGGTGCCGGATTCTCCGCCGCCGGATTCCCCATGATCTTCGGAGGCATGATCCCGGCCGTCCTCCTCGCCCGCCTCTTCCCCGGCCACACCGGCCTGCGCACCCGCCTCACGGGCGCCGTGCTGTTCTCGCTGCTCGCCGGGGCCGCCGTCACCGCGTTCCTCCAGTACGGAACCGGATCCCTCGCCGGTGACTACTGGTTCACCGCGCTCGGTCTCAGCCTGGGGATGGCCGCCCTCTCCATGACCTTCATCGGCCTGGAAGCACTCGTCGGCTTCGCCGGCCTCGGCCTCGGCGCCGCCGTGATGATGTTTCTCGGCAATCCCCTGTCCGGCCTCGCCACCGGCCCCCACTGGCTCCCGGACGGCTGGTCCACCCTCGGCCAGATCCTGCCGCCGGGCGCCGCCGGCAGCCTGCTGCGAGCGAACGCCTACTTCGACGGCATAGGCGCCATGAGCCCGGCACTGACACTCGCCGCCTGGGTCACCCTCGGCCTGATCCTCATCCTCATCGCCGACCGACGAGGCGCCAAGACCACCCTCACGGCCACGACCACGACCGAAACAGCGCCGACCCCGGCCTGATCTCCCTTCCGAGCACGCGACCGGCCTGCGAGGAAACGGCTGCGCCGACGCCCGGAACACGATGAGACACCAGAAGCCTCGCCGGCAACCGGCCGCCATGAGCATCCACACGTGACCAGCACTCACTCCGCATACAACTGGCCCCCGCACGACGCACCGGCGCCGGTCGGGGGCCGCTCACAGCTGAATTCAAGATGACGTCTCGCCTGCCGGCCGGACACAGGGCAGGCGACCTCGACCGGGTGGGGGACGAGAACGCCCTCACCCCTGCACCCGGGCGGCATTTAGATCTCCCGTGCGACATGGGAGTTCAGCTCATGCCCGGATGACTCCCCGGCCCCGGCCCCGGCCCCGGGCCTGTGCCCTGTGCCCTGGGATGAGCCGATGGGTTCTCCGGCATCTCTCGGCGGACGTGGTGCGGTCGCAATACAGCGGCCGGCCCGCGAACACCTCGGCGAGCACAGCCGAACGCCTCACCGCCATAGCGACACACCTGACCACAGCACAGGCACCACCACCGCACAACTGACTGCGAACGGGCCTTCGGGAGCGCTCTCCTCGGCTGCCGCAGCACTCCGGACGGCTTCGACGTCAACCGCAGCACCCGCCCCGCCCTCCGAGCAACGAGTCGAGACCGAGGGTTCCACAGAGCGTGACCAACGGGCCGATGCACATGACACTCCATCAAAATCAGCGTCGGATGAGCGTCGGAATGACTCCTCACTGTCCCCGCGAAGATCGGTGCAGCGGACCCTTCATCCAGCATGTTCTCCACAGAACCGCAGGTCAGAGGCGTTCGTCAGTCAGGTGACAGGTTTCACGTCATGCCCACCCGGAAACAGGTCGGCACAGCCCGTCAAAGACCGGGCACGCCAGAGAAAACACAGGTCAGAGGCTCTTCCTCGCGGGTTCGAGAATCGCCACGCACTCCACGTGGTGCGTCATCGAAAAGATGTCGGCCCGAGCAAGGAACGGAAAAGGCGAGGTCAGGGGAGGTTTCATGGCTCGCTGTCTTGCGTGGGGAGGCCGAGAGCGTCAAACGAGCGTCATGGCCGAATGCCTCTTCGGCCTGCTCGCGGACAGCAGGGCTGCAACGAGTAGACCACCCGGCGACGCAGGCGTCGGCAGGGCATGGTCCGACCGCTGCTCGGTACGTGCGAGTCCAGGTGAGAGGTGCAGTCGCCTCTCACCTGGACTCGCACGTACCGACCGTCGTACTCGGCCTCAGCGGGCGACGGTGGCGAGCGCCGCGGCGTACTCCTCGTCGGTCACCGGTTCCAGCCACGTGGTGCCATCGCCGTCGGCGTCGCCGACGACTATGGCGATGTGGGCCATGAGAGTGGTGTCGGTGCCTCCGTGCCAGTGCTCCTCGCCGGGCGGGCACTTGACGGTCTGCCCGGCGCCGACCCGTACGACGTCGCCTTCGCGGGTGCCGACGAGGCCGACGCCGTCGGTGATGTAGAGGGTCTGGCCGTTGGCGTGCGAGTGCCAGTCGGTGCGGGCGCCGGGGGTGAAACGGACCAGGGCGGTCGCCAGCCGGGCCGGTTCGACAGGGGTCTCGATCATGTTGAGGTAGACGTCGCCGATGAAGCGCTCGGCGGGGGCCTTGGCGGTCGGGGTCTGCGTGATGTGTTCCACGGAAGGTGTCCCTTGCTGTGCTGATGCGGCGGGGGCGGTGTACCGGTGTCAGGCGCCGCGCTCGTCGGTGAGCTTCTTTAGCTGGTTGATCGCGGTCATGGCGTTGGGCCAACCGGCGTAGAAGGCCAGGTGGGTAATGGCCTCGGACAGTTCTTCGACGCTCAGGCCGTTCTCCAGCGCCACGCCCAGGTGGTAGGGCAGCTGCTCGCTGCGGTACAGGGCTGCCAGGACACTGACGGTCACCAGGCTGCGGTCGCGCGGTGAGAGTCCGGGGCGCTCCCAAATGTCGCCGAAGAGCACCTCGTCGGTGACCTCGACGAGCTTGGGCGCGATCGCTTCCAGCTCCTTCGGGGCGGACTGCTTGGGCATGATGTCACTCCTTGCTGCGTATCGGGGCGGCTTCACGGAGGCAGCCGCTCGCCGACTCTGTGGTCACTGGGCGACGTAGCCGCCATCGACGGGCAGCGCGACACCGACCACGAAGCCGGCGCCGGGGCTGCACAACCACAGGACGGCCTGCGCGATCTCGTCGGCGGTGCCGAGCCGGTGGATCGGCTGATTCGCTTCGGCCTCGGCGCGGTCGAGTTCTCCCTTGGCGATCATGTCGCTGACCATGGGGGTGTCGATGGTGCCGGGGCAGATCGCGTTGATGCGGATGCCGCGCGGGGCGTACTCCAGGGCGGTGCTGCCGGTCAGGCCGATCACGCCGTGCTTGGAGGAGTGGTAGGAGGCGCGGCCGGGGAGGCCGACCAGGCCGCCGAGGGAAGAGCAGTTGACGATGGCGCCGCTGCCCCGGGCGCGCATGTGACGCAACTCGTGCTTCATGCTCGCCCAGATGCCGCGCAGGTTGATGGCGTGGACACGGTCGAACACCTCGGCCCCTTCCTCGGCGGCGTCGGCGGGTGGGATCTGGATGCCGGCGTTGTTGTAGGCCATGTCCAGGCGTCCGAACGCCTCCACCGTGCGGTCGACAGCGGCGGCGACCTGGGACTCGTCGGCGACGTCGCAGGTAAGGGCAAGCGCCCGGTGGCCTTCGCCGGTGAGCTGCCGTACCGCCGCGTCGAGAGCGGCTTCGTCGATGTCGGCGAGGCCGACTGCGGCACCCGCCTCGGCAAAGGCGCGGGCGGTGGCCAGGCCCATGCCGGAGGAGGCTCCGGTGACGAAGGCGACCTGGCCGGTGAAGTCGTACGTGGGGTTCATTGGGGCTTTCCCCTTTCCGTGCGGCGTGTACGGACGGCGGGCGTACGGGGCGGTACGCCGAGTGGGTGTGAGGGCCGGGTCAGGTCAGGGGTCCGATGGTGACGCGGTCGGCGGTGGCCAGCCGGTCGAGGTCTCGGCGGTCGTCGAAGTGCCCGAGGACGACCAGGCCCGGGGACGCCTCGCCGTCGCGGTAGAAGAGGGCCAGGTTGCGCCAGGGCGCGTAGTGGGCCAGGTCCCCTGCCCGGGGGGTGGGCGCGTCCGGCGCGCCGGAGGTGTCCAGTTCCCTCCGGAGGTCGGCGACCCTCTCGGTCCGGTGGAAGTCCTCCAGGTCGAGGGAGAGCGGGAGCAGCGCGGCGAAGTCACGGGCGGCGGGGCTGTCGTTCAACGTGGCTCGGACCGGGCGACCGTCGAGGGTGAGCTGGATACGCACGACGCTGCTCCTGTCGGACGGTGTGGCGGGCTGGGTGCTGGTCGTCCGGGGTCGCCCGGAGGAGGTCGCCGGGGCAGAGGGGTCGATGGTCTGCCCGCTGCCGGAGCAGGCTGTCAGGGCCAGCAGTCCCACGGCCGCCGAGATCGCCGGCAGGACCGGCCCAAGGCGCACGCCCGGAGGGGACGCCGGAGACATGTCCATCACCCTTCCGTCACTCGGGCATCGGCTCGGCGTAGTGGCGGAAGCCGTCCCGCTCGGTGTGCAGGGCGTACAGGCGCTCGGCCAGCACCTGGGGGCTGCTGTGCTCTGCGTCGGGCCGGATCACGCCGGGGATGATCAGTTGCGCGGCGTGGATGTTCTCGGCGGCGAGCGCGTCGTGGAGCATGCGGGCGTAGGCGCTCTCGGCGGCGAAGGCGATCGAGGTACCGGCCCGCTGGGGGTGCGGGCGGACCGCGCTGCCGCCGTTGACGAAAAGAAGGGTGCCGCGACCCAGGTGCCGCATGCCGGGCAGGACCGCGTTCACACAGTTCACCGGGGCTTTCAGGGAGAAGGCGAGCGGGTCCTCCAGGTCGTCGGCGGTGGTGTCGAGGACCGGTTTCATGAAGTCGGCCCGCGGCACCGGGCTGTACTGCAGGATCTCCACCGGCCCGAGTGTCTCGGCGGCGTCCTGGAGGGCGCCGGTGAGCGCGGCCGGGTCCAGGACGTCCGCGGGGAAGCCGCGGGCTTGGATGTCGTCGCGGCGGAGCTCATCCGTCAGGTGCTCGAGGTGTTCGGCGCTGCGGGCGATCAGGGCGACGCCGTGGCCGGCGGCGCCGAAGCGGCGGGCGGTGGCCAGTCCGAGGCCGGGACCGGCACCGGCACCGGCACCGACACCGACACCGACACCGACGAGAACGTACGTGGTCACGCTGGGGTCCTCCTCAAGCGGGCCGGGGCCGGGCGTCCGGCCCCGGGGAACGGGAACGTGGGGGGGTCAGGGCTTGAGGAGTGCCTTGATGGCGCGGCGCTCGTCCATCGCCTTGTATCCCTCCGCGACCTGGTCCAGGGGAAGGGTGAGGTCGAAGACCTTGCCCGGGTCGATCCGGCCGGTCACGACGCTGTCGATGAGCTCGGAAAGGTAGCGGCGCACGGGGGCGGGGCCGCCGCGCAGGCCGACGTGGGAGAAGAACAGCTCCTGTCCGTCGACGGCGACGTCGTGGGGGACGCCGACGAAGCCGACGTTGCCGCCGGGGCGCGCGGAGTGCAGGGCCTGCTGCATGGCCTGGGTGGTGCCGACGCACTCCAGCACGCTGTCGGCGCCGATGCCGTCGGTGAGGTCCTTGATCCGGGAGATGCCCTCGTCGCCCCGCTCGATGACGATGTCGGTGGCGCCGAACTCCCGGGCGAGTTTCTGCCGGGACTCGTGGCGGCTCATCGCGATGATCCGCTCCGCACCCCTCTCCTTGGCCGCGATCACGGCGCACAGGCCGACCGCACCGTCGCCGACGACGACGGCGGTCGAGCCGGGCTTCACTTCGGCGGCGTCGGCGGCCCACCAACCGGTGCCCATGACGTCGGAAACGGCCAGCAGACCGGGCCACAGCCCCTCGGACGGCACCTCGTCCATGGCCACCAGAGTGCCCTGGGCGTTGGGGATGCGGACGTAGTCGGCCTGGCAGGTGCTCATGAACTCCCGGTGCACGCAGTTCGACTGAAAGCCGTTACGGCAGTTCGCACAGGTGTTGTCCGAGGTCGCGAACGAGCCGACGACGAATTGGCCCGGCTTCACGGCCGTGACCTCGGAGCCGACCTCCTCGACGAAACCGACGTACTCGTGCCCCATCGGATGGGCATCGCCGATCGGCTCCAGACCGCGCCAGGCCCACAGGTCGGACCCACACACGCAGGTGACGGCCGTACGGATGATCGCGTCGGTCGGGTGGAGGATCTTCGGGCCGTCCAGCGTCTCGAAGCGGACGTCACCGGGGGCGTGGATCACTGCGCCGCGCATGAGGGGTTCCTTTGCGTACGTGAGTCCGGACCGCTCCGTACGGTCCGCGTGCGACCGGCCCCGAGACACGAGACGTCTGTGCACCGGGGTCGGGCGGCCCCGTCCCCGCCGACGGACAGCCGGGACCAGCACCACGTTCTCCAGGTAACCGCCGTTCATCGCGGGCGGCCAGTCACGCTCAATGGGTGTACCGGCAGTACATCCCTCCCGCGGCCCGCTGGGCGTACGGTCGACGGGTGGACAACCAGC
This sequence comes from Streptomyces chlorus, assembly GCF_042655885.1. Taxonomy (NCBI): domain Bacteria; kingdom Bacillati; phylum Actinomycetota; class Actinomycetes; order Kitasatosporales; family Streptomycetaceae; genus Streptomyces; species Streptomyces chlorus. The sequence goes on from NZ_JBHSOA010000042.1 coordinate 208,471, forward strand.
AGGAGGTCCGCGAGTTCCTCACCTCGCGGCGAGCCAAGATCACCCCCGAGCGGGCCGGACTGCCCACCGGCCCCCGGCGCCGCGTCCCCGGCCTGCGCCGCAGCGAGGTCGCGGCCCTGGCCGACATGAGCGTGGAGTACTACGCCAAGCTCGAACGCGGCAATCTCGCCGGTGTCTCCCCCGCCGTCCTCGAATCCGTCGCCCGCGCTCTCCGGCTCGACGACGCGGAACGCGCCCACCTCCTCCATCTGGCGCAGGCCGCCGACGGCTCCGACGCCCTCACCCGCCCCCGGCGCCGGCGGCCCGCCCGTCAGTGGTCCCCGCACCGCAGCCTGCGGTGGACGCTCGATGCGATCACCGCCGGCCCAGCGTTCGTCCGCAACGGCCGCATGGACATCCTCGCCGTCAACGCGCTCGCCCGGGCCTTCTACAGCGACGTCTACGCCACCACCAACCAGGCGAACCTCGCCCGCTTCACCTTCCTGGACCCCGTCTCCCGCCGCTTCTACCCCGGCTGGGACCTCGCCGCCGACGTCACCGTCGCGATCCTGCGCACCGAGGCCGACCGCAACCCCCACGACAGGGATCTCCACGACCTCGTCGGTGAACTGTCCACCCGCAGCGACGAGTTCCGCACCCGCTGGGGCGCCCACAACGTCCGCCACCACGGCACCGGCACCAAGAACTTCCACCACCACGCCGTCGGCGACCTCACCCTCGCCTTCGAAGGACTGGAAATGGCGGCCGAACCCGGCCTCACCCTCACCATCTACACCGCCGAACCCGGTTCACCGTCCGAAGAGGGCCTGCGCCTGCTCGCCTCGTGGGCTGCGACGCAGGAAATCCTCGCCCGCCGCCCCCTGGACAGGTGACCTCGCCTCCGCTCCGTATCAGCGGTCCCGGAGGGATACGAAGCCCGGTTCAGGGGGCGGGGAAGGCGACACCGGCGCCCGCCTGCTCCAGGCACTGCCTGAGGCGCCGGAGGTAGGTGTCGAAGTCCTCGTCGGCCTTCCAGCTCTGGTAGGCGGTGCCGGAGGCCGCGAGCGCCAGGTTCAACTGCAGGATCGCGGTCAGGGCGTCGTCGCCGTCGCTCTGGGCCAGGATCCAGTTCTGCAGGTCGGTCCGCAGCTGGTCGCCGGATGCCTGGCCGGCCCGGGCGAGCGCCGGCGTCTGCCTCTTGAGCCGTCGCATCAGCGGCATGCGGTCGCGCAGGCCCTCGTTTACTTCGATCATGACAGCGGTCGGTGCGTTCCAGAGCGGCTCGCCCGGGGTGCGGGCTTCCAGCAAGGCGAGCCGACGTTCGCGGGCTTCGGGGTCCTGGTCGAAGACGACGGCTTCCTTGCCGGCGAAGCAGTCGAAGAAGGTGGCCCGCGACACAGTCGCGGCGGCGAACACAAGACGCCAGGCGACATCGGCGATGACGCCCGCGGGGTGACCACCGGGTAGAGAAGTGCCGTACGCGACTCCGGCGTATGCGTCGGGACGGCCAGAGCCTCAAAGCAAGCGTCATCCGAGCGTCAAGAAACTCCGAAGGAGGTCTGAAATCGAAGCGTATGCAAGCGTTGCCGCCATGAAACCGCAGGTCAATCGCCCTCAGGGGCAGTCGGTCCGCTCGACCCGTTACATGGAGGGAAACAGGTCGAGCGACCGACCCGGGCCGCAAAACCGCAGGTCAGGCCCCTTTTGCGACAGGTTCCAAAATCGCCACGCACTCCACGTGGTGCGTCATCGAGAACACGTCACACCGGAGGGGACTGAGCAAAAGTGCAGGTCAAGATGGGGTTGAGCCTCATTTCCACACCCCGGGAAACGCCATCAGCGTCAAACGAGCGTCACGGGTCGCGAGAGCGGCGAACGGCGGCTCACCACCAACCCAAGCAAGCAAGCAAGGGCATCCACCCCCACACCGGCCAAACCACCCCACCATGAGGGAGGATCGGAGGTAGGATAGGTAGCATGACTGAGCCCACCGGCAAGTACTCGATCACCATGCCGCGGGATGTCGCCGAGGCCGCCCGCGACCGTAGCGGTCCCTCCGGCCTCTCCGCCTACGTCGCCGCGGCCGTCGCCCGCCAGATCGAACGCGACAACCTCAACGAGCTCATCACCGTCGCCGAGGCGGAACACGGCCCCGTCACCAACCACGAGATCCAAACCCTGCGCGACCAGCTCCACCAGGCACGACGCGAGCAGTCGCAGCACGCAGCAGACGCCGCGTGACCCGCTCCCCCGCCGCCACCCCAGGCGGCACCCTCGTCCTGGACAGTGAAGGACTGGCCAAGGCCGTCCTCCGCGACCGCACGGTTACCGCCTGGCTCTCTCTCGCCCGCGCCGACGACCTCCGGGTCATCACTTCTGCAGCCACTCTCGTCGAGGTCATCCACCCCCGGATCAACCGCCCGGCGCTGGAATGGACGCTCTCCCGTCTCGTGATCGAGCCAGTCACCGACCCGCTCGCCCGCCATGCCGCCACGCTCCTCTCCGATGCCGGTCTCCATGGCCACAAATACGCCATCGACGCCATACTCGCCGCGACCGCACTCGCCGCCCCCAGCCCCACCATCGTCCTCACCTCCGACCCTGAGGACCTCACCGCGCTCTGCGGGACACGGGTCACCGTGATCAAGATCTGACGGGAGCCGCCCAGCTTTCCGCCAGGGCCAGGAGTCCGGTCGCACCAAGCCGCTCAGGCAGACGACGACTACCAGTAGGACGGGAGCTTTCTTATGTCAAGCCCCGAGTTCAGAGCTTGGTCATGGTCGTGGATCACAGTGGATCGGTGCCGGGGTCTGATGACGGTGCCATCGTGGTGCCATGGACGCACAAGCCATCGCGGAACTGGATCTGGATCTTGCCGAGTTCGCCGACGTTGTCTTCAGGTACGTCGTCTACCGGGGGCAACGCGACTATGGACAGCAGTATCTGCGTGGGTTGCTGCTACAGGGTGGACGCAAGTCGGTGGCGCCGATGGCGGAGCGCCTCGGCCTGCCCCGGCAGAACCTCGGCCACTTCATCGGGCAGTCCTCCTGGGACTACCGCGACGTGCAGCGACGGGTAGCCGCCCGGGCCGCGCGGGTGCTGGGACCGGCGGCGTGGCTGATCGACGATCACCCCTTCGTGCGCTACGGGGACGGCACGGCCGGGGCGATGGTGCAGCACTGCGGCGACCGGAACCAGCACCTGTGCCAGGTCGCCGTCTCGGTCCACGCGGTGTCCCGGCGGGGCTCCTCCCCGCTGCACTGGCGGCTGTTCCTGCCCGCCTCCTGGGCCGAGGACCGCACCCGCTGCGCGAAGGCGGGCGTGCCCGCCGATGTCGGGCACCGCACCAAGCAGGCCCTCGCCCTCGACCTCCTCGACGAGCCGGCCGACTGGGGCCCGACCCCGCCGGTGGTGATCGCCGACTGCGACCACGGGAACAACGTCGCCTTCCGCAGCGGGCTGACCGCCCGGGGGATCCCCTGGCTGGTAGCCGTCACCGCGGACACCGTCGTCCTGCCCGCGACCGGCCGGCCCGTCAGCGTCTGGGCGCACCGGCGGCCGAGCCTCAAGGTCGACCAGGTCGCCGCCGAACACCGCTATCGCGCCCGCCGCTTCGTCTACCGCCCGAAGAGCAAGGACCATCCGGCGCGCTCCGGCTGGTTCGTCGCCGTTCCTGTGCACATCGCCGGGATCATTGAGCGGGGCCACGTCTCGCGGACCACCCCGGATCGGATGCTGCCCCGGCGCACCCTGCTGGTCCAGTGGCGTCACAGGCGCGGCGGGGACGTCTTCCGCTCATGGATCACGGACCTGCCCCCCGACATCCCGCTGTCCGTGCTGGTCAGGCACGCCACCAGCCGCCGGCACATCGAGACCGACTACCGGGAGATGGAGCAGGCCCTCGGGCTGGGCGACCTCGAGGTCCGCAGCCACCTCGGCTTCCACCATCACGTCGCCCTGGTCTCCGCCGCCCACCTGTTCTGCCTGGAGGCGCGGCTCAACCCAAAAGGCCGACACGTGGTCTGAGTCTGTATCGGGTCGTCATCGCGCTCCGGGCCGCCCTCATCGCCACCCTGTGGCGTTGCCCAGCCTGCTTCCGGCCTCGCGATCATGACTTACGAGATCCACAACCATGACCAAGCCCTGTTTCGAGGGGATTGACAGTACGGACACTCAGCTTGACCAAAGAGTGGCCTGTCGTCCCGTATCCTCCTGTCCCCACGCCCCAGGAAGACCTTCAGAGAAGGTGGAACGGCGGAACCACTTCGACCACGGCGAGAAGGGGCGGTCGACTGTACGGCAGGGACTGGGTCGTGAACCAGCCTCCGCACGGCAAGTCATGCCGACGGGCCGTCCCCGAGGTGGGCTCGCCAAGCTCGGCGGGATCGATGCCGAGGTTCGCCATCTCGACGAGCTGATCGGCGATGGTCTTCACTTCGTCGCGGACAAGCTGCGGATAGCTGATCTCGTCCTCGGCGTGGAAGGCGTACTCCCATACCCAGAGGTTGTCGAAGCTCACCGAGCGTCCGCCTCGTGCAGGCCCACCTCGACTGCCGCACTACGACGGATGCGGCTGATTTCCGCGGCGATCGTCCGTGCCTCGTCCAGGCTGGTAACCCTCGCCGCACGCGCCTCCAGGTCACGGAGCCGGGCGAACGTCTCCGGCCTGCGGGCTATGGCCACCTCCACGGCCCAGCCCTGCACGAAGTTCCGCAGCGGCGTCGCGGAGACACTGAGCCGGGCCTTGGCCGTGGCAGCCACCCGCGCCTCGTCAAACCGGGGAAGCAGGTCCGGCGCGACCTGCGCAAGGGCCGAACGGATCGCCTCCACCTGCATGGGCGGCTGCGGGGCATCGGCTGCCTCGTGCGCAGGCTCACTCATGCGTCGGCGCTCCTCTCCTGGACCTTGTCCCGACGAGCGTGCACCCATACCCCTGCCGTTATCAAGCGCACCCGTAAAACAACACCCGATCGAAAGCCCCCTGCCCTACCGAAAGCCGCAACGGCCAGAGCCGGCGACTCAGCACATGACCCTCTGTAATCAGATGCACTCACCAGGAGCAGGGCTTCACAGCACCCCGCAGGAGCACCGTTCCTGGTGGGCAACAGCTACCGCGCAGAGCCGCCGGCCCTCTGCCCACCGGCGGTCCGAGCGTCATATGAGCGTCAAGATCTTCTGCAAGTTGGCTCTCCTTCATCCCCCACACGAGTCTTGGCAGCGGAAAACCGCAGGTGAGGGACTGAGCTACCGTCCGACCTGTTGGACACGGCAAAACAGGTCGAGAGCCGACCCTGAACAGAGAACCTGCAGGTCAGGCAGCCTCCCGAGCAGGCTCCAGAATCGCCACGTACTCCACGTGGTGCGTCATCGGTATGACGTCGGTCTGTGCCGGTTATGGAAAAGCGCAGGTCACAGCAATCCCATCGATTCTCGCCCCGGCTTGTCGGCGTCCAGAGCGTCAAACGAGCGTCACGGCCGACAGCCTGCGCTTGCTCCTTGGCGACCGCGCCCGCGGTGCGCGGGCCATTGCGTGTTCAAGCCGGTCGACGAGGAGGCCGAGAAGGCCGACCGGACTCCACCGGCGCCATCCGTCGATGTGCCCAAATGTGTAGGTCGCCACACCGTCTGGTGAGTGCGACTCCCAAGGCTCTCGGCAGCAACCGGACCGTGGTCTACACCAGGGATAGGTCCCCGAGGTCATTCCCCTCTGGTCGGAGGGCTGGCCATAGGGACGTTCATCCCCAGTGTTCCTCCTGGTAGCGCAGGAGGTCATCGCCGTGGAGTTGCTTGGTGGCGTTGCCAACCCGGACCCAGAAGTCGGTGGCGCCGTTGCCACCCTTGGCGGGCTTGGCGAACACCGGCTTACCTGCCGCGGCAACGCTGATCTGACAGACGACATTGCCGGAAATCTCGGGGAAGCGTATGCGGACGGTGGTCGCTGTCGGGGTCGACAGGCTGCTGTCGAGGAGTTGGCGTACGAAGAGCTCATACCCGTCGACGCTGGCCTGCGACTCCAGAGTGGTGAGGTCGTTCTCGATGCCTAGGACGGTTCCGTCGTCGGCGACACCGATGAACAGGTTTCCGCCCTCGCCATTCAGGAAGCCGCAGACGGCCTTGACGATGTTGTGCCGTAGGGACTTGTCGGCCTGCCGGGTGTGCACGTTCCAGCGGGCGCTGGCCTTGAACTCGGTGCCCTGGGACTCGCCGGCGGCGATCATGTCGGCCGGGGTGGTTGGGACGTACGCAGGGCGTTCCCCCGTGAGGGTTTCGAACGCTTCCCGCACGACCTTGGCGATTAGCTGGCGCCGCCGTTCCAGGAAGGTTAAATAGTCGAGCTGTTCCCAGCCGACCGGAAGCGCGTGCCACCGTACCTGCCGCTCGAGCACCTCCGGGTCCATCGCGTCCGTGATTCTCGGCCAGTAGTCATGTGGTGCGTCGGTGTTGGACAGCTCGTCTGCCGGCCACGTCACGTAGGCCATGTTGGCGATGGCATTGACTTGGCGCCGGTCGGTGATACCCAGTCCGGCGAGCGCCTTGCGGTGGAACAGGTTGTCCCGGTCGACAGCCTTGGCGGGTTGGACTGAGGGGTCCAGCAGATCACGGATTCGTTGGTCGCCGAAGAGTATTTCGGCGTCGAGGATGTTGAGCGCCGCCTGGTAGGCGAACAGCACCGGTGAACGCGACGAGGATGTGTCCAGCCGGTTCGGCAGGGAGATGTCCCAGTAGTCGCCGGTGAAGTTCGCTGCGATGATCCGGTCGAGTTCCGCGGTGAAGGCTCGGCCGTCACCTGGCGGCAGACTGCCGATCCGTCCCAGGTCAAACTCCATCTGTGACTCCGGCGAGTTGGAGTACCGACCGGTGGTGTGCGCCATGAAGAACCACCGTCCGATCACGGGCCGGAGTTCATCGACCGTCAGTCCGAAGTCGTGGCGTCCGATCAGCCAGATCGTGTAGCTGTACAGCAGGGCGTTGTCGGAGGTGATCATCTTGCGACTGCGGAAGCCGGCCGCCGTGACGCACTGGAAGAACTCGTGCCAGCTGGTCAGGTCCAGGACCTTCGTGTGTGCTTGGGCGAGCCGGTCGAATTGCTCCTGCCGTCGAGCGGCGGTGACCTTGCCGGTTTCAAGGTCCTTTCCTCGTAGGACGCTATAGACGTGCTGCAGCCGGGCGCGCCGGAAGGCGACAGCGACGGCTACGCGCAGCAGTTGGTCCGGGCTGGGGTCCAGAAAGGCGTTTCGAGGGCTCGGACCGGGGAGTCCTGCGACCACCGCGCCGCGGCTGAAGTCTTCGAGCTGGCGGCGGCCCTTCTCCCAATGCACTGACATCAGGGTGAGGATGAAGTCGGACTGGTTGAGCTTCACGCCTTCGGAGTTGATGCGCACGAAGATGTCGGCGACCTGCTCCTCGTTGGCCGAAGCACCCAGCTCCACAACCTGGAAGCGGAACTCGTGCAGGTCCCGGACCCTGTCTACGCGTTCTTCGAGCTCATCCTTGGCAGCGTCCGACAAGGGCTGGCCGCTGGCCTGTTCGAGCCGTTGGAAGAACTGCCGGACGGTGGGCTTGTAACCACCTTGGGCCCAGAGCGCGGTGACGTCCGGAATGAAGTGGGCGTCACGCTCGATCGCCGCGTCCGTGACCTCGAACGTCTGGTCCTCCGGGTGGAACGCGATGCGAACGTTGATCTCGTCGAAAGACTTAGTGACGATCTTGCACCCGGTGAGGACAGCGAACAGGGCAGTGAGCCGCTGCTGTCCGTCAACGACCAACAGCTGAGGTGCCCGATCACCGGCTTCCGTTCCGATCTGCCGCGTCCCCACCTCAGCGCCGGTCTCCCAGAACATCAGGGTGCCGATCGGGTAGCCCCGATACATCGAGTCGAAGAGATCGCGGGTCTTCGCCGCAGACCAGACGAACGGGCGTTGAATGTCTGGTAATCCGATACGACCGCCTTCGATGTTCTCGATCAGGTGCCGGAGCGTGTAACCAGTGTCGCGATACAAAGTGGGTGGCACAGCCGAGGGCTCCTAACGTCCGAGGGCAACTGGTCGGCGGAAGCGGTCATGGCGTGGGAACAGCATCAGGTTAGCCTGCGTCACCCTGACCGAGCAGCAACGCTTCGGTCCGATGGTGATGCGGCTGGCCAACTCGCTCGCCTACGGAGGAATGCTGCAGGGCGGCAAACTGATCGCCAACGGCCACTCCTGTCCAGACCCGGCTCTACGTCATCGACAGCTGGGAGCGAATCCGGGCCGCAAAGGATGGCAGGTCCTTCACCCACCTCGCCTCGTTGGTAGGCACTCCCGGAGTACGGCGGCTGCGAGCGAGCCACCTGATCACTCCGCCGCACGAGAACGAGCGCGAGTTCGGCGTGTTCGGGAACGCGCTCGCCGACGTCCTGGCCCGGCACGTCGAGGTGACGGGCATCAACGACGAACTGACCTTCTACAGCACGTGCGAAGACGAGATCCGCGCGGCCCGCAGCTCGGTCTGGCTGTGGGCGTGGGTCTTGAACCGGGTGCGCAGCATCCTGCCGCTGCTGCGCGAGGCGGTCGGACGCGGCGTGCGCGTGACCGTCTTCATCCGCGACGGCACGGACCAGGCCCAGGCCCGTCCGAGTACGGCCGCTGCGGCTGCACCAGCATCGAACTGCGCCACCGAAAGAACGGCACCTGATATTGGCGCTGTTAACACACGGTCTGCAATACGGGACCGAACGGCCGGAGCAGCGCCTGGAACCAGGACATCAGGTAGGCGGGGGCAGGAGTTGAGGGACCGGACAACGCCCGCCCCGACTCAGGATTTCGCGAACTCACTGGCATCCCCGGCACCTTCTGTGGCAGGCTTCCGCGTGCCAGCAACGGGATCTCGCTCGTGGCCAGATCACCAGCTGCGCTTTAGCCAAGGAGTCCGCGGACGCACCCGGACCACCGGCTTGTCTCTCACCTCATCTTTCACGTAGCAGGCACGAGCCTGCGGCGGTGTTCCCTACCGTTCCCGCACTCGTTGCCCGCGCACCACTCGGAGGCTCAGCCATGCCGACACATTCCGCACCGTCGCATCTCTTCTTTCTGACCCAGCCCAAGGGTAACGGCGCCATCCTCTTCAGCATGCAGGGGACGCCCCGCGGACCGGAACTCTCAAAGATCGGGACGTTCGAGGATCGCGACGAATCCCAGCTGCTCGCCGCCACGCTCAACGCGGCTCTCCAGGGAGGAGCAGGCGCCCTCGCGAAGGTTCACCGGTGCTCGGCTTCCCTGCCTGGCCCCCTCAGGAAGGCGATCACTGACATCGCGGAGGAGATCGAGGACGCACATCGTGACGCTCCACGAGCCCGGGCTGCGCGCAGGGCCGCGCGGGCCGTCGCGGAGAACCTGGGACAGCCCAACGCGGCCGTGTTCTCGCTTTTCAGCGCATCCGACTGCGGGAGCTGCCGAAGCTGCGGCTGCACTGTGGCCGAGGACTGCGCGAAGTGCGCCATCTGCGACTCGTCCCCCCGGGGCCGCGGCTGCGGGGACTGCGGCGGCGTTGGGGTAACGCCCAGGACCGCATTCGTTCTCCATCAGCAGCTGAGGAACCTTGCGGACAAGACGTACCTCGCTGCTTATGACCCCGACTTCTGGGAACACAGCGTTCCGGTCAGCGCAGAGACCCAGTCGGACTGGTTCCTTCTTCACTGCGCTCGCGCGTACGACGACCTCGCGGCCGATCTGCTTGCCGACGGTATCCCGGAACCGCGCTGCCTGGTCGAGAGCGTGCTACTCGGCTACGCCGTGGAAGGCATCGGCGGGTTCAATATCGAATCCGTCCACGCGGACGAGGTCTACCAGACCCTTCCGGCCTCTCGGTTCGACTATGACTGGGATTTCCTCGCTAATGAGAGCGGGCTGCTCGACGTCAGCGACAGGGCGCACGACTTCCTGGAAGCAGACGTGGCCGAAGAAGACCTGTGGGACGAGTGGTTCAAGCCTTACACGGACGTCGAGCCCCGGGACACGACCCGCGGGTTCCGCTGCTGACGTTCGCCCGAACCCAAGCCATTGCCGGAACGGGCGTCCAGTCTGCTCGACTGGGCGCCCGCCCACGAGGTCCGCCTCGACATCAAATCCTAAGCCGCGTACGAGGAATCAGGGCGCACCCCGCTCAGACACACGACGGCGCGCACGTCGACGAGAACGAGACGGTCCTGCTGTCCGGCATCGCCGGCCTGATCACCTACACCTCATCGGCGTGGTGCTGATCGGGGCCTCCTTCTGATCCTCCGTGCGCCGCAACAAGCGGTTCGCGGATGCCGAGGAATCCGGCACGACCGAGAAGGCGGCAACGTCATCCGTGAGCTGATCATGTTTTGCCGGGCGGCAATCAATGACGAGCCATCAGAACGAGCGTCAACTGAGCGTCGATGCGGTCGGCCTCCCTTCGCACTGAGAGAAGGGACGACCGCACCGCCGTCCCGGTACGCCATCTAAAACGCCAGGTCAGACGGCGTTCGTCAGCAGACCACGCACTTCACGTGGTGCACTTCGGAAAACAGGTCGAGCAACCCGGCCAGACCTGAGCATCACAGGAAAAGCGCAGGTCAAAGCCCTTTTTCGGCGGGCTCAAGAATCGCCACGCACTCCACGTGATGCGTCATCGGAAACAGATCGAACGCCCGCAGCGTCCGCACCCGGTACCCCCCGTCCCGGAAGTACGCCAGGTCCCGTGCCAGCGCGGCCGGGTCGCACGCCACGTACGCGATCTTCCGCGCACCCAGGGACGACAGGTGCTCCACCGTCTTGCGTCCCGCTCCCGCGCGCGGCGGGTCCAGGACGATGAGGTCGACCTCGGTGATGCCGGTGCGGGGCAGGACGGAGTCGACCTTGCCCTGCTCGATGCGGACGCGGGGGAAGTCGGCGAGGTTGTGCTGGGCGTCCTCGACGGCGCGCTTGCCGGACTCGATGCCGAGGACCGCTCCCGCGTCGCCGACCCGGTCGGCGAGGGCGCCCGCGAACAGGCCGGCACCGCAGTACAGGTCGAGGGCCATGTCTCCCTTGCGGGGCAGCAGACCCTGCATGACCGCGGTGACCAGGGTGTCCGCCGACTTCGGGTGGACCTGCCAGAAGCCGCCGTTCGCGACCCGGTGGGTGCGGCCGTCCGCCCGTTCGCGGACGAAGGGGCGGCCGTGGACGCGGTGGACCTGGCCGGAACGTTCGTCGATGCGCAGGACTGAGACCGGGCGGTCCAGTTCGACCAGCGGCAGGCGCGCGCCCGGCTTCGGGGTCAGGACGACCTGGCGGTCCTGGGAGCCCGTCGCGGCGATCGCCTCGACGGAGTCCATGCCCGTCCAGTCCCGCTTCTCGATGCCGAGTTCGCTGACGCCCTCCGCGGCGATCATGCAGTGGTCGATCGGCTCGACCTCGTGCGAGCGGTGCCGGCGCAGGCCCGCGCGGCCGTCGGCGGTCACCGCGTACTGCACGCGTGTACGCCATGCCGGGACCTGGCCGGCGGGGAGCTTGTCGCCCTCGGCGGGCACGACCGTGCCGTCCCAGCCGGCCTCCTCGGGCGTGAGCCCGGCGAGCCGCTGGAGCTGCTCGGCGATGACCTCGCCCTTGAGCCGGCGCTGGGCTCCCGGCTTGGCGTGCTGCCAGTCACAGCCGCCGCAGCGGCCGGGCCCGGCGTACGGGCAGGGGGCGTCGATCCGGTCCTTGGAGGCGTCCAGCACCGTCACCGCGTCCGCGCGCAGGAAGCTGGCACCCTCCTCGCCCTCGGTCACCCGGACGACGACCCGCTCGCCGGGCAGCGCGTGCCGGACGAACAGCACCTGGCCCTCGGCCGTACGGGCGACGCAGTGGCCACCGTGGGCGACGGGGCCGACCTCGACCTCGTACTCCTCCCCCACCAGCGATTTTCTCGGTTCTGCCTGCATGGCGGGGTGACTCCACAACATCGGGGGCGAAGGTGCGGGCGGTGGCCCGCGACAACAGCCGTCCAGTCTACGTGTGCGGGGAGGAGTCCTTCGACCGCTCCGCCGGACCGCGCCGCACCGACCCCGGTGCCGCCCAGTCCGCCCGCTTGCGGGCGCGCCGCTTGGCCGCCTCGGAGGACTGCAGCTGGTACGGCACCGAGGTCACCATCACGCCCGGCGTGAACAGCAGCCGGCCCTTGAGCCGCAGCGCGCTCTGGTTGTGCAGCAGGTGCTCGTACCAGTGGCCGACCACATACTCGGGGATGATCACGGACACCACGTCCCGCGGGGACTCCTTGCGCAGGTTCTTGACGTACTCGATGACCGGCCGTGTGACCTCGCGGTACGGGGAGTCCAGCACCTTGAGGGGCACCTCGATGCCGCGCCGTTCCCATTCCGCGTGCAGGGCCCGGGTCTCCGCGGCGTCGACGTTGACGCTGAGGGCCTCGAGGCTGTCGGAGCGCATCAGCTTGGCGTAGGCGAGGGCACGCAGTGCGGGGCGGTGGATCTTGGAGATCAGGACGACCGAGTGGACGCGGGAGGGGCGCACCATGTCGTCGCCGGGGACCTCGGGGGCGGCGATCTCCTCGGAGACGCGGTCGTAGTGCCGGCGGATGGCCGTCATCAGCACGTAGAAGAAGCACATGCCGAGCATCGCGACCCAGGCGCCGTGGGTGAACTTGGTGACGAGTACGACGACCAGGACCAGGCCGGTGAAGAAGGCGCCGAAGGCGTTGATGGCCCGGGAGCGGGTCATGTGGCGGCGTGCGGCCTGCTGCTTCTCCGTGGCCAGCAGGCGGTTCCAGTGCCGGACCATGCCGATCTGGCTGAGGGTGAAGGACACGAAGACGCCGACGATGTAGAGCTGGATCAGGCGCGTGGTGCTGGCTCCGTAGGCCCATACCAGCACGATGGCGGCGCCGGCGAGCAGCACGATGCCGTTGGAGAAGGCGAGCCGGTCGCCGCGGGTGTGCAGCTGGCGCGGGAGGTAGCGGTCCTGGGCGAGTATCGAGCCGAGCAGAGGGAAACCGTTGTAGGCGGTGTTGGCGGCGAGGAACAGTACCAGTGCGGTGGCGGCGGCCAGGACGAGGAAGAGCGGGCTGCCCTCGCCGAACACAGCCTCGGCGACCTGCGAGATCACCGGGTGCTGTACGTAGTCCGGGCCGAGCGGTACGCCGTCGTGGAACAGGTCCGTGGCCGGGTTCTCGGCCATGCGGACGTCGGTCGCGCCGGCCAGGGCGATGATGCCGCAGAACATGGTGACGGCGAGCAGGCCCATCATCGCGAGGGTGGTCGCCGCGTTCCTGGACTTGGGCTTGCGGAAGGCCGGTACGCCGTTGGAGATCGCCTCGACGCCGGTGAGCGCGGCGCAGCCGGAGGAGAAGGCGCGCAGCAGGAGGAAGACCAGGGCGAAGCCCGCCAGACCCGAGTGTTCGGGGTTGATCTCGTAGTCCGCCGTGGGTGCCCGCATGTCGTCGCCGAGTACCACCGAGCGGAAGGTACCCCACGCGATCATGGTGAAGACGCCGGCGACGAACACGTAGGTCGGGATCGCGAAGAGGGTGCCCGACTCCCGTACGCCCCGCAGGTTCATCAGCGTCAGCAGCACGATCGCCGCGATCGCGCAGGCCACCTTGTGCTCGACGACGAACGGGACCGCCGAGCCCAGGTTCTCGATGCCGGCGGAGATCGACACGGCCACGGTGAGGACGTAGTCGACGAGCAGGGCGCTCGCGACGGTCACACCCGCCCGGGGACCGAGGTTGGTCGTCGTCACCTCGTAGTCGCCGCCGCCGCTGGGGTAGGCGTGGACGTTCTGCCGGTAGGAGGCGACCACGGTGAACAGCAGGACGACGACCGCGGCCGCGATCCAGGGGCTGAAGTGGTACGCCGACAGACCCGCGACGGAGAGGACGAGCAGGACCTCACCGGGCGCGTACGCCACGGAGGACAGCGGGTCGGATGCGAAGACGGGGAGTGCGACGCGCTTGGGCAGAAGCGTTTCGCCCAGTCGGTCGCTGCGCAACGCGCGCCCGATGAGAATGCGTTTGGGCACGTCGGTCAGTTTGGACACAACAGGGGATCGTAGGCGTTCGAACAGGGGCAACCCACCCGCCACCCAGATCCATACGGCTTCCGTACGGCACTCGTGCCACCGCCGTGGTGCGGGCGTACGGCCTCTGCTCTCCGGGTGAAATCTCGGGGTGGTGGCGCTGCGGGTTCTGTGGCACGCACCGGTTCCATGCCTATATGACTGGGCCCCTGTCCGTCACGGCCGGGCCGCCCCTGTCCGTCGTCCGGGGCGGCCGGTCCGGACGGGCGGCCGTGCCCCGTCCGTCGCCGCTCCGTGGAGGTTCCCATGCACGCGACCGCAGAACTGATCGGCGCCCTCGCCACGCTGCTCGGCCTCGGGATCCTGACCCTGGCGAGCGTGCGCAGCATCACCCGCCGCTGACCGCCTCCCGATGCGGATACGTTGGTCACGGGTACCCGGACGCGGCGGTCGGCCCCCGGAGGATACCGGGGTCGCGCCGTCCCGGCATGATGTTGCCCGACGGCCCGCACTCAGGCCGCCACGGGTTGCCCGGCGAGCCGAAAGAGAGACATGAGCACGATGGTCATGAAGGTCGACGGGCCTGCAGGAAGCACGGTGTGACGCGATGCATATTGTGATCATGGGGTGCGGGCGGGTGGGTTCCGCCCTGGCCCAGACCCTGGAGGAGCAGGGGCACACGGTCGCCGTCATCGACCGGGACCCCACCTCCTTCCGCCGGCTGGGCTCCTCGTTCAGCGGCCGCCGGGTCACCGGGATCGGCTTCGACCAGGACACCCTGCGCGAGGCGGGTATCGAGGACGCGGGCGCCTTCGCCGCCGTCTCCAGCGGGGACAACTCCAACATCATCGCCGCGCGGGTGGCCCGCGAGATGTTCGGCATCGAGCACGTCGCCGCCCGCATCTACGACCCCCGCCGCGCGGAGGTCTACCAGCGCCTGGGCATCCCCACGGTGGCGACGGTCCGCTGGACGGCCGACCAGATGCTGCGCAGGCTGCTCCCCTCGGGCGCCGAGCCGCTGTGGCGCGATCCGACCGGCGGTGTGCAGCTCGCCGAGGTGCACACCTCGCAGGCCTGGGTGGGGCACCGGATCAGCAGACTGCAGGACCAGACCGGCGTCCGCGTGGCCTTCCTCACCCGGCTCGGCGAGGCGATCCTTTCCAGCTCCCGGACGGTGTTGCAGGAGGGGGACCTGGTGCACGTGATGATGCGCACGGACGAGATCGACCGGGTCGAGGCGGCGTTCGCCAAGGGCCCCGAAGAGGAGGGCGGTCAGTGATGAGGGTCGCCATTGCCGGAGCCGGCGCGGTGGGTCGCTCGATCGCGGGCGAACTGCTGGAGAACGGGCACGAGGTCCTGCTCATCGACAAGGCGCCGACCGCCATCTCGGTCGAGCGCGTTCCGCGGGCCGAGTGGCTGCTCGCCGACGCCTGCGAGATCACCTCCCTGGACGAGGCGGCGCTCCAGCGCTGCAACGTCGTCATCGCCGCGACCGGCGACGACAAGGTCAACCTGGTCGTCTCCCTGCTGGCCAAGACGGAGTACGGCGTTCCGCGCGTCGTGTCCCGGGTGAACAACCCCAAGAACGAGTGGCTGTTCAACGAGTCCTGGGGCGTGGACGTGGCTGTCTCCACCCCGCGCCTGATGTCGGCCCTGGTCGAGGAGGCAGTCAGCGTCGGCGACCTGGTCCGGCTGCTGCGCTTCAGCCACGGGGACGCCAACCTGGTCGAGCTGACCCTGCCCGAGGAGTCGGCGCTGGCCGGCACCCAGGTCGGCGACGTCCAGTGGCCACAGGACACCTCGCTGGTCACGATCATCCGGGGGACGCGCGTCCTCACCCCGACCCGGGAGGACTCCCTGGAGGCGGGCGACGAGCTGCTCTTCGTGGCCGCCCAGGCCCGCGAAGAGCAGCTGGAGGACCTCCTGTCGGTACGCAGGACCGACACCGTGCGCTGACACCGCTCCGGTGGCGGTGAGTACGTGAGTGGGGGCGCCCGGAGATCTCCGGGCGCCCCCACTCACGTACTCACGTGCCGAACGAGGTGACTCAGGGCCGACGGTGGCGACCCGTCGTCGTCGCCTCGCCGTCCTCCGCGTGCTGCGCCTTCTCCTGCTCTCGCGCGGCCTTGCGCTCCTCCTCGGCGCGCTCCTCCGCCTCCATCTCCGCGAACACGTCGATCGGCGGCGGCGCCTTCGCCAGGAACACCCACGTCAGGTACACCGCGAGCAGGAACGGCGGGATCTTCAACGCGATCAGGACCCAGCCCAGCTGTGTCGTGTCCGCCCACCAGTACAGCGGGAACAGGATCGCGCTCTTGCCGAGCAGGATCAGGCCCCAGGCCCAACTGGCCTTGGTATAAGCCTTCTTGCGACCCGGGTTGCGGGTGCGCCAGGAGAGGTTCTCCCTGAAGATCGGGCCCAGCATCAGGCCGATCAGCGGGACACCGGCCAGCGCGGTGATGATGTACGCCAGGGCCAGGCCCGTGGTGTAGAGCATGCCCGGCAGGTAGAAGTCCTTGGCGTTGCCGGTCATCATCGCGAAGACCACGCCGAAGCCGACACCGAAGACGCCGCTGAAGGCGTGCTTGACGGTGTCCTTCCTCGCCAGCCGGACCACGACCATCGCCAGCGACACGGCGAGCGCCGCGATCGCCGCCATGTGCAGGTTCTTGTTGATCGTGTAGATGCTGACGAACAGGAGACCGGGCAGCACCGTCTCGACCATGCCCCGCACCCCGCCGAACGCCTCGAACAGGGCGGCCTCGGTCACCGCCCTGGCGTCGTCCGCGGATGTGTCTTCGGTTGTCGGCTTGTCGAGCGACGTCACCGGCTACTCCCGTCCGAGGGGTCTCAGTTCGTATTTCGGATTGAACAGCACCCGGCGGCCTCTGCTCAGGGAGATCCTGCCCGATGCGATCAGTCTGCGCCCCGGTTCTATCCCGACGATGGAGCGCCGGCCGAGCCACACCACATCCAGCGCGGCGGAGCCGTCGAACAGTTCGGCCTCCAGAGCCGGGACTCCCGCGCGCGGTCGCAGCGTGACCGTGCGCAAGGTACCAGTAACCGTCACTATCTGCCGATCCTGGCAGTCACCTATCCGTGTACAGCCGGCGGTCTCGGCGTCCTCACGCAGCTCCTCGGACTCCAGGTCCTCCTGCGACAAGGAGAGCCGGTCGAGCATGCGCCGGAACCGGCCCGCCGGTTTCTCCGAGCGAGGAACAGCACTCATACGTGAAGCGTACCGGGGTGCCCCGAGGGTTACGTACCCGCTGCCTGCCCGGCCCGAACCGGCCGCTCCCGGCCACATGCACCCACCTCACGCGCGGCAGGCACCGCACGCGGCGCGCACCGCGTGCGGTCACTCACCGCTCGAAGCGGTAGCCCATGCCCGGCTCGGTGATGAAGTGCTTCGGGTGGGCCGGGTCGGCCTCCAGCTTGCGGCGCAGCTGCGCCATGTACACGCGCAGGTAGTTCGTCTCCGTCCCGTACGACGGCCCCCAGACCTCCCGGAGCAGCTGCTTCTGTGCCACGAGCCGGCCGCCGTTGCGTACGAGCACCTCCAGCAGATGCCATTCGGTGGGGGTCAGCCGTACGTCCTTGCCGTCACGGTGCACCTTCTTCACGGCCAGGTCGACGGTGAATCCGTCGGTCTCCACCACCAGGTCGCCCTCGTCCTCGTTCTCGCCGGAGGGCTCGGCACGGCGCACGGCGGCCCGCAGCCTGGCCAGCAGTTCGTCCATGCCGAAGGGCTTGGTGACGTAGTCGTCGGCTCCCGCGTCAAGCGCCTGGACCTTCTCGTCGGAGGCGTGCCGGGCGGACAGCACCAGGATCGGCACCCGGGTCCAGCCGCGCAGTCCCCGGATCACCTCGACGCCGTCCATGTCGGGCAGGCCCAGGTCCAGGACGACCACGTCGGGGTGGCGGGCGGCGGCCAGGCGGAGGGCTTCGGCTCCGTCGTGGGCGGAGTCGACCTCGTACGAGCGGGCCTTGAGGTTGATCACGAGGGCGCGCACGATCGCCGGTTCGTCGTCGACCACCAGCACACGGGTCATGAGGGGTGCCTTTCCGGTTCTGCGGGGCCCGCGGGCTCCGATTCTGCTGGGCGAACGGGCTCCGGGCCTTCGAGACTCACGGGCGCCGTGGGTGTCGCCATCGGGGCCCTCGTCGCGGCCGTCGCTTCCGCCGCCGTCGCTTCCGTCACGGCCGTCGCTTCCGTCGCTTCCGTCGCTTCCGTCGCCGACGTTGCCGCCGCGCGGAGGGTCAGTGTCATGGTGAGGCCGCCGCCCGGGGTGTCGTCGGCGTTCAGGGAGCCGCCCATGGCCTCGGTGAAGCCGCGCGCCACCGCCAGACCGAGGCCCACCCCGGCCCCGCGCGGGGCGTCGCCGTAGCGCTGGAAAGGCTCGAATATGCGGTCCTTCGCGTCGTCGGGGACGCCGGGGCCACGGTCGACCACCCGCACCTCGACCCGGTCGGCGAGCGCACTGGCGGCCACCAGGACGGGGGTACCGGCGGGAGCGTACTTGACGGCGTTCTCGATCAGGTTGGCCATCGCCCGCTCCAGCAGCCCGGGGTCGACGGCGACCATGGGAAGGGTCTCCGGGACGTCCAGGGTGACGCTGCCCTCGGGCACCCCGCCGAGCGCCATGGGCGCCACCTCGTCCAGGTCGACCTCGCGGATCAGCGGGGTGACCGTGCCGGTGTGCAGACGGGACATGTCGAGCAGGTTGCCCACCAGGTGGTCCAGGCGGTCGGCGCCGCCCTCGATGCCCTCGAGCAGCTCGGCCCGGTCCTCGGGCGACCAGTCGACGTCCTCGGAGCGCAGCGAGGAGACCGCCGCCTTGATCCCGGCCAGCGGGGTGCGCAGGTCGTGGCTGACGGCGGCCAGCAGGGCGGTGCGGATGCGGTTGCCCTCGGCGAGGGTGCGCGCCCGGTCGGCCTCGGCGCGCAGCCGGCGGCGGTCCAGGGCGACGGCGGCCTGGGCGGCGAAGGCGCCCAGCACCCGGCGGTCCTCGGCGGGCAGGACCCGGCCGGTCAGCGCGAGTGCCATGTGGTCCCCCACCGGAACGTCCACGTCGGCGTCGTCGGGCCGTTCGAGGGCCGGCCCGGTGCCGGCCCGTCCGGCGCAGGTCCACGGCTCGACGTCGCCCGCGCGTTCCAGCAACGCCGCCGACTCCATACCGAACGTCTCGCGGACCCGTTCCAGCAGCTCCTCCAGGCCGGTCTCGCCGCGCAGCACATTGCCGGCGAGGAACGACAGGATCTCCGACTCGGCGCGCAGCCGGGCCGCCTGGTGCGTGCGGCGGGCGGCGAGGTCGACGACGGACGCCACCGCCGCGCCGACGGCGACGAAGATCACGATGGCGATGATGTTCTTCGGGTCGGAGACCGACCAGCGGTGCAGGGGCGGCGTGTAGAAGTAGTTCAGCAGCAGCGAGCCGAACGCCGCCGAGGCCAGGGCCGGCCGCAGCCCGCCGAGCAGCGCCGCGGCCACGGTCAGCGACAGGAACAGCAGCATGTCGTTGGCCAGGCCCGGGTCGAAGGCGCTGAGCAGCACGGCCAGCACCGCGGGACCCGCCACTCCGACCGCCCAGCCCCACGCCACCCGCGACCGGCCGAGCCGGGCGCCCCGGGCCACCGGCAGTCCGCGTCCCTTGGCGATCGCCTCGTGGGTCACGATGTGCACGTCCAGGTCGGGACCGGAGTCCCGGGCGACGGTCGCGCCGACGCCGGGGCCGAAGACGTACTGCCACGCCTTGCGGCGCGAGGAGCCCAGCACGATCTGGGTGGCGTTCGCCGCACGCGCGAAGGCGAGCAGGGCGGCCGGGATGTCGTCCCCGACCACGTGGTGGAAGGTGCCGCCCAGACTTTCCACCAGGGTCCGCTGCTCGGCCAGTTCGCCGGGCGAGGCGGCGGTGAGACCGTCCCCGCGGGCGATGTAGACCGCGAGCACCTCGCCCCCCGCGCCCTTCTCGGCCAGCCGCGCGGCACGGCGGATCAGGGTGCGGCCCTCGGGACCGCCGGTCAGACCGACCACGATCCGTTCGCGTGACCCCCAGATCGCCGAGACGTCGTGCTCGCTGCGGTACCACTGGAGGTACTCGTCGACCCGGTCGGCCACCCACAGCAGCGCGAGTTCCCTGAGCGCGGTGAGGTTGCCGGGACGGAAGTAGTTCGACAGGGCCGCGTCGACCTTGTCCGGCTGGTAGACGTTGCCGTGCGCCATCCGGCGGCGTAGCGCCTCGGGCGTCATGTCGACCAGCTCCGTCTGGTCGGCCCGCCGCACCACCTCGTCCGGTACGGTCTCCTGCTGCCGGACGCCGATGATCGACTCCACGACGTCGCCGAGGGACTCCAGGTGCTGGATGTTGAGGGTCGACAGCACGTCGATCCCGGCGGCCAGCAGTTCCTCCACGTCCTGCCAGCGCTTCGCGTTGCGCGAGCCGGGCACGTTGGTGTGGGCGAGTTCGTCGACGAGGACCACTTGGGGGCGGCGGGCGAGGACCGCGTCGAGGTCCATCTCGGGAAGGACGGCGCCGCGGTGCTCCAGCTCCCGGCGCGGTATCCGTTCCAGGCCCTCCAGCAGTGCCATGGTCCGCGGCCGGTCGTAGTGCTCGACGAACCCGACCACGCAGTCGGTGCCCCGCTCGACACGGCGCTGCGCCTCGGACAGCATCGCGTACGTCTTGCCGACGCCCGGTGCCGCGCCGAGGTGGATCCGAAGTCTGCCGCGTCCCATGCCCTCATTGTCTTCCGGTTCCGGACAGCGCGGTCGCCGGTCACCGGTTCACCGCTGTCTGCGCGGAGTCGACCCTACGTTCGCCCGAGGCGGCCTAAGGCATCGGCCCGGATGCGGGACGCGTCCTTGACGGAACCCTGACGGGCGGCTGCGGGCGGGCCGTCGGGGTTCCGTCGGGGAGCCTGCCGACGACGGCGGGGCCGCGCCCGGTGAGGATGCTGTCGGTCAACAGCGTTCCACCGGGTGCGGCTCCGCCGTCGTGGCTGCGAAGCGCTACGCGATCAGCGGACCTCGGTGATCTCCGGCCCGCGCGCCAGCTGTCCCATGCCGCCCGCGAAGCGGGAGCCCTCGGAGGCCTCCTCCTGCTGCACGCCCTCGGGGACCATCTGCGCGTCGTCGGGCAGCTTCAGGACGATCGGGTCGCGCGGCGCCATCGGGCCGTCCCCGCGCACCACGACCGTGTCCCGGAAGATCTGCTCCAGCAGCCCGGCGGCCTGCGGCTGCACCGCGCCCTGACCCGAGATCACCCCGCGCAGGAACCAGCGCGGGCCGTCCACGCCGACGAACCGGACGACCTGGAAACCGCCTGTACCGTCCGGCAGCTGCACCGGCACCTGGGCCCGCAGCTCCCAGCCCAGCGGGCCCTCCACCTCGTCGATGATGCCGCCCTGCTGGGTGATACCGGACGCGATCTCCTCGCGGACCTCGCCCCAGATACCCTCACGCTTGGGGGCCGCGAAACCCTGCAACTGGATGGCACTGTCGCGCAGCACGACGGTGGCCGCGACGATCGCGTCACCGGCGACCTCCACCCGCAGCTCCATGCCGTCCACTCCGGGCACGAACAGACCGCCCAGGTCGACCCTGCCCTCGCCGGGCTCTCTCACCTCGGAGCCGTCCCACGGCCCGTCGGGCCGCGGCGCCGGCTCGAGCCTCAGCCGCTCGGCCTCGCCGGCCGCCTCCGTGTCGACACCGTCGACGACCTGCTCGGCCTCGCCGGCCGCGTCCTCGGCGGCATCCCTCTTCTTGCGACGTCCGAACACGTCATTGTCCTTCCCGGTCGGATACGACCGAAGCGTATCGATTCCCACCCGCTGTGCCGCCGACGGCGGCCTGAACGCTTGTGCCGCTCTTACCTTCCACCGCGACATGGCCGCCGGTGGATCCGAAGCCCCCCTCGGCCCGTACCGAGCGGGGCAGCTCCGCGACCGGCACGAAACGGACCCGCTCGACCTGCTGGACGACCAGTTGGGCGATCCGGTCGAAACGCTCGAACCGCACGGCCTCGCGCGGGTCGAGATTCACCACGATCACCTTGATCTCCCCACGGTACCCGGCATCAACCGTCCCCGGGGCATTCACCAGGGCGACGCCGCAGCGCGCGGCCAGTCCGGATCGCGGGTGCACGAAGGCCGCGTACCCCTCCGGCAGGGCCACAGACACTCCGGTGGGCAGGACGGCCCGTTCCCCGGGGGCCAGCTCGCACGCCTCGGTGGTCCGCAGATCGGCGCCCGCGTCACCGGGGTGCTCGTACGCCGGGAGCGGCACGTCCGGGTCGACGCGCCGGATCAGCACCTCGAGCCGGCCGTCGGAGCGCGCGTCGCCGCGGGGCACGGTCACGGGTTCACCTCGAAGGCGCGGGCGCGACGGACCTGGTCGGGGTCGTCCATGGCTGCCCGGATCTCCTCCGGGCGACCGTGGTCGACGAAGTGGTCGACCTTGACCTCGATGAACAGCGCGTCGGCGCGGATGGCGACCGGGCCGTCGGGACCGCCGATGCGTCCGGTGGCGGTGGAGTAGATCTTCCGTCCGGCCACCGCGGTCACCTCCGCCTCCAGGTGGAGGGTGGCGTCGACCGGCACGGGCAGGACGTAGTCGGTCTCGAGCCTGCCGGTCACGGCGATCGTACGCAGCAGCCAGTTCAACGCGCCGAGCGTCTCGTCGAGGGCGGTGGCGAGCACTCCGCCGTGCGCGAGGCCGGGGGCGCCCTGGTGGGCGGGGCGCACGGTGAACAGGGCGGTGACCGACACGCCTTCGCCGGCTCGCGCCTCGATGTGCAGCCCGTGTGGCTGCTCGCCGCCGCAGCCGAAGCACTGGTCGTAGTGCGCGCCGAGCAGCTCACCGGGCGCGGGAGCATCCGGGTGGCGCACCGGTGTCACGGCGTCGGCGGGGGGCTGAAGACTTGAGGAAGTACCACTCACAGGCGCAGACCTTACCCGCCCTCCCGCCACCCACCACCGCCCTTCCCGGCAGCACTTGGGGCCTCTCGTTCGGATCATGCCGGGCTCGCGGAGTCCGGCACACCCCAGCTGGACGGATGCCGCCCGTCACCTCCGACTTGATCCGCCGGACAGGCCTTGGCGCCGGCCGCCCTGACCGCGGCCCTGTCCCGGCGCCGTGCCAAGCTTGGATCCATGCAGCTCTCCGCCCTCCCCTACGAAGAACGCCTGACGGCTCCCCGCTCCTGGTGGCTGATCTCCTTGCTCGCGGGTGTCTCGATGGCACTGATCGTGCTGCCGTTCGGCATTCTGCCGATGCTCGGCGGCCTGGCCGGCGGCACCGCGGCGGCCGCGGTCGCGGCCAGCGCGTACGGCTCGGTGCGGATCCGGGTCGTGGGCGGCCTGCTGATCGCCGGCGAGGCGAAGATCCCGGTGGCGGCGCTGGGCACGATGGAGGTCCTGGACGCCGAGGAGGCTCGCGCCTGGCGCACCCACCGGGCCGATCCGCGCTGCTTCATGCTGCTGCGGGCCTATGTGCCGGGGGCGCTGCGGGTGGAGATCACCGACCCGGAGGACCCGACGCCGTACGCCTTCCTGTCGACGCGCGAGCCGGAACGGCTGGCGGAGGCCCTGCGGGCGGCGAAGGCCGCCGCGTAGCACGGCGGGGAACACCCGGGCGAACTGTCGCCCGTCGGGTGGGATCAGGGCGCCCGACGACGTCCGTCGCCCACTGCCCCGTCGTTCCCGCTGGGCCGTACCCGGATCAGCCTCTCCGGGGGCCGTCGCTCCCGTCCGGGTGGCCGTCACCGCCGCCGAGTGCCTTGCGGAGGGCGCGGCCGGTGAGCTTGTCCATCTCCAGGGCGTCGGCCGGGGCCTCGATGGCGGGAAGGGCGGGCAGCTCCTCCCAGGGCACCTGGATCTTGCGGAGGTCGGTCTGGATGCGGGTGGCGAGCTTCCTGGTGTCCCGGCGGTTCATGACCGCGCCGACGGCGGCTCCCACCAGGAACGGCATCAGGTTCGGCAGGTTGCGGACGGTGCGTTTCATGATCTGCTGGCGCAGTTCGCGCTTCATGCGGCTGTTCAGCGCCGCACTCACGGTCGAGGGCCTGGTCGCCTCGATCCCGCGCTCCCGCGACCAGGAGTCCAGGTACACGGTGCTGCGCGGCCCGAGGCTGCCGGCCGGGCGTACGCCGTAGACCTCGTGGAGTTCGGCGATCAGCTTGAGCTCGATCGCCGCGACGCCGGTGATCTCGGCGGCCAGCTCCGTCGGCATCGCGGGCGGTACGGGCATCATCGCCGCCGCGCCGACACCGGCCCCGACGGACGCCGTGGCCCTGGAGGCGCCCGCCACGAGCTTCTCCGCGAGGTCCTCGGGACCGAGCCCCGGGAACTGCCTGCGCAGCGTCTCCAGGTCCCGTACGGGCACCCGCGGGGCGAGTTCGATGATCCGGTCCGCGAGGTACGCCAGCCCCGCACGCGCGCGGGCGCCGCCCTTCTGGGCGCCTTCCCTGGCCTTGTCCCGGAACGCCGCGGCACGTCTGCGGGCCACCGGGGCGGGGGCGGTGACCTCCACGGGTATGGGGAGGTCACCCCGGTCGGCTGCGGGTCCGAGCGAGGCCGCCCCGGTATCGGTCGAGCCGGTATCGGTTGAGCCTCGCTCGTGGTCGCGTGCGTCGCGCCGGGGGCCGTCCTGCGGCCCCGAGTCCGCTCCCCTCGTGAGGAAGCGGCGCTTCCGAGGAGGGGTCGAGCCAGTCACGGCCGACCCGCCCTCAGTCGCAGTCGCGGCAGATCGGCTGGCCGTTCTTCTCCCGGGCCAGCTGGCTGCGGTGGTGCACCAGGAAGCAGCTCATGCAGGTGAACTCGTCCTGCTGCTTGGGCAGGACCCGGACGGCCAGCTCTTCGTTCGACAGGTCCGCTCCGGGCAGCTCGAGGCCTTCCGCGGCCTCGAACTCGTCGACATCCACGGCCGAGGCCGACTTGTCGTTGCGGCGAGCCTTCAGCTCTTCAAGACTGTCCGAGTCGACGTCGTCGTCGGTCTTGCGTGGAGTGTCGTAATCGGTTGCCATGGTCGCTCTCCCCCTCTGGGTGTATGCGGTCTCTTCAGCGCACGTAACGCGCGAGAGGCCGGACTTGTGCCCGACCCGAGGCGGAGATTTTGCCTCACATCAAGGTCTGTTACTCAATCGACACCCAACCGAACCCCTCACGAGTGGTCGGCTTGGATGGCGATGGGGACCGTACACGGTCCGAACGCGGCACTTCAAAGCCGCCTCACCGTGTACTTCCCGTAATCGATGCCCCTGAAAACCGGGATATACCCGGCCTTCCGGGGACTTCACGATCACGGAGTGTCGACGGACCGAACATCGCCCCTGTGATCGATCCCACACGGGAGCGCCGGAGGGGCTCTCCGGAGATTCCGCCCAAAGCGAACACCCCGTCGTGTCGGCGACATAATGTCAGATCGGCAGGGTGACCCGCATCACGAGCCCGCCGCCCTCGCGCGGCTGGGCATAGATGTGCCCTCCGTGCGCCCGCGCCACCGACCGGACGATGGAGAGTCCCAGGCCGACCCCCTTGTCGCTGCCCGTCCGCTCGGTGCGCAGCCGCCGGAAGGGCTCGAACAGATTGTCGACCTCGTACGCCGGTACCACCGGGCCCGTATTGGACACCACCAGGACCGCCTGCCCGTGCTCGACGTCGGTGGTGACCTCCACCCACCCCCGCTCGGCCACGTTGTAGCGCACGGCGTTCTGGACCAGGTTCAGGGCGATCCGCTCCAGCAGGACGCCGTTGCCCCGGACGACCGCGGGCTTCTGCACTCCGTGGATCTCCACACCCTTGGCCTGCGCCTCGGCGTGCACCTGGTCGATGGCCTGGGAGGCCACCTCGGCGAGATCCACCGGCTTGCGCTCGACGATCTGGTTGTCGCTGCGGGCGAGCAGCAGCAGGCCCTCCACGAGCTGCTCGCTGCGCTCGTTGGTGGCCAGCAGCGTCTTGCCGAGCTGCTGGAGCTCGACCGGCGCGTTCGGGTCCGAGAGGTGCACCTCGAGCAGCGTGCGATTGATCGCCAGCGGGGTGCGCAGCTCGTGCGAGGCGTTGCCCACGAAGCGCTGCTGGGCGGTGAAGGCCCGCTGCAGCCGCTCCAGCATGTCGTCGAAGGTGTCGGCCAGCTCCTTGAGCTCGTCGTCCGGGCCGTCCAGCTCGATCCGGCGGGACAGGTCGGAGCCCGCCACCGCGCGCGCGGTGCGGGTGATCCGGCCCAGCGGCGACAGGACGCGGCCGGCCATGGCGTACCCGAAGGCGAAGGCGATGACCGCGAGGCCGAGCAGGGCGAGGAGCGAGCGGCTGAGCAGGTTGTCCAGGGCGTGCTGGCGCTGCACGTTCACACAGTCGTTCAGCGCGGCGTTCAGCTCGTCGGCGGGCAGCTGGGCGCTGCGCAGCCGGCAGATGTCGCTGGACACCTGCCCGGACAGGATCCGGAAGGGCAGGTCGCTGCCCACGTTCAGCGCGTTCGCGGCGAGCAGGTAGATGATCGACAGCAGCAGGATCCCGGCGATCAGGAACATGCCGCCGTAGAGCAGGGTGAGCCGTATCCGGATGGTCGGGCGCAGCCAGGGGAAGGGCGGTACGGGCCTGCGGGGGTCCCAGGTGGGCTTCGGGGGAGCCGGCGGGGACGGCGGGGTGGGGGTGGGCGTGGTGGCCACGGGATCAGATCCGGTAGCCCGAGCCGGGCACGGTCACGATGACCGGCGGCTCGCCCAGTTTGCGGCGCAGGGTCATGACGGTCACCCGCACCACGTTGGTGAACGGGTCGGTGTTCTCGTCCCAGGCCTTCTCGAGGAGCTGCTCGGCCGAGACGACGGCGCCCTCACTGCGCATGAGCACTTCCAGGACGGCGAACTCCTTGGGCGCGAGCTGGACCTCCTTGCCGTCGCGGAAGACCTCGCGGCGGTTGGGGTCGAGCTTGATCCCGGCGCGCTCCAGGACCGGCGGCAGCGGCACGCTGGTACGCCGTCCCAGGGCGCGCACGCGCGCGATGAGCTCGCTGAACGCGAAGGGCTTGGGCAGATAGTCGTCGGCGCCGATCTCCAGGCCCTCGACGCGGTCGCTGACGTCGCCGGAGGCGGTGAGCATCAGCACGCGTGTGGGCAGGCCGAGTTCGACGATCCTGCGGCACACGTCGTCGCCGTGCACGAGGGGGAGGTCACGGTCGAGGACGACCACGTCGTAGTCGTTGACGCCGATGCGCTCGAGGGCGGCCGCACCGTCGTACACGACGTCGACGGCCATGGCCTCCCGGCGCAGCCCGGTGGCCACCGCATCGGCGAGCAGTTGCTCGTCCTCGACGACGAGTACGCGCACGTCGCTTGTCCTTCCTACGTCCTGCCGGGCAGCGCTCCGGAGCGCACGCGCGCAGGGTCCTGGTGAGTGTGTTGCCTCCATCCTGCCCTTTTCGGCCGTAAGTCGGCGGTAAGCCGGGGGAACGGGCGTGCGTCGGGAGGGGCGGGGCCGGACAGCGGGCCACGGCGGCCGGCCACGGACCGGGGAGCGGGCGGTGGCGGGCCGGCGCGGGCGGTGGCGGGCCGGCGCGGGTGGTGGCGGGCCGGCGCGGGGCCGGGGGAACGGGCGGTGGCGCGGGGGCGGGAGACCGGGGAACGTCCCGGAGAACGGAAGGGGAATACGAGATTTTCTCGTCCGGTGAGGTTTCCGCGGGAGGGAGCTTGGGGAGGACGGGTTTTACATCCCGCGATCACACTCTGCTTGCACCGCACCACCATGCGGTGCGCTTCGGTCCGTTTTCCGCGAGAGCGGACCCGGATGTCCGAAGCCGTAGCCCCCCGGCCGAGCGGCGCCGGTCATCCACCGGAGACGTGATCGTCCCTTTCGAACCGGCACACCCCCGTGCCATCGACCCACGACCCAGGACGAGGGGGCGCAGCATGGACGCTTTCACCGCAGGACTTCTGCAGCGCATAAGGACGACCGAGTCCGATCTGTCCCGGGCCCGCGACGAGGGAGACGAATTCCTCGTCGAGGTGGAGCAGGGCGAACTCGACGACCTGCGCCGGCTCGCCGCCGAGCACGGTGTGGAGGTCGGCGCGGCCCGCGTCTGATCAGCCCGATGCAATGAGCCCGACAGGAGCGGGCCCCGGCGAATCCAGCGCCGGGGCCCGCTTCGTGTTCCCGGGTCCGCTCTCCCAGCCGTCGGGCCGAGCGGTCCGACGGGCCCGGCCGGTCCGACGGGCCGAGCCGCCGATCGCTCCGTCGGTCGATCCGTCGGTCGATCGGCCGGGCCCGTCGGTTTGTCCGTCACCCGGGCGTCCATCGGTCCGGCCCTCGGGCCGGCCGCCCGTCAGTCGTGCCAGGCGCCGAAGTCCTCCAGCAGCCGCTGGAGGGGCTCGAAGACACCTGGGGTGGCCGCGACCGCGAGGTCCCACGAGGGGCGCTCACCGGGCCGTCCACCGGTCAGCGCGCCCGCCTCCCTGGCGATCAGGTCCCCCGCGGCCAGGTCCCAGGGGTGCAGCCCGCGCTCGTAGTAGCCGTCGAGCCGGCCGCAGGCCAGGTCGCAGAGGTCGACCGCGGCCGAGCCGCCGCGCCGGATGTCCCGCAGGAGCGGGATCAGCCGCCGCGCGACATCGGCCTGGTGGGTGCGGACCTCGGTGACGTAGTTGAAGCCGGTCGAGACCAGCGCCTGGTCCAGGGGCGGCGCGGGGCGGCAGGTCAGCGTGCGCTCGCCCTCCCACGCGCCGGTGGCCCGTGCCCCGCCGTCGCGGACCGCGTGATACGTCTCACCCCGCATCGGGGCGGCGACCACCCCGACGACGGTCTCGCCGTCCTGCTCGGCGGCGATGGAAACGGCCCACGTGGGCAGCCCGTACAGGTAGTTGACCGTGCCGTCGAGCGGGTCGATCACCCAGCGGACGCCGCTGGTGCCCTCGGTCGAGCCGCCCTCCTCGCCGAGGACGCCGTCGTCGGGCCGGTGCTCGGCGATCAGCCCGGTGATCAGCTTCTCGGCCGCGATGTCCATCTCGGTGACGACGTCGATCGGGCTGGACTTGGTCGCGGCGACCTCGAGGTCGGCCGGGCGGCCGTCCCGCAGCAGCTCACCCGCGCGGCGTGCCGCTTCGCGGGCCAGCTCCAGCAGTTCCGCGTGCAGGGGGTCGGTCACGGCACTCCTCAGGCGTAGGGGCTTTCCGGCGGATCAAGTCGGAGGTAACTGGCGGCATCTTTCCAGCTGGGGTGAGCGGGGTCTGGTGCGTGCAGCTGCAAGGCGGAGGAGAGAGTCGACGCGATGGGGGTCCCCCCTGCTCGAGCGGAGCCGAGAGCTCGGGGGAGTCGGCGACCGACGACAACGTCGCAGATGGGCGTGCCAGACCCCGCGTCTCCGGCATGGTCCGCCGGACAGCTCCTAAGGGCTGTCGGCGCCCGCGGCGGCGGGACGCGGGGCACGGGCCGGGCAGCAGCCCACCGGGCAGAGGTTGTGGCTCGCGCCGAGTTCGCCCAGGGCGCAGGGGGTGACGTCCTGGCCTCGTTCGATGGCGGCGCGCTCCACGACCAGGTCGCGGATCGCGGCGGCGAACCGCGGGTCGGCGCCCACGGTCGCCGAGCGGCGCACCGGCAGCCCCAGTTCCCCGGCCTTGTCCGTGGCCTCGGTGTCGAGGTCGTAGATGACCTCCATGTGGTCGGAGACGAAGCCGATGGGGGCCATGACCACGGCCGGGACCCCGGCCGCGTGCCGCTCCTCGAGGTGGTCGCAGATGTCGGGCTCCAGCCAGGGGATGTGCGGGGCGCCGGAGCGGGACTGGTAGACGAGCTGCCAGGGGTGCTCCACTCCGGTGCGCTCCCGCACGGCGTCGGCGATCAGCCGGGCCACGTCCAGGTGCTGTGCCACGTACGCGCCGCCGTCGCCGTGCTGCTCGACGGGTCCCGAGGTGTCGGCGGAGGCGATGGGGATCGAGTGGGTGCAGAAGGCGATGTGCGCGCCGTCGCGCACCTCCTCGGGCAGGTCGGCGAGCGAGCGGACGATCCCGTCGACCATGGGCTCCACGAAGCCGGGGTGGTTGAAGTAGTGCCGCAGCTTGTCGACCGCGGGCGGCTCCAGGCCCTCGGCCGCCAGCGTCGCCAGGGAGTCGGCGAGGTTCTCGCGGTACTGGCGGCAGCCGGAGTACGAGGCGTAGGCGCTGGTGGCCAGGACGAGGATGCGGCGGCGGCCGCCCTGGACCATCTCGCGCAGGGTGTCGGTCAGGTACGGCGCCCAGTTGCGGTTGCCCCAGTGGACCGGGAGGTCGAGGCCGTGGTCGGCGAAGTCCTTGCGCAGGGCGTCCAGCAGGGCGCGGTTCTGTTCGTTGATGGGGCTGGCCCCGCCGAACAGGAAGTAGTGCTCCCCGACTTCTTTCAGGCGTTCCTTGGGGATGCCGCGCCCGCGCGTCACGTTCTCCAGGAACGGGACCACGTCGTCCGGGCCTTCGGGGCCGCCGAAGGAGAGCAGGAGCAGGGCGTCGTAGGGGGTGGGATCGAGCTCGTCAGGCATGCCTCGATCCTGCCACCCGCCTCGGGCGGCCGGGCAACGGCGGGGGCCGACCGGGCCGTGACCCTGCGACCGGAAGACGTTAGGGTTACCTAACCCGTAAGTTGTATCGCCTGCGGTCGCGCCTTACTGAGATCTTCGGAGACCTCGTGCCCAGCCCTTATCCCGCCCTGTTCGCCGCCCCCGGCAGCAAGGCCTTCTCCGCCGCGGGGTTCATCGGCCGGATGCCCCTGGCCATGATGGGCATCGGCGTGGTCACGATGGTCTCCCAGCTGACCGGGCGGTACGGGCTCGCCGGCGCCCTGTCGGCCACCATCGCCCTGGCCGCCGCGGTCGCGGGCCCTCAGGTCTCCCGCCTGGTGGACCAGTACGGACAGCGGCGGGTGCTGCGTCCGGCGACGCTGCTCGCGCTCGTCGCGGCGGCACTGCTGCTGTTCGCCGCGCACTACGGCTGGCCGGACTGGGTGCTCTTCGTCGCCTGCGCCGGCATCGGCTGCGTCCCGAGCCTCGGCGCGATGATCCGGGCCCGCTGGGCCGCCCTGTACCGCGGCACCCCGCAGCTGCACACCGCGTACTCCTTCGAGTCCGTGGTGGACGAGATGTGCTTCATCCTCGGGCCGATCATCTCCATCGGGCTGTCCACGGCGTGGTTCCCCGAGGCCGGTCCGCTGCTCGCGGCCTGCTTCCTTGCGGTCGGCGTCTTCTGGCTGACGGCCCAGCACGCCACCGAACCGGCCCCGCACCCGCGCGAGCGCACGGGTGACGGCGGCCGGGGCGCGGGCGGCGGTACGGCGCTGAGCTCGCCGGGCCTGCAGGTCCTGGTGGCCACCTTCGCGGCGACGGGGGCGATCTTCGGCGCCGTGGACGTGGTCACCGTGGCCTTCGCGGAGGAGCGCGGGCACAAGGCCGCCGCCAGTGTGGTGCTCGCCGTGTACGCGCTGGGCTCCTGCGTGGCGGGCCTGACGTTCGGGCTGATGCGCTTCGCCGGGGCGCCCGAGCGCCGCTGGCTGCTGGGCATATGTGCCATGGCCGTGAGTATGATCCCCCTCCTACTGGTCGGGAACCTGCCGTTTCTGGCCGTGGCGTTGTTCGTTGCGGGTCTGTCCATCGCTCCCACGATGATCACGACGATGTCCCTCATCGAAGAGCACGTACCACGCGCACAGCTCACCGAAGGTATGACTTGGGTGAGCACCGGGCTCGCGGTCGGGGTCGCGCTCGGCTCCGCCGCGTCCGGCTGGGTGATCGACGCGTCCGGGGCGCGCGCCGGGTACGGGGTTCCGGCGGTGTCCGGAGCCGTCGCGGTCGTGGTCGGTTTCCTCGGGTACCGTCGGCTCAAGCGGCCGGCTCCGGGTCGGGGAGGCTCCGTTGGGCAGCACGGCGAGCACGAGGAACGGAACATGGCGTAACTGGGGAGGCACCGTCCTCGCCCGCCCCGCGCGGGAGGTCGCACCGGCCTCCGTCGACGAACTGGCGGCGGCCGTGCGCCGCGCCGCCGAGGACGGCCTCCCGGTGAAGGCGGTGGGCACCGGGCACTCCTTCACCTCGATCGCGGCCACCGACGGCGTGCAGATCCGCCCTCATCTGCTGGCGGGGATACGGGACCTCGACCGCGAGGCGGGCACCGTCACGGTCGGGGCCGGCACCTCGCTCAAGCGGCTCAACGCGGCTCTCGCGCGGGAAGGGCTGTCGCTCACCAACATGGGCGACATCATGGAGCAGACCGTCTCCGGGGCCACCAGCACCGGCACCCATGGGACCGGCCGCGACTCGGCCTCCCTCGCCGCGCAGATCCGGGGCCTGGAACTGGTCACCGCCGACGGTTCGGTGCTCACCTGCTCGGAGAAGGGGACCGACGA
Organism: Streptomyces chlorus; assembly: GCF_042655885.1. NCBI lineage: Bacteria > Bacillati > Actinomycetota > Actinomycetes > Kitasatosporales > Streptomycetaceae > Streptomyces > Streptomyces chlorus. Next base: position 240,792 of record NZ_JBHSOA010000042.1, read on the forward strand.
GGAGCGCGCGGTCTTCGCCGCCGCCCGGATCGGTCTCGGTGCCCTCGGCATCGTCTCCGCGATCACCTTCGCGGTCGAGCCGATCTTCCTGCTCACGGCCCGCGAGGAGCCGATGCCCCTGGACCGGGTGCTGGCCGAGTTCGACGAACTGCACGCCGAGAACGAGCACTTCGAGTTCTACTGGTTCCCGCACACCGGGAGCACCAACACCAAACGGAACAACCGCAGCGCCGGCCCGCAGCGGCCGGTGCATCCCGTCCGGGGCTGGTTCGACGACGAGTTCCTCTCCAACGGCGTCTTCCAGGCGGCGAACTGGGTCGGCCGCGCGGTGCCCGCGACCGTCCCCGCCCTCGCGCGCGTCTCCAGCAGGGCCCTGTCCGCGCGGACCTACACCGACATCCCGTACAAGGTGTTCACGTCGCCGCGCCGGGTGCGCTTCGTGGAGATGGAGTACGCGCTGCCGCGCGAGGCGCTGGTGGACACGCTGCGCGAGCTGAAGGCCATGGTCGACCGCTCCCCCCTGCGGGTCAGCTTTCCCGTCGAGGTGCGCACGGCCCCGGCCGACGACATCACCCTGTCCACGGCCTCCGGCCGCGACACCGCGTACATCGCGGTCCACATGGTCCGGGGCACCCCCTATCGGGGGTACTTCACGGCGGCGGAGCGCATCTTCACCGCCCATGAGGGCCGGCCCCACTGGGGGAAGATCAACACCCGGGACGCCGAGTACCTCTCCCGGGTGTATCCGCGTTTCGCCGAGTTCACGGCACTGCGGGACCGTCTTGATCCGGAACGCCTGTTCCGGAACGACTATCTGCGGAGGGTCCTGGGGACGTAGCGGACGCGTCCGGTTCCGGACTCGCGGTGTCGCCGGAGTCCTGGTTCCCGGTGTCGTCCGGGGTGCCCGCCGGGGCGTTCCCGCCGTCCGGTGTGCCGGAGCCGGTGGCCGCTCCCTCACCCTGAGGCGTCGCGGAGGGCGCGGGGGCCGGTCCGTCCCCGCCGGAGCCGCCGGAGCCCTCCGAGGTGTCGGAGTCGTCCGACGTCCCGGAGTCGCCGGAGGTGCCGGGGTCCTGCTCGTCCGAACCGCCGGGGCCGGACGAGTCACCGGAGCCGGACCTGTTCTCACCGGTGACCGCGTTGCCGACGGTGGTGTCCGGTGCGCCGCTGAGGCTCTGGCCCGAAGCGAGTTCGTAGACGGTGATTCCGGCCATCGTGACCCCGAACACCAACGCGGCCGCGACCACGGTCCGTTTCCAGCCCAGCCGCACTCCCCTGGCCCGGCCCCGGTACACGGTGCCCTCGGTGAACTCGCCGGGTGCCCGCGCGGGCTGTCGCCCGGCCGGCGCGGCGGACGCCCGGACCGGCGCCACGGCGGCTACACGGAGCTGCTCACCGGTGCGCTTGAAGAAGTGCTGGAAGACCGTTCCGCCGCAGGTGGCGACGACGCTCATGACTCCGGCGCCGATGATCGTCCCGTAGACGCCGAAGGACGAGGCGAGCTGGGCGCCCAGCACCGCGGCCACCCCGCTGCCCGCGACCTGCGGCACGCTCAGATCGATCCGCGCGCGCTTCCCCTCCTCCGCGTCACCGTGCTCACCCGCGACAACCGGCCTTTCACGCATTCCTGGACCTTGCCTGCCTTCTCCTACGTTCCCGTGCACGAGCGATCAACTGCACGACAAATGGACGTCCGACCGAAACCATTAGTTCCGTTTCTGGTGATTGCGTGAAGTTTCCCACGCCCGGATTCGGCGGGTCCGGACCCGGGCGGCCAAGTAGCACCCCTTGCGGGAAGTTGGGGCGGCGTGCCAATCCACGCACATGGCCCGAATGGAGTACTGTTGCGAGCCCTGAGTCCGGTCGCCCATCAGGGTGCTCGGGTTCCTTGAGGACCGCCGGGAGGGGACTAGTTGCACAGGGTGAAGCAGTTGGTCACTTAGCGTTGCGAATAGGTAACCGTGTCATAACGGCGAGCCAGGGCCCACGCCCGACACGCCGGGCAACTCGGCAAGGTTGTGGCAGGCTGCACCCGGGCAGGCCACACTCGACTAGCGGAAGCAGCGACGCACGTGACGTCGGCAGGCACCACCCGGGAGGTCCCCATGCCCGAACTGCGTGTCGTGGCCGTCTCGAATGACGGCACACGGCTGGTGCTGAAGGCTGCGGACAGCACGGAGTACACGCTTCCGATCGACGAACGCCTGCGCGCCGCGGTGCGCGGCGACCGTCCCCGCCTCGGCCAGATCGAGATCGAGGTGGAGAGCCATCTCCGCCCCCGCGACATCCAGGCGCGCATACGAGCCGGTGCGACCGCGGAAGAGGTCGCCCAGATGGCCGGCATCCCCGTGGACCGCGTCCGCCGCTTCGAGGGCCCCGTGCTCGCCGAGCGCGCCTTCATGGCGGAACGTGCCCGCAAGACCTCCGTCCGCCGGCCCGGCGAGAACTCCGGTCCGCCGCTGGGCGAGGCCGTGCAGGAACGGCTGACGCTGCGCGGCGCGGAGAAGGACACCGTGCAGTGGGACTCGTGGCGCCGCGACGACGGCACCTGGGAAGTACTGCTGGTCTACCGGGTCGCGGGCGAACCGCACTCGGCCAGCTGGACGTACGACCCGCCCCGGCGGCTCGTCCAGGCCGTCGACGACGAGGCGCGTTCACTGATCGGCGAGTCCGACGACCTCGCCGCGACGCCCGAGCCCAGCTTCCCGTTCGTGCCGCGCATCGCCCGGCTGCCCCGCGACCGTCCGGGTGACCGCGAGCGGCAGAGCCTGCCACCGGGTCAGGACTCCGAGCCCGACGAGGAGTTGGTGGCCACGGCCGGCGGTGAGCGGGACTCGCTCACCAGCCTGCTGGAGGCGGTGCCGAGCTTCCGGGGCGACCTGGTGGTTCCCGAACGGGCCCCCGAGCCGGCCGCCGAGGAGCCGGACGGCGAACCCGAGGCGGAGGAGCCGCCGGCTCCCGCGGCCTCGGCCGGTTCCGCCTACGCCGACGTCCTGATGCCCCGTGCCGTCACCAGTCACCGGGACCGCCTCGTCGGCTCCACGGACCGTCAGGCGGAGGCGGACGGAGTCCGTCCGGGCCGCCGCGCTGCGGTGCCGAGCTGGGACGAGATCGTGTTCGGGACCCGGCGCAAGAAGCAGGAGTGACCCGGCGGAAGCGTCCACCGAATCAAGCAAACCGATCCGAGGTGTCGTGAAAGGGGCGCTCGCACATGGCGAGCGCCCCTTTCACACTTCCGGTCTACTGCGCGGTCTACTGCGGGTCCGGTCCCACCGCGACCGGCCGCTCCGGGTCCGACGACCACTCCGACCAGGAGCCTACGTACAGCTCCGCCGGGATACCCGCCACCGCGAGCGCCAGCACCTCGTGCGCCCCCGAGACCCCCGAACCGCAGTACACACCGACCCGCTTGTCCGTGGTCGCACCCAACTCCCGGAACCGCGCGCCCAGTTCCCCGGCGGACAGGAAGCGTCCGTCCGGGCCGACGTTCTCGGTGGTGGGCGCCGAGACCGCGCCCGGGATGTGGCCGCCGACCGGGTCGATCGGCTCCACCTCGCCCCGGTAGCGCTCTCCCGCGCGGGCGTCGAGGAGCAGCCCGGACCGGGCCAGCGCCGCCGCTCCGTCGGCGTCGAGCAGCCCGGCCGCCCCCCATGCGGGCGCGAAGTCGCCCTCGGCCGGCTCCGGCCGCGCGGTCTCGAGCGGACCGTCCCAGGACGGCAACCCGCCGTCGAGGACCCGCACGTCCGGGTGCCCCGTCCACCGCAGCAGCCACCACGCGCGGGCGGCTCCCCAGCCCATCCCGCCGTCGTACACGACCACCGGTGTGCCCGCCGACACGCCCGCCCGGCGCATCGCGGCGCCGAACTCCTCCGGATCGGGCAGCGGATGGCGCCCCCGCCCGGTCGGCGCTACGGCCAACTCCCTGTCCAGGTCGACGAACACGGCGCCGGGAAGGTGCCCGCCGCGGTACGCGGCCCGTCCGTCGAACGGCGGCTCACCGGCCGCCGCGGCCGTGCTCAACTGCCAGCGGACGTCGAGCAGTACCGGCGGGTCGCCGCCCGCCAGTCCGGCGGCGAGTTCGGATGCGGAGATGATGGCGTTCATGGCCACCATCCTGACGTACGGGGTGGCCGTCTCGTCCAGGTCCGGCTACTCTGCTCGGCCGGGCAGACCCGATCACGAGGCGTACGGGATCGGGCACATGCTGTACTACCGATCGACATCCTCCGGCAAGCGTGCCGAAAAGGACGGGGACCCGCACATCGGGCATCCTCCGGAGACAGGAACCGCCGTACGGGGCGGGCCCGGAGCGCGCGACACCGTGGCCGATGCCGGCACCGGCACCAGCACCAGCACCAGCACCAGCACGGGGACGAATCCGCAGAACGGACGCGACACGACCCTCACCCGGGTCGAGAAGAGCACGGCCACCGCGAGGACGGCCGAGAAGAGAGTGACGATGACCGACACACGGGGGTCCGCCCGCCGAGACGGTGAAGCGCCCGTCCGGTACGCACCCGGTACACCCTGCTGGGTGAGTCTCATGGTGCACGGCCCGGACAGGGCCCGGATGTTCTACGAAGCGTTGTTCGGCTGGGAGTTCCGGCCCGGTCCGCAGCAACTCGGCCCCTACGTGCGTGCCCTGCTCGACGGCTGCGAGGTGGCCGGCATCGGACTGCTGTCGCCGGACCAGCATCTCCCCGTGGCCTGGACGCCCTACTTCGCCTCGGCGGACGTGGACCGCACCGCCGAGACGGTGCGGTCGTGCGGCGGCACCATCGGTGTCGGCCCGCTGGACACCGATGGTGCCGGGCGGCTGGCGATCGGCTCCGACCCCTCGGGCGCCGTCTTCGGCATCTGGCAGGCGTCCGCGCACCGGGGCCAGGCGGTCACCGGGGTGCCCGGCGCGCCCGCCTGGAACGAGCTGACGACCTTCGAGTCGGAGCGCGTGGCCAAGTTCTACGCGGCGGTGTTCGGTTACACCGAGGAGCCGGAGATCTCCGCCGACCTCGACTACGTGACCCTGAGCGTGGAGAGCCGGCCCGTGGCCGGGATCCACGGCGTGGGCAACGGCCTCCTGAGGGACCGCGGCCCGCACTGGACGACGTACTTCACCGTGGCCGACGTCGACGACACGGTGGACCACGTCCTGCACCTGGGCGGCCAGATCCTCAAGCGGCCCCACGACAGCGCCCACGGCCGGGTCGCGACGGCGACGGACCCGGAGGGGGCACGGTTCGCCCTCGTGCAGACCCCTCGCTGACGGGCAGGGTTCACGGTCGGCGACCACCGCGAACGCAGCACTTTCTCCGGCAGGAGACGCACGCGGTTTCGGGCCGGTCCGGTCGCTGCCGGTTCCGTCGCTGTGCGCGCCCTTCGTAGACGTCGACGCAGCGCGTTGCCGTCGGCCCGCACGTCCACACGACGTGGGCCGGACACTGCGGGGCTACTCCACGGCCCGGCCTGCTGTGTACATCAGTTCGCGAATGGTGTACCCGTAGGTCTCGGTGAGGTCCTCCCCGGCGTAACACAGCACCTCGTCACCGTCGTAGTCACCTCCGCAGGCGTCCAGGCCGTCGAGTACGCCGAGGGCCACGGCCTCGGCCGCGTCGAGCATGCCCAGCTCCAGACGGCGACGGACATCGGCCTCATACTGCTCGATGACCGGCTCGATCAGGCGGCTCGCGGCCTCGTGAACGTCGGTGTACCCGAAGCCCGGGCGATGGCCGGCGCTCAACTGGTCGGCGTCGAGGGCGCGCAGGGCGTGCTCGACCTCGGCCGCGGTCCTCTCTTGGAGGGCTGCCAGTTCGGCACGCGCCCGCGGGTCCAGCACGCGTACGGCCAACCGGTCCGCTTCCACGCGCAGTTCGGGCCGGGCGTCCAGCAGCCGGTCCAGCACTGCGGCCTTCTCCACGGCGGTAAGCGCGTTCAGGGCTTCGCCCGGGGCGCGGCGAGCGTCGTCAGCAGGCGTGGCGTGCCAGGGCAGGCGCCGTTCGGCGGCGTGCAGGGCGAGTGCGACGGCATGCCGGCACAAGCGTCCTGACCTCGGGGCGCACGCACCGTCGCATTCCGCCGTCAGTTCCCGCCCCACGACCTGCACCCAGACCCCGCAGGCGGCGCCCGAGCCGTCCCGCACCAGACCGCCGATGCCTCGGGGCTCGCTCCCCACCTCGATCACCGCACCGTCGGCGAGCAGGATCCGCCCCTCGGTGGCCTCGGTGTCGTCGGCGAACGCGTACACCGTCTCCTCGTCCATTGCTACAGCCATTCGATCATTCAAGCGCACGCCTGAGAGGCTCCGCGAGCGGACGGCCGGGTCCACTACGGTGGGCGCGGATACGGCAACATCTCCGTGGGCATGAGGTACCGCAGTGGGCAAACGCAACCAGGAACGACGGCGTGCCAAGAAGAAGCAGCGCGATGCGCGGCAACGTGCCCGGGCGGAGCAGGAGCGGGCCTTCGGCGCCGCGTTCGGGTTCGGCGGCTGCGACTGCGGCGACCCCTTGTGCGGGGTGGGCGGCGGAGCGTCCGTCCCGCGTCCGCGCGGCCCGCGGACGGTCGACGATCTGCTCGACGAGGCCATGGACGAGGTGTGGGCCGTCCCGATCGCGGACACGGCACGCCGCGAAGCCGCACTGGGGCGGGCCGCCGCCTTGTTCACCAAGGCGGGCATGGGCCGCGCGGTGCTGGCAGCAGGCGGTGAGGCACTGCACGCGGTGTGGCATCGCGGCTGGCAGCCCGCCGATGTGGTGCGCGCCGCCCGGCGTGACCTCAAGGCGCGACACGGGCGACTCGCCGCCGATCTGATCGCCGCCGAACACCGCGCGTACCCGGCATCGGCCACGGCCCTGGACGAGCGCTGGGCAGCCCAACTGGCCGCTCTGTCCGCCGAGGTGTGGTGGGGCGACGACGACGCGTATCTGACCGGCGCTGCCGCCCGCGAGAAGTGCGAGCCGACCGTATTGGGGCGGGCGTGGGTGGAGCTGCTGGACCTGCTCAGCGGTCTCCCGGAGATTCCGCAGCTGATGCCGCCCCCGTGCGAGGCCGGTTCCGGCGCCGTGCCCCATGGCAGCGGTACGGAGGCTCCGGTGCTGGCGAAGGTTCGCGGGCTGCTGGCGAAGGCCGAGTCCACCGAGTTCCACGAGGAGGCCGAGGTTCTCACCGCCAAGGCGCAGCAGCTCATGGCCCAGCACAGCATTGACGCGGCGCTGTTGGACGCCGAGCAGGACACCCGGCAGGTGCCGGGGGGTGTGCGGGTCGGCGTGGACGCACCGTACGAGGAACCGAAGGCGCACCTGCTGCAGGCGGCGGCGGAGGCCAACCGGTGCCGCACGGTGTGGTCGCGGCACCTGGGCTTCTCCACCGTGGTCGGCTTCGCCTCCGACGCGCGGGCGGTGGAACTGCTGTACACCTCCCTGCTGGTCCAGGCGCAGTCCGCGCTCCAGGCAGCCGGAAGCCGGACCCACCACGACGGGGCGTCGCGTACTCGCTCCTATCGGCAGTCCTTCCTGTGGGCCTACGCCACACGGATCGCCGAGCGGCTGACCCGGGCGACCGACGAGACCACCGAGGCGGCCCGCGAAGACCACGGGCCCGGACTGCTGCCGGTGCTGGCCTCCCGGGCCCGGGCGGTGGACGACCAGGTGGACGAATGGTTCACGGACCTGTCCTACAACCTCGGTGAGACGCATGTCCGGGACCAGGAGGGCTGGGCGCACGGTACGGCCGCCGCGAACCACGCACAACTGCGCGGTCGGGCCGAGGCGCTCCGCTGAGCTCGGTATCCGGTGTCCTTTCCGTCTGTTCGAGTCGGCGGCCGACGCTGCTGTGATGCAGGTGGAGGATGGTGTCCCACCGGGTGGCGCAGGGGATCTTCACGGTCCCGGCGCTGCGGGGCCGGAGACGGATATCTTACTGAAAAATGTGAGCAGTCGGCGGGCATGTGTCACGTATGCGCTCAAACGAGCGACATCAGGACAGTGGCAGCCAAAATGCTCACGCCTTTGGGGCGGTGCGTCATCCCCGGGGCGTGGGCGCTTGTTCCGGCATCGCACACGTCGAGGCCGTCATCCCACCGGGCGGCCGAGGAAAGCCGCCCGCACCTGCGCCGACCGCCCCCGACAAGACCGGATACACCGTCACTCGATCTCCCGCCCGCCGAACAGCACCACCGGCCCCGACCCACGACGCCACCCTCAGCTCAAGAGTTCAAGTCGATGACACGTACGGACTGCCCCTTCCATACGTCAGGGGCTGTGGTGGCGACCACGGCACCGTTCGGCCGTTCCTCGGTCGGCTCGGCGGCATAACGCGTGTGGGCGGGAGCCCAGGACGTTTCGCGGGCCACAGCAAGTGCGGCAGGCAGATCCAGGTCGAGCAACGTGATGCCCGGGAGCGCGGCGAGGTGTTCCGCCGTACCGGGCCGCACCCGGTCCGCCTCGACCAGAGCGCATGCGGGGGCGTAGAGGAACCAGTCCGCCTCGGAATTCGCGCGATGGATCAAGCGTGAGGCGAGCACATTTCCCTGCCCCGCCGCCACCATCGCCGTCTCGTCCAGGACGATGTGCAGAGCCTCGGTCACCTTGCTCCCGCCTCGCTGAGGCGCCGGTCCAACTCGGCGTCCAAAGCAGCCTGTTCGCTCACACTCGGGTCGTAGCCGTTCCACTCCCGCAGGGCGGCTCGCGCTTGCTCGGCGCGGGCCATGCGTTCCTCGGGCGTCAGCAGGGTCTCGGCGAGGTGGGACAGGTAACCCCGTAGGGACATACCTTCCGAGGAAGCTATCCGGGCAAGCCGGTCGCGGGCTTCGGCGGGGATGCGGACGTTGGCATCGGACATACGGGCCTCCTCATTCGACCTCCAAGGATACGGGTACGGGTACGTACCCGCCCAGCCCACGTCGAGCGCTCCGGACGTGCGGGGCATTGAGCCGAAAGAGGCGGTGGTGACATGGCGGAACGCAAGGGCGCGGTGGCGGGGGCCGAGACGGTTCCCGGGGAGCGTGGGAAGGGCAGCGCGGGAGCAGTCGTGAGTCTCGGGGACGGCTGGGACAACGACGACGGAACCGGGCGCCCCCCGAACTCCGGAACGCTCACCGGCGCGCTCCGGGCGGGCGCCACTGCCTCGATGTGAAATCGCCGAGGAGTCGTCGGCCGGCGACGGTGAACGGGTGGTCGGCTCCCAGGCCACGTTCCCGCCTGGCCACGACATCCGTCATGATCTCGACAGCCGCCTCCAAGTGGCCCCGCGCGGCGTGGGTTCGGGACAGGAGCTGCTGTGCCGAGAGCGCGATCGGGTGGTCGGGGCCGAAGCGTCGCCGGTATGCCTCGGTGACAAGCCGGATCTCCTGGTCGGCCTCGTCGAAACGGCCCAGCAGGTACAGCGCCCAGGCATGGTTGTGGTGTGCGCCCAGGGTCACCGTGTGGTCGGGGCCGAGGCACCGTACGCATTCCGCGGGCAGGGAAAGCAGCGCGCCGTCCTCTTCGGCGACGATCTCGGACGCGGACAGCAGGACCAGCAGGCTGGAGCGGGAGCGCAACGTCAGCGGGTGGGCAGGACCCAGTGCCCTTCGTCTGCCGGCGACCGTGGAGCGGAGGAGCGAGAGGGCCTTGTCGCGTTGTCCGAGATTTCCGAGCACGAGCTGAAGACCGTGGCGGCTGTCCAGGGTGTCGGGGTCGTCGGCCCCGAACAGTCGCTCCTGAGCCGCGTGGACGCGTCCGAGCAGCAGTTCGGCCTCGGTGTATCCGCCCAGCCGGAAGAGCGCCCGTCCGGCCCTGGAACCGGCGGCCAGGACGAGACGGTGCTCCGCGCCGAGCTGCCGCTCGCCGAGGTCCGCGGCGGCTCGGGCGGCCTCCCAGGCGGACAGGTAGTCCCCCGTGCGGTGCAGGGCGGCGGACAGCCTGGTCGCCACTGCCAGTGCGTCGGCCGATGTCGACGGGTCGCCTGCGCGCCGCAGCAGGGCGAGCCCGTGCGGCACCAACAGCCGAAGCAGCGGATCGTACGGACCGGCGTCGGGCACACCGGGTACGGCCGCGTCGAGCAGTCGGACCGCTGTGGCATGAAGAGCCGGCACCACTTCCGCCGGGGTCGCCGCGACGACGCTGTCGAGCAGCACCGCGTGACTCTGTGCGCACCGCTCACCGACGTCGACCAGCTCGGTCAGCGACTGGTCGAGCAGCGCTCTCAGGGCCGTTTCGCAGCGGGCACGCGGAAGGACACCGCTGATCTCGGCGTGGTTGAGCAGAGACAGCGGCAGGGGCTCGGGGGCGAAACGCGACAGGAGCCGCAGCAGCGCGGTCGCTTCGGGCAGGCCGCGGGCCTCGAACGCGTCGAGTGTCAGTTGCCACGTCAGGCCCACCAGATGTCGGGGATCCTCCTCCGACAAGGCATCGGCCCCCTGGTCAATAAGTTCGACCCCTTCTCCTTCCTCCAGACGGCGCCCGTAGGTCTCCATCGTCCAGGGATCGAGCACTTGCCGGGAGAGGAAGCCGCCTGCCAGCGTGAGGGCGAGCGGCAACCGGCCGAGCCGGTCCGCGATCCGGGCCGCCTCCTGCTGTGTGCCACGGTGCGGGGCGAGGTCCCGCAGCACCCGCGCGGCGTCCTCACGCGGCAGTACGCCGATGTGCTGCAACTCCGCCCCCGGCCACCAGCGGGCGGCCGGCCGGCGCGTGGTCACCACGACCGTGCCGCGTGGACTGGTGCGCAGCCAGCTGCCGTCCCGGAGGATCTCGGGCTGGTCGGCGTTGTCGAGCACCAGCAGCCAGGGCTCGGCGGAGCGGTCGAGATACTGCCAGACCAGATCGGCGGCGGGGCGGAGTCCGTTGCGGGCGGCCAGCAACTCGCCGTCACCGGCACCTCGGTCGGCGGCTACGGCGAGCATGCCCGCACGCAGGTTCGCGCGGTCGGAGGCGCTGACCCACAGCCCCACCCTGCCGCATTCGCCGGTGGCCAGCTGGAAGAACGTGTAGGCGACCGCGGTCTTGCCGCAGCCGCCCATGCCGTACAGCACGTAGACCTCGCCGCCGTGCCTTGCCCGCACACTCGCTCGGAGCCGTTCCATCACCTCGGCGCGGTCGCGCAGCACGACCGGAGGCCGGCCGACCGCCGGGCGGCGAACCGAGTCGGGGCCTTGGGGCACGGCCGCCTCGTCGCCGTGTTCGCCGTGTTCGCCGTAGTGGTGGTGCTCGCTGATGTGCTGGTCGCCCGACGCCTGGTAGACACGGCCGCGGTCCTCGGCGTGGCCGTCCATCGCGCCTGTCATCGCTGCGCGTTGTGCTGGTCTCGTCCGGCCTGATAGATGCGGGCGCGACCGGACGCACTGGCGTGCTGGGTGATCGCTGGGCCGGTCGCACCGCCCGGGTCGAGTTCTTCGAGGAGTCCGCGCAGTTCCGCGGCGGCGCCGGGCCGTGCTGCGAGCAGCCGCCGCAGCCGCCCCTGCCACTCCGCGTGCAGTTCGCCCAGTGTCTCCTGGTCGTCGGCCTCACCGGCCGCCAGGGCGTCTTCACGGGTGACCGCCAGTTCGGCGGCGACAGCCTCGGCGCGGTGCGGCTGCGTTCGGCGCCACAGTCGCGTGACGCCCTCCCGGGTGCGATTCCAGGCGTCGGTCGTCATCAAGGTGACCAGTGTGACTCCCGCGCTCTGCGCGAGTAATGCCGTCTCCGGGTCCACAGTTCCCCCTGCTCAAAGAATTCCAATTTTTGGATTGTATGCCAAATAGCCCGCATCTGTCGCACTTTGAACACCGCGCCGTTTCGCGGCTGTTCATCGTCGCACTCTTGAGCCGGATGGGACAACAAGGGGACACGGCCGCAACTTCTTCAGCGTGTCCACTTTTCACATGGCCAAGCCGATATATTCACTGCTAAAGTAGCGAGGCTCCGACCCATTCGAGGGGGCGATGGCCATGAGCAGGCCGTGGGAAGCGGATCCGGCTACGACATTCAAGCGACGTCTGGGGAAATCACCACAGGAACTGGGGAACACGACCGACAACCCCGACTGCCCCGACATCTGGGAACTCGAGAACGGGGACATCGTCGTCATCGGCCGTGACCTCACGGAATCCCTGGGCAGGAAGCTGCCTGCCGGAGTCTCCGTCGGAGCGGACGAACGACTCGTGGTCGTCCCGAGGAATATGCTGATCGCGGCGAAACCGGATATCCCGAATGTTTGATTCTTTCCCACGCGGAGCGTCCGAACGTATGGATCGTCCCGCATATCACGCCGACTTCCGCCGCGTCTACGAGAGCGGAATTCACCACCTGAACAAGCTCGAACGAGGGCAGAACTTCAAAGAACGCGGGTTCGCCAGCTGGGAAGCCTTCGCCGCCGGAGAATGGGACCGCGCATTATCCCTCATCCAGGAGAAACGCAACACCTACGCACAGCAGTTCCGCGACGCCGCACGGCTGGGCATTCTGGAGCGCCGCCTTCGCATGGTGGATTTCCCGGTGACTCCGTACGTACAATGGGAACTCTTCGTCCTACGTCTGCGCGTGGAACTGGGCGACAACATCAGGGTGCTCGATGCCCGCGAAATCTCGGACATCGAAAAGGACCGCCCTGTTCCCGAGGTGGTGGTCCTCGGAGACGTCGCCATGTACGAAGTGCTCTATGACAATGACGGGAATGCGGCGGGAGCCCATCGCTTCACCGATCGAGCACTGATCCGGGAGACATCAGCCGATTTCGACGCGCTGTACGAGCGGGGCGATGACTTCCACGACTTCTTCGACAGGGAGATCGCTCCTCTCGCCCCGCCCACAGTCGCCCACTGAGGCCCGGGCCCGGCGCCTCGCCGGCCTCGCCGGTGCGAGCCGTGACCGACTGAACCGTTCCGGATTCGGTAGACAGCTCCATGGCGTCAAGGATGGCGGGCTCCTTGGTCACACCGCTGGTCATGGCCGGATTCATGACCGGCAGCCTAGCCAGCCCAAGGCCCAGCCGAGACCGCGCGCTCCAGCCTCGGTTGCAGTCAGGCCGTTACTGACCCACGCTCCTTGAACCGTCCCGGCTCGAAACCCTCCTGTGCGTACACCTACGAGATGAACGCCCTCGTGGTGTGCCCGGCCGCGAGGCGATACCCGCCGAAGCCAGAGCCAAGATGATGTTGCTTGCGCCCCGCACTGCGCCCGGCATGACAAGCTGTACTTCCCACTGCCCGAACACAGGAGGTCGCCATGACCGCAGAGTCTGCATCCAAAGAAGGTTCGGAGCCGACCGACCCCGAGGCGTCCGCTCTGGTGCCCGACAGCGACGGCCACTACGACCTGAAACGCAAGTTCCGGGAGGCCCTGGCGCGCAAGCGCGGTGTGCAGGCGGACGCCGCTGACCTTGCCGCGAACGTCGATGCGTCGAAGGTCCGTAGGGCGCACGGCCCGGCTGCGAGCCAGCGGTCGTTCCGGCGCAAGAGCGGCGGCTGAGTCAATCGGTTCCGCGATCTGGCCGCCCTACAACACGCCCTGGGCGCCACGGACTCGCGCCTTGTGTCGAGGCCCGGGAGGTGCGCATACCCGCGTGCCGGTTGCTGGTTGCCGGTTGCCGGTTGCCGATGAGGTCGTAGCCGACGGTCTCCGCCTGGGGAAACGGGCCCAGCCGCGGTTGGCGCGGGTCGATGGCGTCGCCGCGGTGGACTTGGTCTTGTCCGTGCCGCTCAGTTTGCGGCCCAGGATCAGGACGTCGTAAGCGAGTTCGGTTCCGTCGGCGAGAGTCACCGTGCGCGCGGCCGGGGAAACGGCGGCTGCGGGCACGCCGAGCCGCAGGTCCAGGTCGGGCTTGTCCAGGTCCGCGGGCTGCCGTAGCGTGACGCGCTCGGCCAGCCAGGCACTGGTCCCAGACCACGCACAAGTCGCTTCTAGGGCGGCGGGCGTCGGACCGGCGGCTGTCAACGGCCGTGTAGTCGCCATGGCCGCCGTCAACGGCGCGGCAGGCAGGTTCGAGGCTCAAACGGGGGCAAACGGCAGGACGTCCGGCGAGAGCGCGCTGGCACGCGCAGCGGCGCTCGTCATGCGGCGGCGGTGATGACGTCGACACAACACCTCGTAGCCCACTTCCGCGGCAGGGCGATTCACGTCACCGACGACAACCTGCTCACCCTCCACGACCATCTCGCCGCCCACCGTGCGGGCGTTGTGCGTGGCACGCGCCCCGCACCAGCACATCGCCTCGACCTGAAGGGTCTCTATCCGGTCCGCCAGCTCGATCAGTCGCTGCGAGCCCGGGAAGAGCCTGGTCCGAAAGTCGGTCGTGATACCGAAGGCGAAAACGTCGAGGTCCAGGTCGTCCACGACCCGCGCCAGCTGATCGACCTGCTCCGACGCCAGGAACTGCGCCTCATCCACAATCAGATAGTCGACCCTGTCGCCCTGCGACATACGACCCACGACATAGGCGTACAGATCCATCCCCGGCGCCGCCTCAACAGCATCCGTCACCAGACCAAGCCGCGAAGACAGCTTCCCCTCCCCCGCCCGGTCATCGCGCGTAAAGATCACGCCCTGTAGACCCCTTGCCGACCGATTGTAGATTCGCTGTAGAGCAAGTGTCGACTTCCCGCAGTCCATCGTTCCGGAGAAGAACACCAGTTCGGGCATGGGAGGGCGGGCACCTTTCGGCGGGTATGGGTGGTGAGGACGGACCGGGTGGGGGCGGTCCGGGTCCGCGGGCGACATGGGGTGGGTGTCAGGAGCGTACTTCGAGGAGGGGGACCAGTTGTTCGGCAGGGGTCAGCGAGCCGTGGTTACCGACCATCGCCGATTCCTTGGGCTCCCGCTCGGAGGCGATGACCAGCACGTCGTCGCGGGCGGCGGCGACCACGTCACCGATCCGGTGGTACACGCGGTCCTCGATCCGGGGGCCGAACCAGCCCGCGTCGATCGCCTCGTCCCGCGAGGCCACCCAGAACTGCTCGCCGAGCACCTCGCGCCAGCAGGTCAGGACGTCCGCTCCGGCGCCGGGTACGGCGTAGACGTGGCGGGCGCGGCCCTCGCCGCCGAGCAGGGCGACTCCGGCGCTCAGTTCCCAGTCGTGGTCGAAGTCGATGCGGTGCTCGTCGTCGAAGGGCACGTCGATCATCCCGTGGTCGGCGGTGACGTAGAGCGCGCTGCGCGGCGGAAGTTGCTCGGCCAGCCGCTGGACCAGGCGGTCGACGTACATGAGCTGGCCGCGCCAGGTGTCGGAGTCGACGCCGAAGCGGTGGCCCGCGCCGTCGACCTCGGCGTAGTACGTGTAGACGAGGGAGCGGTCGGCGGCGGCCAGCTGTGCGGCCGCGAGGTCCATGCGCTCCTCGCCGGACAGCCGCCCGTGGAAGCTGCCGCCGCTGAGCGCGACCTTGGTCAGCGGGGTGTTCGCGAAGGCGGGTGAGGACACCTGGGCGGCGTGCACCCCCGCCCGCTGGGCCAGTTGGAAGACGGTGGGGTGGGGCTGCCAGGTGTCGGGCCGGGTCCAGGGCTGCCAGCGCAGCTGGTTCATCAGCTCGCCGGTGTCCGGGTTGCGCACGGTGTAACCGGGCAGGCCGTGCACGCCGGGCGGCAGGCCGGTGCCGACGGAGGCCAGGGAGGTGGCGGTGGTGGCCGGGTAGCCCGTGGTGATCGGCCGTCCGGTGCCGCCGCGCGAGGCGGCCAGCAGGGACGCCATGAACGGGGCTTCCTCCGGGTGCGCCTTCAGCTGCTCCCAGCCGAGGCCGTCGATCAGGAACACGCAGTTCCGGTCGGCGGGGGTGAGCTCCGGGATCGCGCTGGTGGTGCCGGGGACGCCCATGCCGGCGGCGAGGGTGGGCAGCAGGTCGGCCAGCGAGCCGGTGCCGTACTCCGGCAGGGGGGCGGAGTCCGGGGCCAGGGGCTCCGGGTGGACCTCCCAGCCGACGGTGTGTGGGGAGGGTACGGGGGGTGGGATGTACGGGGTCGGGGAGATGTGCGGAGTCATCGTGTGGGGTCCGCGGTCGCCTCGGAGAGGGCCTGCGCGAAGGCGAGCGCCTGGCGCACCGTCTCCGGGCCGTCCCCGGCCTCGCTGACCCGCAGGCTGAGGTCGTCGGCCGTCGAACTGCCCGTGTAGCCGTGGTCGGCCTCGCAGTTGGGGTCGCCGCAGGCGGCCGGCTCCAGGTCGAGGCGGGCGACCGCTCCCCAGCCGATGGTGAGCACGATCTCGCGGGGCAGTGTGCCCGGCTTGTAGGACTCCGGGTTGGCGACGACGCGGCTGACCACGATCGACGAGATCCGGCCGAGCTTGACCGACTCCGTGGACGTGGTGGCGTACGGGGTCGGGGACGTGGTGTCGGCGGCCTGCTCGTCGGTGTGGCTGACGATGAAGCGGTTGCCGGTGAGGACGAGCACGGTCACATGGCGCCGCACCTCGTTCTGGTCGAACGTGGTCTCCTGGTGGACCAGGTACGACCGGACGGGCTCGCCGCCCACGGCGGCCTCCACCGCCTCGGCCACGAGGGCCGGGTAGTAGCCGCTGCGCTCGATCGCCGCCCGCAGCCCCTGGGTCGTCGTACTGGTCTTGGCCATGGCGCCCATCCTACGGGGGACCACTGACTGCGAGGCACCGGTCACGGCACTCCCCCGCGCGCGCCGGGCCGCGGGCCTCGGCAGACGCGCCGGCGGTCACCTCAAAAGGAGGGTCCTTGTGCGCGGCCCAGTACTCGGTCCCCGCACGCGTGCCCTCAGTACGCGGGGAGGGTCCGGGGCCCGAGGTCGTCGCGGGCGGGGGGCGGGGCCAGGTGTACGGAGGCGCTGAGGACGCTCACGCCGTGGGTGGCGACGACGACCGGCTCCAGGCTGACCGCGACGACCTCGGGATGGTCGTCGACCAGCCGCGACACCCGCAGCAGCAGCTCCTCCAGAGCGGGGGTGTCGACGGGGGTCGAGCCGCGCCAGCCGAACAGGAGGGGTGCGGTCCGGATCGACCTCACCAGGGAGGTCGCCTCCCGGTCGGTGACCGGGATCAGCCGGTGCGCCATGTCCCCGAGCAGCTGCGAGGGGGCACCGGCGAGCCCGAAGGAGAGCGCGGCTCCGGCGGCGGGATCGATCACCGCGCGGACGATGGTGTCGACACCGCGCGGTGCCATCCGCTGCACGACGGGGCGCAGCTCCTCGGGCGTGCCGAGCTGGTCCGTCAGCTCGGCGTAGGCCCGGCGCAGTTGCTCCTCGTCCGCCAGGTCCAGCCGTACGCCGCCCAGGTCGGCGCGGTGCCTGAGGTGCGGGGCGGTCACCTTTAGGGCCACGGGCCGGCCGAGGGTGCGGGCGGCCTCGACGGCGGCGTCGGCGGTGGGAGCGGGGAGGGCGCGGTGGACGTCGATGCCGTAGGCGCCGAGCAGCACGCAGGTCTCCTCGGTACCCAGGGCGAGGTCCTGCCCGCCGGTGAGCTGCGCGTCGATGAGGGCGGCGGCGCTCCGCTCGTCGATGTCCTCGTACGCGGGCACCTTGCCGGGGTCGGCGGCGTCCCGTCGCCACTGGGCATAGGCGACGGAGTGGGCGAGGGCCCGGACCGCGCGTTCGGCGGCGGGGTAGGCGGGGATGAGGTGGGCGTCCTCGGGGAGGCTCACGGGGGTGAACGGGGTGAGCGGGGTGGCCGGGCCGTGCGGGGTGGCCTGCGTCGATGCGGTGACCGGCGTCGATGCGGCGGCCGGGCGCTCGTCGTCCGGCGGGGCAGGGTGTGTGGCCTGCGCTTTCGCGCGAGCCGGGGTGGCCGGGGCCGGCTGCGGGGCCGTGCCGGCCGCCGCCGACAGGGCCTCGGCCAGGCCGCCGAGTTCCACGTGGACGACCAGGACCGGCTTGGACGGGGTCGCGGCGGCGGCCGAGCGCAGCGCCCCGGCGAGTGCCGCGTCGTCGGTGGGCGGCTCCCCCAGCGCCGGAATCGCGGTCACCACCACGGCGTCGCAGGTGTCGTCGGCCAGTGCCCGGGACAGCGCCGCGTGGAAGTCCGCCGCCGACGCCCCGGTGGTGAGGTCCAGCGGGGAGTGCGGGCGCAGCTCCTCGGCGAGGCAGGCGTCGTAGGTGAGCAGACCCAGGGACTCGGAGTTGCCCAGGATCGCCACCCGGGGCCCGGACGGCAGCGGCTGGCGGGCGAGCAGCAGGCCCGCGTCGACCAGTTCCGTGATGGTGTCCACCCGGATCACCCCGGCCTGCCGCAGCAGCGCGGAGACGGTGGCGTGGGGCAGTCGCGTCGCGCGCACGGCGTGCCCGCGGGGCCCGGAGCCGTGCCGGGCGCCCTGGACCACGACCAGGGGCTTCACCGCCGCGGTGCGACGGGCGAGGCGGGTGAACTTGCGGGGGTTGCCGATGGACTCCAGGTACATCAGGGCGACATCGGTGTCCGGGTCGTCGTACCAGTACTGCATGACGTCGTTGCCGGAGACGTCGGCCCGGTTGCCGGAGGACACGAAGGTGGACACGCCCGTGACACCGGTGACTCCCCCGCCGCGCCGGTGCAGGCGCGACAGCAGGGCGATACCGATGGCTCCGGACTGGGCGAACAGACCGATGCGGCCGGGGCGCGGCATCTGCGGCGCGAGCGAGGCGTTCAGGCGTACGTCCGGGGAGGTGTTGATGATGCCGAACGCGTTCGGTCCGATGATCCGCATGCCGTACGAGCGGGCCTGGCGGACGAGGGCGCGCTGGCGCTCGCGACCGTCGGGGCCCGCTTCGGCGTACCCGGCGGACACGACGACGAGCCCCTGCACCCCGTGTTCGCCGCATTCGGCCACAACCTCGGGGACGTCGTCGGCGGACACCGCGACGACGGCGAGGTCGACCGGGCCGTCGATGTCCCGCACCGAGCGGTGGGCGGGCACTCCGGCGGCTCCGTCGAGTTCCTTCCGCTCCTGCGGGAGGGCCTTGTTCACGGCGTACAGGCGGCCGGTGAATCCGGCGTCCCGGATGTTGTCGAGGAGGCTGCGGCCCACGCCGCCGGGCGCGCGGCCGGCGCCTATGACGGCGACCGAGCCCGGGGCGAGCAGCCGCTGCACCGAGCGGGCCTCGGCACGCTGCTCGCGCGCCCGCTGCACGGCCAGGGAACGGTCGGTGGGTTCGAGGCCGAACTCCAGGCGGACCACGCCGTCCTCGAAGCTGCGCTTCTGGGTGTACCCGGCGTCCGTGAACACCTTGATCATCTTGCTGTTGGCCGGCAGCACCTCGGCGGCGAACCGGCGGATACCGCGCTCCCGGGCGACCGCGGCGATGTGCTCGAGCAGGGCGGAGGCGATGCCCCGGCCCTGGTGGGCGTCCTGCACGAGGAAGGCGACCTCGGCCTCGTCCGCCGGTGACGACGCGGGCGTTCCGCCGGGGCCTATCCGGTCGTAGCGTACGGTGGCGATGAACTCGCCGCCCACGGTGGCCGCGAGCCCCACCCGGTCCACGAAGTCGTGGTGCGTGAAGCGGTGCACGTCCTTGGCGGACAGGCGGGGGTAAGGCGCGAAGAAGCGGTAGTACTTCGACTCGTCCGACACCTGCTCGTAGAAACTGACCAGGCGCTCGGCGTCGTCGACGGTGATGGGGCGTACGCGCGCGGTACCGCCGTCACGCAGCACCACGTCGGCCTCCCAGTGGGCGGGATATTCATGCCGGTCCGAGGAGGTCTGCATGGGCCCCAGAGTACGGCTCGCGTACGGCAACGGCGCGAGGCAGTCTGTGGGGGCACGGGCCGGACCGGGGCCGCGGTCCGGTGCCGCCGGGGAGCGTGAGCGGGTGCCACTCCTGGTGTCGCTTCCGGTACCGCTTCCGGTACCGCTCCCCGGCACGCTTCACGATATGGGAAACTGGTCTAGACAACATGAACTCCGAAGGGCAGCAACACATGGCTGAGCGCCGCATCAACGTCGGCTGGGCCGAGGGCCTCCACGCCCGCCCCGCCTCCATCTTCGTCCGATCCGCCACGGCCACAGGCGTCCCGGTGACGATCGCCAAGGCCGGCGGCAATCCCGTCAACGCGGCCTCCATGCTGGCCGTTCTGGGCCTGGGCGCCCAGGGCGGCGAGGAGATCGTCCTCACCTCCGACGCCGAGGGGGCCGACGCCGCCCTGGACCGGCTGGCGAAGCTGGTCTCCGAAGGGCTCGAGGAACTTCCCGAGACCGTCTGATTTTTGCGCCTGAACCGGCGCCGCTCTCGCGGAATTGGTTGCGCGCCGCCTGGGTTCCTCAATCAATGGTTGCGGTGCTCCGTGGTTCACAGACGCCGACCCACACCACTGAAAGGTCTGCCCGAACCGCCGGGCGGGCCTTTCTCTTTCCCTTTTTGCGCGCAGCAAGAAATGTCTTGGAATCGCACTCCCTTTTGTATACGGCACCCGTGTTAAGAGCGCAGATTCGGTGTGTTTACGGGATGTTGCGCGTTCCTCACACTCTCCGCGCGGGCCCCTCGGTCCGCGCGCTCGGCCCTGTCCGCGCGCTCAGCCCTGCCGGACCCGGCGGTGAAGCGCAGGCGGTGGGCGGCGGCTGCGCGCTCGATGTGCAGCACCATGACCGCACGCGCGCGCTCGCCGTCCCCGCGCACCACGGCGTCCACGACCGCGCCGTGCTCCGCCCAGCACTCCACGGGGTCCCTCGTCCCCCGCACCTCGTACATCCAGCCGATCCTGTGCCGGAGCCGGATCAGCGTCGACGTCAGCGCCGGACTGCCGGACGCCCGGGCGAGCGTCTCGTGGAACCAGCCACCCAGTGAGCGCAGGTCGTCGCTGTGGCCCTGACGGGCCCGCTCCTGGCCCAGCCGGACCAGGCCGCACAGCACCTTCAGATGGGCCTCGGTGCGGCGCTGTGCGGCACGGGAGGCTCCGAGCGGCTCCAGCAGCAGCCGCATCTCCAGCAGGTCGGCGGCCTCCCGCTCGGTGGGTTCCGCGACGCATGCGCCCGCGTGCCGCCGGGTCACCACGAAGCCCTCGGCCTCCAGGGTGCGCAGGGCCCTCCCGGACGGGGACGCGCGAGACGCCGTAGCGGCGGGCGAGGAGTTCCTCGGTGAGCCGGCCGCCACGCTCGTAGACACCCGAGACGATGTCGTCCCGGATCGCCGTACACACCGAGTGCGCCGGAATACGCATGACCGACCTCCGAATTAATCCCCGCATAACATCAACGGGTGACGCCCGCTCCATAACTCTATTGCAACGTGCGGGAATTTCCGACGGCGAGCCGGGAATCATGTCCGTTTTTTGGACAACGGGCCGCCCGCCGGAAAGTCCGATGGCCCCGGCTCGCAGAGCGAGCCGGGGCCATTCCACGGAAAGCGGACACCTGGGGTGTCAGGGGATCACCCGAATGTCGAGGTGCACACGGAGGCCAGGGGGTACGTGCCCGGTCAGACGTTCGCGCCGTGCGCGCGGAGGTACGCGACGGGGTCGATGTCGGAGCCGTACTCGGCGGTGGTGCGGGCCTCGAAGTGCAGATGCGCGCCGGTGACATTGCCGGTGGCGCCGGAGACGCCGATCTGCTGCCCCGGGGTGACCTGCTGGCCCACCGAGACACCGACGGACGACAGGTGGCCGTACTGGGTGTACGTGCCGTCGTGCATCTTGATCACAACCTGGTTGCCGTAGGCGCCGCCCCAGCCGGCCTCGACGACGGTGCCCATGCCGACCGAGAGCACGGGGGTGCCGCTCGCGGCGTGGAAGTCGACACCGGTGTGGCTGCCGGAGGACCAGACGGCACCGCCGGACAGGTAACCGGTCGAGACGTAGGAGCCCGCGATCGGGGACACGAAGGTGGTGAGGCGCTTGCGCTCGGCCTCCCGCGCGGCGCGCTCCTCGGCTTCGCGGGCCCTCTCGGCCTCTTCGGCCGCCCTCTCCCGCGCGGCTTCCTCGGCGGCTTCGCGGGCGGCGGCCTGGGCCGCCTCGCGTGCGGCCTCGTGCTGGGCAGCCGCCTGGGCGTCGACCTGGGCGGCGGCCTCGTCGCCCAGGGTGATCACGGGGGTGAGGCCGGTCTGTTCCGCGGCGGATTCGGCGGCGAGCGCCGGAGCCGCGAGGGAGCCGATGACACCGGTGGTGGTGAGGGCCGCGACGCCCGCCGCCCTGGCGGTGCCGCGATGCACACGGCTGGGACGACGGTGCTTCCCGGGGGCGCGGGTGAACGCCATGTACAGGGTGGTCCTTTCCTTCCCTCTCGCCTACCGGGTTAGCTGACAGGTTCGGAGCAGGAAGGTCTCCTACGGGCCCCCTCGCGACACGCGCGGGCGTCCGATTCACCTCAGGGACGGTTGGGTCCCCGGCTCCCCTGGCTCGCGCCGTACGGGGACTCGGCGATGACTGTCCGGTGCCGCGGGTGCGGCGCACTGCCCGACGAACAGACCGCATGAAGCTAAGCGGGGCATCCTTCAATCCCCAAACTGATCCCGGCTTTTGTAGCGCATCCCACAGGGCAGACATGCACTTCCCGCCCCAATTCGGGCATAAGCGGGCCCTGGTGACTTTCACGCCACCAGGGCCACGCGCGCGTGCGCTCCGCCGGGTGCCCACGGGGCCCCCGCGGACTGCCTCTCAGCGGCGTCCCGGCCGCTGACGGGCCGTCTATTCGGCGGCCACGACGGTGACTTCGCCGATGCCGAGCGCCTCGACGGGCTCCTTGATCTTCGCCGCGTCGCCGACCAGGACGGTCACGAGTCGGTCCACCGGGAAGGCGTTCACCACCGCC
Source organism: Streptomyces chlorus (assembly GCF_042655885.1). Lineage (NCBI taxonomy): Bacteria > Bacillati > Actinomycetota > Actinomycetes > Kitasatosporales > Streptomycetaceae > Streptomyces > Streptomyces chlorus. The sequence goes on from NZ_JBHSOA010000042.1 coordinate 263,398, forward strand.
GCGGTCGCCTCCACGGTGCCTGTGGCGGCGAGCCGCCGGTACAGCTCGGCCTGGTAGTCGTCGGGCAGATGCTGCTCCACCTGGTCGGCCAGGGTGCCGGCGACGGCCGCGGCGGTCTCGTACCTGAGCGGCGCCACACCCACCAGGTTCTGTACGGCGACGTCACGCTCGGCGTCGGTGAGGCCCTCGGCGGCGAGGGTGCGCAGCACCGTCCACAGGTCCTGCAGGGCGGGGCCGGTGTTCGGGGTGTCGACGGAGCCGCTGATGGCGAGCAGCGACGCGCCGGTGCCGTCCGGGGCGGACCTCAGGACCTGGCCGAACGACCGTACGCCGTAGGTGTAGCCCTTCTCCTCGCGCAGGACGCGGTCCAAGCGGGAGGTGAGAGTGCCGCCGAGGCAGTAGGTGCCGAGCACCTGCGCGGCCCACACGCGGTCGTGCCGGTCCGCTCCGACGCGGCCGATGAGCAACTGTGTCTGTACGGCGCCGGGGCGGTCCACGATCACGACCCGGCCGGAGTCGTCGGCGGTGACCGGCGGAACGGGCCGCGGCTGGGCGGACGATCCGGTCCAGACGCCAAGGGTGTCGCCGAGCAGCTCGTCCAGGTCGGTGCCGGTGAGGTCGCCGACGACCACCGCGGTGGCGGTCGCGGGGCGGACGTGCTTCTCGTGGAAGGCGCGTACGGCCGTCGAGTCGATGCCGGCGACGGTCTCCTCGGTGCCCTGGCGCGGGCGGGACATGCGCGACGTCGCCGGGAACAGCTCCTTGGAGAGTTCCTTCGCCGCGCGGCGGGACGGGTTGGCCAGCTCGTGCGGGATCTCGTCGAGGCGGTTGCGGACGAGGCGCTCGATCTCGCTGTCGGCGAACGCGGGTGCCCTGAGGGCGTCGGCGAGCAGCCCGAGCCCCTTGGTGAGCCGTGAGGCCGGCACCTCGAGGCTCAGACGGATGCCGGGGTGGTCGGCGTAGGCGTCCAGGGTGGCGCCGCAGCGCTCCAGTTCGGCGGCGAACTCCTCGGCGGAGTGCTTGTCGGTGCCCTCGGAGAACGCCCGCGCGGTGATCGTGGCGACACCGTCGAGCCCGGCCGGTTCGGCCTCCAGGGGCGCGTCGAGCAGCACCTCGACGGCGACGATCTGCTGGCCGGGGCGGTGGCAGCGCAGCACCGTCAGACCGTTGCCGAGGGCGGTGCGCTCGGGGGCCGGGAAGGCCCAGGGCCGGGCCTCGCCCGCCTGCGGCTGGGGGTGGAAGTCCATCGTGGCGAGCTCGGTCACTTCGCCGTCTCCTCGTTCTCGTCGGTGCCGGCGGCCGCGGCTTCTTCGGTGCCGGCGGCTGCGGCTTCTTCGGTGCCGGCGGCTGCGGCTTCTTCGGACTCCCCGGCCCCGGGGGCAACGGGCTCGTAGACGAGCACCGCGCGGTTGTCGGGACGCAGGCGGGCCTTGGCGACCTCCCGGACGTCCTCGGCGGTCACGTCGAGGATGCGCCCGACGGCGGTGAGGGCGAGCTGCGGGTCGCCGAACAGGACGGCGTACCGGCACAGCTCGTCGGCCCGGCCGGCGACGGTGCTGAGCCGGTCCAGCCACTCGCGCTCCAGCTGCGCCTGGGCGCGCTCCATCTCCTCGGCCGTGGGGCCCTCCTCGGCGAACCGGGCGAGCTCCTCGTCGATCGCGGCCTCGATGACGGGTACCTCCACGTCACCGGACGTCTTCACGTCCAGCCAGCCCAGGGAGGGCGCCCCGGTCAGCCGCAGCAGGCCGAATCCGGCCGCCACGGCCGTACGGTCCCGTCGCACCAGCCGGTTGTAGAGCCGCGAGGACTCACCGCCGCCGAGGACGGTGAGCGCCAGGTCCGCCGCGTCGCTCGCGCGTGTGCCGTCCTCGGGCAGCCGGTAGGCGGCCATCAGCGCACGCGCGGGGACCTCCTCCTCGACGAGCTCACGCAGCTCCTCGCCGATGATCCCGGGCAGCGAGCCGTCGCGGGGCTCGGGCTTGCCGTCGTGGGACGGGATGGAGCCGAAGTACTTCTCGATCCAGGCGAGTGTCTGCTCCGGGTCGATGTCACCGACGACGGAGAGCACGGCGTTGTTCGGCGCGTAGTACGTGCGGAAGAAGGCGCGGGCGTCCTCCAGGGTGGCCGCGTCCAGGTCCGCCATCGAGCCGATGGGCGTGTGGTGGTACGGGTGGCCGGCCGGGTAGGAGAGGGCGGTCAGCTTCTCGAAAGCCGTGCCGTAGGGGACGTTGTCGTAGCGCTGGCGGCGCTCGTTCTTGACGACGTCCCGCTGGTTCTCCATGGACTCCTCGTCCAGGGCGGCCAGCAGGGAGCCCATGCGGTCGGCCTCGAGCCAGAGGGCGAGTTCCAGCTGGTGGGTCGGCATGGTCTCGAAGTAGTTGGTCCGCTCGAAGCTGGTGGTGCCGTTGAGCGAGCCTCCGGCGCCCTGGACCAGTTCGAAGTGGCCGTTGCCCTTCACCTGCCCGGACCCCTGGAACATGAGGTGCTCGAAAAGGTGAGCCAGGCCGGTGCGGCCCTTGACTTCGTGACGCGAACCGACGTCGTACCAGAGGCACACCGCCGCGACGGGGGTCAGATGGTCCTCGGAGAGCACCACGCGCAGGCCGTTGGACAGCCGGTGCTCGGTCGCTGTCAGGCTGCCGGAGCCTGCCTGGGCGGTGGCCGTGTGACCCATGGGCATGTACGTCCCTTCGATCGCGGAGGCGGTCGTCGCATCCGCCGTTTGTGCCGGTCCTGCCACTGTATGCAAGCGTGCGGAGCACTGGCGAAGTTCCCGGACGGGACCGGGTACGCCGAGAGCGAGAACCGTGGGTACGGGTGGGACGGCACGGTACGCACGGGGTTCGTGGGGCGCACGGGACCTCGGTACATACGGGATCACGGGGCGTACGAGGTGGGCACCCGGTGCCGACACGCGCCGGCGGCCCCGCCGGCGACGCCGGTGAGAGGTGCGCGTACCCTGCCGGCACCCCGCCCCGGCCCCCGCCGGAGGGCAACGGCGGGGGTCATGGTCCCGGTTGTCGGTGCGGCGGTCCACAATGGTCCGCGTCAGATACCGTCCCACGCTTCAGCAAGGAGCCGGCAGCGATGGCCCGCCGCAGCACGAAGACCCCGCCGCCCGACGACTCGTACGAGGAGCGGATCCTCGACATCGACGTCGTCGACGAGATGCAGGGCTCCTTCCTCGAGTACGCGTACTCGGTCATCTACTCCCGCGCCCTGCCGGACGCGCGCGACGGCATGAAGCCGGTGCACCGCCGCATCGTCTACCAGATGAACGAGATGGGCCTGCGCCCCGACCGCGGCTATGTGAAGTGCGCGCGCGTGGTCGGCGAGGTCATGGGCAAACTGCACCCTCATGGCGACGCGTCGATCTACGACGCCCTGGTGCGCATGGCGCAGCCCTTCTCGATGCGGGTCCCCCTGGTCGACGGCCACGGCAACTTCGGCTCCCTGGGCAACGACGACCCGCCGGCGGCCATGCGGTACACCGAGAGCCGGATGACCGAGGCCACGAGCCTGATGACCGAGTCCATCGACGAGGACACGGTCGACTTCGCGCCCAACTACGACGGCCAGGAGCAGGAGCCGACGACCCTGCCCGCCGCGTTCCCGAACCTCCTGGTGAACGGTGCGTCGGGCATCGCGGTCGGCATGGCCACCAACATGCCGCCGCACAACCTCCGCGAGGTGATCGCGGCCGCCCGCCACCTGATCCGGTATCCGAACGCGGATCTCGACGCCCTGATGCGCCATGTGCCGGGCCCCGACCTGCCCACCGGCGGCAGGATCGTCGGCCTCCCGAGCATCCGGGACGCGTACGAGAAGGGCCGCGGAACCTTCAAGATCCGCGCGACGGTCACCGTGGAGGAGGTGTCCGCCCGTCGCAAGGGCCTGGTCATCACCGAGCTGCCGTTCACGGTGGGCCCGGAGAAGGTGATCGCCAAGATCAAGGACCTGGTCGGTTCGAAGAAGCTCCTGGGCATCGCCGACGTCAAAGACCTCACCGACCGCGCCCACGGTCTGCGTCTGGTCATCGAGATCAAGAACGGCTTCGTGCCGGAGGCGGTCCTGGAGCAGCTGTACAAGCTGACGCCCATGGAGGAGTCCTTCGGCATCAACAACGTGGCCCTGGTGGACGGCCAGCCGCTCACCCTGGGCCTCAAGGAGCTGCTGGAGGTCTATCTCGACCACCGCTTCAATGTGGTCCGCCGCCGCTCGGAGTTCCGCCGCAGCAAGCGGCGCGACCGTCTGCACCTGGTCGAGGGCCTGCTCACGGCTCTGCTGGACATCGACGAGGTCATCCGCCTGATCCGCTCCAGTGACAACTCCGCGCAGGCGAAGCAGCGTCTGATGGAGCAGTTCTCGCTGAGCGAGATCCAGACCCAGTACATCCTGGACACCCCCCTGCGCCGCCTCACCAGGTTCGACCGCATCGAACTGGAGGCGGAGCAGGAGCGGCTGAACACGGAGATCGAGGAGCTGACCCGCATCCTGGAGTCGGACGCGGAGCTGCGCAAGCTGGTCTCGTCCGAACTGGCCGCGGTAGCCAAGAAGTTCGGTAACGACCGCCGTACGGTCCTGCTGGACGCGTCCTCCACCCCGGTCGTCGCCGTGCCGCTTCAGGTGGCGGACGACCCGTGCCGGGTGCTGCTGTCCGACACGGGCCTGCTCGCCCGTACGGCGGACGCGAAGCCGTTCCCCAAGGGCGCGCACGCCAAACGGGTCAAGCACGACATGATCCTCTCGGCGGTGCCGGCCACCGCCCGGGGCGAGGTGGGCGTGGTCACCTCGACGGGGCGTCTGCTGCGGGTGAACGTCGTCGACCTCCCGCAGCTGCCGGAGCCGATGCCGACCCCGAACCTCTCGGGCGGGGCGCCGATTTCGGAGTTCGTCTCCCTGGAGGACGGTGAGCGGGTGATCTGCCTGACGACGCTCGACGAGTCGTCGCCAGGCCTCGCTCTCGGCACGGAACAGGGCATCGTCAAGCGGGTGGTGCCCGACTACCCCTCCAACAAGGAGGAGCTGGAGGTCATCACCCTCAAGGAGGGCGACCGGATCGTCGGTGCCGTCGAACTGCGCACGGGCGAGGAGGACCTGCTCTTCATCACCGACGACGCGCAACTGCTGCGCTATCAGGCCTCGCAGGTCCGTCCGCAGGGGCGTCCCGCCGGCGGCATGACGGGCATCAAGCTCACCGAGGGCGCGAAGGTCATCACCTTCACGGCGGTCGATCCGGGGGCGGACGCGGTGGTGTTCACGGTCGCCGGCTCGCGCGGCACGCTGGACGACTCCGTCCAGACGACGGCCAAGCTGACCCCGTTCGACCAGTTCCCCCGCAAGGGCCGGGCCACCGGCGGGGTGCGCTGCCAGCGGTTCCTCAAGGGCGAGGACTGCCTGTCCCTGGCCTGGGCCGGCCCCACCCCGGCCCGCGCCTCTCAGAAGAACGGGACGCCGGTCGACCTGCCGGAACCCGACCCGCGCCGCGACGGCTCGGGAGTGTCCCTGCCGAAGACGGTGGCGGTGGTGGCGGGGCTGATCTAGCCCTGCTGGCCCTGCTGGCCCTGCTGGTCCTCCCGGCCCGGCGGGACCTCCCGGCCCGGGTCGTCGGGCTCCTGTACGTACCGCAGCACGCCCCACATGCCCTGCTCGTCGGCGTGTGGGGTGCCGGGGGCATCGGGGACGTGGCCGGCGCAGACCTCCTCCAGCTCCTTGCGGAGGGCGGCGGTGTCGATGCCGGTCCCGATGAGCACCAGCTGCGTGAGCCGCTCCGCACCGGCCGGCCAGGGCTCCGGGTAGAACCGCAGGAACCGCCCGACGGCATGCACGGCGTACCGGTTCCCGGTGTCGTACGGCCCGAAGTCGACGTATCCCTTGATCCGGTAGAGCCCTTCCGGGCGGCTGTCGAGGAACCGGATCAGCCGCCGCGGATCGAGCGGCACCACGGAGGCGAAGGACAGACTGTCGTACCGGGCGTGCAGATGCCCGGCGTGCTCGTCCGCGTCGGGGCCGTGCCGGTGCAGGTCGTCGAAGGAGAGCTGCCCGACGCGCTCCTCACCGGGCCTGCGGTCGAAGAGGAACGTCGGATCGACGCGGCCGTGCGTGGCGGGAACGACGGCGGCGCGGTCGACGAGCGACCGCACGACGTCGAGCACGCCGTCCTCGTCCGCCACCCGGTCGAGCTTGTTCACGACGACCAGATCGGCGAGGCCGAGGTGCCGGTCGATCTCGGGGTGCCTGGCCCGGATCTCCCCGAACTCGGCGGCGTCCACGACCTCGACGAGCCCGCCGTACACGATCCGGGGATGTTCGCCGGCGAGCACCATCCGCACGAGTTCCTGCGGCTCGGCGAGACCGCTGGCCTCGATGACGACGATGTCGATCCCCGCGGACGGCCGCGCCAGCCGCTCGAGATACACGTCCAGCTCACTGCCGTCGACGGCACAGCACAGGCACCCGTTGCCGAGCGAGACGGTCGAGTCGCCGAGCGCTCCGGCCACGGCCATGACGTCGATCTCGATGGCACCGAAGTCGTTGACGACGGCCCCGATACGGCTGCCCCCGCTGTGGTGGAGGAGGTGGTTGAGCAGGGTGGTCTTCCCGGATCCGAGAAATCCGGCCAGGACGATGACCGGAATCTGCCGACCGCTGCTCCACTCCACCGCGCGACCCCTCTCACACCTACGCGTACCCCGGCTCGCGCCTCGGCGTACGTCCGGGAATCGACTGACTCCCCAGGATACGAGCGGTGAGAACAGGAGCGAAGTGAACGATTGTTAGCAGCATTCGCGGGGCAGACGTTGGACAAGGCGCCGGATTGTGCGACCCTCGCTTCCCTCCGTGCGCCGCCTCTCCGCCTTCCCGCCGATCAGAGCAGCTCGGCACCCTGGAAGGCGGCAAGCGCCGCCCACCGCTCGCCGGTCCCCTGCAGTCGACCCGAACCCCGACGGCCGGCGGACGGCTGCCTGATACGGGGGTTGACATGACCACGCGTAATTTTGGATGCAGAGGATGCGGGCCACAGCCTCGACCGGGATAGGTCTGGCGGCCGGCGCTGCCATGGCTCTGGCTTCGCAGCGGCCCCTGCTGAAACACCCCGCGCGCACGGATCGAATACCTGGAGCAGGCCGCTCACGATCAGCGCAAGACCAACTTCGCCCATCAACAGCGCCCCCACTGGGAGTTGTTGAGTAAGGCCATGGATGATCCCGAGGTGCTGGACGCCTACGACGGAGCCGTGCCACCCCAAAGGCAGCGCCAGTTCCTCTTCGCCAACGCCGTCTATACGAACGCCTTCTGCTACTACCGCATGGGCGACATGTCCCGAGAGGAGTTCTTCGGCTTCGCCCGAAGCATGCTGAGCAACCCGCTCTTCAGGGAGTACTGGTACGCCACCCGGCCACATCGTGCGGCCCTCATCGAGACCTCCGAGGAGGCCAAGGTCGGACGTATGGTCGACGACCTGCTGGTGCAGTTGGAGGAGGCGGATTTCGACGAGTGGTGGGTGGTGAGGGAGCCTCCGAGCGAGTAGCAGCGGCCGCCTCCGGCGGCCGGGCGTGAAGCCGTGTCCCCCTGCCTCACTCTCCTGAACACATCACACGGTTGGGCGGAAACAAACCCATAAAGCGCAGCGTTTCCCCAGGTACCAACAAGGTTGACTACCGCGCATCTTGTGAAACGGGTAGATCCCCGCCGAACCGCCGCTCCATGCCGCCCGGTTGTCGAGGTCATGGCCCCACCGGGCCGCATCGCACCGCGGAGCTACGTGCGCGCCAAGCCTCGAGATCAAAGGGAACACCAGAACAGTGAGCCACATCGTCCGCCGGATCGGCACCCCTCCGAGCGCGCGGGGAAGTGCAACCGGCGCCAATTGCCCCGATATTTTCGAACTGTCCGACGGAAGGTTCGCCGTGATCGGCACAGACGTCACAGAGGACCTGGAGTCGAAGCTTCCTGGCGACGCGTCGAGAGGAGCCTACGAGCGCATCGTCGCGGTCACCCGCGAAACCCTCATTCACGCCAAGGCCAACATCCCCGACGCACAGGAAACCGGGCGGAGCATTACCGCCCACCTCGACTCATTTCCGGTCAATCCGCACCCATGTGCCGTCGAGCAACCCCAGCGCCCTGTGCCTTCCGCGACAGGGCGCGCCGGGCCGGCAGGACCACATGGCCCCTGCGTGCACCTCATGCTCTCTTCTGAAAATCCCGCGCGCCGGAGCACCCTCGCCGCGGCCCTCGACATCGCGGCCCCGTCTCCTGGACGCCAAGTTCGACTGGGCACGCGCGTCACCTTCGCCCCTTCCTCCAGCAGCAGCACCCGTATGAGGCACGGGCGGGCCAGGAAGTCACTCGTGGGCAACTCAGGTTAGGCTCACCTCTGTGAGTACGTGCTCAACCGCCTCCCGCGAGCTCGACGAGCCCGTCGCGGGAACCGCGGCCACCGCGAGGACCTGGCTCCTGCTGGAACAGCCCGGTCCATGGGGCCCCAAGGCGCTCACCTCGAGCCACCTCGACCCGGCGCTGGGCCGCGCCCTGGAGGCCGCCGCGTCGGGCACCGGGGTGCGTATCGCCCTCATCAGGCGCCCCGGACGCCACGCGGACCGCCGGACGCCCGCCATGCGCCAGGTGTACGCGGCCCACACCGTGCCCGGCAGCACGTGGCTGCACTCCGCCACGACCACGGACCCGGAGCGCCTGCTCGACCTCGACTTCGCGGCCCTCGGCAGGGGATACAGCGGCACCTTCGCCACGGCACTCGGCGGGCGGCCGTACGAGGGCGACCCGCTCGCCCTCGTCTGCACCAACGGCAGGCGCGACCGCTGCTGCGCACTCCTCGGCCGGCCTCTGGCGGCCGAGCTCGCCGCCTCCGGCGTCGAGGGCGTCTGGGAGGTCACTCACCTGGGCGGACACCGCTTCTCGCCCACGGTGCTCGTGCTGCCTCACGGCTACGCGTACGGCAGGGCCGAGGCGCATACCGTCAAGGAGGCGCTGCACGGCGCGCAGGAGGGCCGGATCGTTACGGAGGGGTGCCGCGGGAGCTCCGCCTGGGAGCGTCCCGGCCAGGCGGCCGAGCTGGCCGTGCGTACCGCGGTGGGCGAGTACGCCGCCGAGGCGCTGACCGTCGTGCGGACGGACGGCGCGGCCCCGCGCTGGAAGGTGCTCATCGCGCACACCGACGGGCGCCGCTGGCGCGTGGAGGTGGCCCAGGGGTCGTCCCTGCCGCCCCGCGCGGAAAGCTGCGGGTCGGTGCTGGGCTCGCCCGCGCGGATGGACGTGGTGGCGATCCGCGAGGTGACCATGGCCGCGCTCGCGAGCTGACCGGCCGCGCGCGTGATCCCTCGCGGACACCGACTCCTCCTCGCGTGTACGAGACGGCACACAACGCGGCCGAGGCGCTCGGCCTGCCGGAGACGCTGCCCCGGCTGGATCCGATGCTCCTGGACCACTGTCCGCCCGACCGGACGGGGCTCGCGGTCGCCCAGGAGATCGCCGAGCGCACAGGGGCGGGCCGCCAGACCGCCCAGCACTGTCCGAAGCTTCTGGAGCGCACGGGCCGGGCCACGCTGACCCTGAAGTACGGCGACGCGGGCCGACCGAAACACCGTTACGTGTCGGCGACCCGTACCTGAGCGTCGTCGCACGGCGCCCACGCGACACGGCCCACGCGACACGGCCCGGGTCACACGGCCCCCGCGCCCGTCAGCGACCGCACCTCGGCCTCCGCGTGCTTGGCCTCGTCGGGGATCTCGGCCGAGGTGACCGTGCCGAGCCAGCCGGCGAGGAAGCCGAGCGGGATGGAGACCAGGCCAGGGTTCTGGAGCGGGAAGAGGTGGAAGTCGACGCCGGGGAACAGGGATTCCGGGTTGCCGGAGACCACCGGGGACAGCAGGACCAGCACCATGGCCGGGATCAGCCCGCCGTAGACGGCCCACACGGCGCCCCTGGTGGTGAATCCGCGCCAGAACAGGGAGTAGAGCAGCACGGGCAGATTGGCGGAGGCGGCCACGGCGAAGGCCAGCCCGACGAGGAAGGCGACATTGAGATCACGGGCCAGCAGGCCGAGCGCGATCGCCAGCACGCCGATGCCGAGCGCGGCCACCCGGGCCACGGCCACCTCGCTGCGCGGCTTTCCACCGCGGCGCCGCAGGGACGCGTACAGGTCGTGGGCGACGGACGCCGACGAGGCGAGGGTGATCCCGGCGACGACGGCGAGGATCGTGGCGAAGGCGACCGCGGCGACGATCGCGAACAGCACCGTTCCGCCGGTGGAGCCGGCGCCGCCGCCGAGGTCGAGCGCCAGCAGCGGAACCGCCGTGTTCCCGGCCGCGTTGGACCCGCGCACGGCATCCGGTCCGACGACGGCGGCGGCACCGAACCCGAGCACGATCGTCATCAGGTAGAACCCGCCGATGAGCCCGATCGACCAGACGACCGAGCGCCGGGCCGCCCGAGCGGTCGGGACGGTGTAGAAGCGGGACAGGATGTGCGGCAGCCCGGCCGTGCCCAGCACCAGCGCGAGCCCCAGGCTCATGAAGTCGAACCGGGACGTCCAGTCCCCGCCGTAGGCGAGCCCGGGGGCCAGGAACGCCTCCCCGTGACCGCTGCGCTCGGCCGCCGTGAGCAGCAGCCGGTTGAAGTCGCCGTGGAACCGCAGCAGGACGAGGACGGTCAGCGCGATGGTGCCGCCGAGCAACAGGACCGCCTTGACGATCTGGATCCAGGTGGTGGCCCGCATCCCCCCCATCGACACGTAGATCACCATGAGCGCCCCGACGCCGACGACGGTCCATGCCTGCGCCGCCTCGCTCCGGCCGCCGAGCAGCAGCGCGACCAGGCTGCCCGCACCCACCATCTGCGCCACCAGGTACAACACGGACACGGTGACCGACGACGTTCCCGCGGCGATGCGGACGGGCCGTTCCCGCATCCGGGCCACCACCACGTCGGCGAGGGTGAACCGGCCGCAGTTGCGCACCAGTTCCGCGACCAGGAGCAGCACCACGAGCCAGGCCACCAGGAAGCCCACCGAGTACAGCATCCCGTCGTAGCCGAAGAGGGCGATCAGTCCGGAGATACCGAGGAAGGAGGCGGCGGACATGTAGTCGCCCGCGATGGCAAAACCATTCTCCATCGGTGAGAAGAGCCGGCCACCGGCATAGAACTCCTCGGCCGAGCCCTGTCGGCGGCGGCTCACCCAGGTGGTGATCCCCAGGGTGACCGCGACGAACGCACTGAACAGCAGCAGCGCCAGTGCCTGGTGATCGCCCGTCATGAGGCACCGCCCCGGCCGCGCGCCAACTCCTGTGTGTCCCAGCGCAGTTCCAGCGCGGCCCGGTCCCTGCGCAGTCGCGCGTGCCGTGCGTAGGCCCAGGTGAGCAGGAATGTGGTCAGGAACTGGCCGAGCCCGGCGAGCATCCCCACGTTCACGGCGCCGGCCACCGGCTGCGCCATCAGGTCCGGCGCGGTGGTGGCGGTCACGACGTACGCCACGTACCAGGCGCAGAAGACGACGACCGCCGGGACCACGAACCTCCGGTAGCGACTGCGCACTTCCTGGAACGCGGCGCTGCGCTGGACTTGGAGGTACACGTCTGCCACTGCCACGGCGTCTTCCCGCCCGCGCGCGGCCGGTACGACCGCGGCCTGCGCCGGCGGTGTCCGAACCGCCGTGGGTGCTCCGGCGCCCTTGCCGGTGCCCTCGCCCCAGCCCGAAGCGAGGGCGTCGTACCAGGGGTCGTCGTAGCTCACGACGCCGGACGGCCCGCCGGAGGGCAGGGCATGGCCGCCGTCGAGCTGCCCGGGCGCACCTCCCCCGGGAGGTGCGGAGCGTCTTTCGGCATGTCCGGCGGGACTCTCAGGACCGCCTCCGCCCGGGTGGGGGCGGCCATCGCTTTGCTGCATGCCCAAGGATGGACAGAACGGGAAGACCCCCGGCTCTTCTTCCCGTTCTGCTTCACCCCATCAGGTGACCGCGGGGACCCCTACGCGTCGATCGCACGGCGGTCACGCGTCGATGCGCGACCGGTCCAGTGTCGCCGCCGAGCTGGAGATGAACTCCTTGCGCGGAGCGACGTCGTTGCCCATGAGCAGATCGAAGACCTGCTCGGCGGCCTCCAGATCGGTGAGGTTGATCCGGCGCAGGGTGCGGTGGCGCGGGTCCATGGTCGTCTCGGCCAGCTGGTCGGCGTCCATCTCCCCGAGACCCTTGTAGCGCTGGATCGAGTCCTTGTAGCGGATGTTCTCGGTCTGGAACTCCATCAGCTTGTCGCGCAGCTCGCGGTCCGAGTACGTGTACACGTACTTGTCCTGCCCCTTCTTGGGCTGGACGAGCTCGATACGGTGCAGCGGAGGCACCGCGGCGAACACCCGGCCGGACTCGACCATGGGCCGCATGTAGCGGTGGAACAGCGTCAGGAGCAGGGTGCGGATGTGGGAGCCGTCCACATCCGCGTCGGTCATCATGATGATCTTGCCGTAGCGAGCCGCGTCGATATCGAACGTCCGTCCGGATCCGGCCCCTATGACCTGGATGATCGCCCCGCACTCCGCGTTCTTCAGCATGTCCGTCACGGACGACTTCTGAACGTTGAGGATCTTGCCTCGAATCGGCAGCAGCGCCTGGAACTCGGAGTTCCGCGCGAGCTTCGCCGTACCGAGGGCGGAGTCTCCCTCGACGATGAACAGCTCGCTGCGCTCGACGTCGTCACTGCGGCAGTCGGCCAGCTTGGCGGGCAGCGAGGAGGACTCCAGGGCCGTCTTGCGGCGCTGGGCGTCCTTGTGCTGACGGGCGGCGATGCGGGTCCGGGCCGCGGCGACCGCTTTCTCCAGAACCACACGGGCCTGCTGGGCGGCGTCGCGCTTGGTGGAGGTCAGGAATGCCTTGAGCTCCCGGGAGATCACGGTGTTCACGATGCGGCGGGCCGCCGAGGTGCCGAGAACCTCCTTGGTCTGGCCCTCGAACTGCGGCTCGGCCAGGCGGACGGTGACGACCGCCGTGAGGCCCTCCAGGGCGTCGTCCTTGACGACGTCGTCCTCGGCCACGCGCAGCATCTTCTTCGTGCGCAGCACCTCGTTCACCGTCTTGGCGACGGCCTGCTCGAAGCCGGCGACATGGGTGCCCCCCTTGGGGGTGGCGATGATGTTGACGAACGACCGGAGCGTCGTGTCGTAGCCGGTCCCCCAGCGCATCGCGACGTCGACGCCGAGTTCGCGGGTCACCTCGGTGGGTGTCATCTGGCCGTACTCGTCCAGGACCGGGACCGTCTCCTTGAAGGTGCCCTGCCCCGTGAAGCGGAGGGTGTCGCAGACGGCCTTGTCGGTGGCCAGGAACTCGCAGAACTCGCTGATGCCGCCGTCGAAGCGGAAGGACTCCTCGCCCTTGCTGCCACCGTCGCCGAGCCCGAGCTCGTCACGGACGACGATGGTCAGGCCGGGCACCAGGAACGCGGTCTGGCGGGCGCGCTGGTGCAGGGTCTCCAGGGTCGGCTTGGCGTCCTTGAGGAAGATCTGGCGGTCGACCCAGTAGCGCACACGGGTGCCGCTGCGGGTCTTCGGAATCTTCTTGGTCCCGCGCAGCCCGCTCCCGGCCTCGAACTTCGCCTCCGGGCCCAGGGCGGCGAAGGCGCCGGGGACACCGCGGCGGAAGCTGATCGCGTGGGTGTGCCCACCTCGGTCCACCTCGACGTCCAGCCGCGCGGAGAGCGCGTTGACGACGGACGCGCCGACGCCGTGCAGTCCGCCGGAGGCGGCGTACGAACCGCCGCCGAACTTGCCGCCGGCATGCAGCTTGGTCATGACGACCTCGACACCGGAGAGGCCGGTCTTGGGCTCCACGTCGACCGGGATACCTCGGCCGTTGTCCCGGACCTCCACCGAGCCGTCGTCGTGGAGGATCACATCGATGTGGTCGCAGTGGCCCCCGAGGGCCTCGTCCACCGAGTTGTCGATGATTTCCCAGAGACAGTGCATCAGACCGCGGCTGTCGGTTGATCCGATGTACATCCCGGGGCGCTTCCGCACGGCCTCGAGCCCCTCGAGGACGAGCAGGTGCCGCGCGGTGTAGTTGGAACCGTCCCGGTCTGCTCCTGCCAGCAGCGCTGTGGACGGCACGGACGTCTCGGCGGTCACGCGGTTCGCTCCTCGCTGAATTTCAGATGGGGCCCTCATGGGTAAGGGCGCGTCACTTGTCACCGGTGAGAGGGTACCGAGGCCTGGTAGAGCCGTTGTCACGCCACCCTCGTCTGAAACCTAGACTAGTCGAGAGTCGTATGCCTGTTCGATCCCTCGATGGAGTGAAGCACACATCACGTTCCCTTCCAGGCATGAACCATTTAGGCTCCGGGCACGTCCTCAAGAACAACCGGCTACCAGCCGGGAGGGCCGACCACCACCGATCCGACGCGAATCCGTACGACGACACAGACACGCGATACGGCACATTCGCCGCCAACCGGCAACACCCAGTCACCTCGGAAAGATTTTTTCGAGAAGAAGCCACGAGCGGGAACGTTTTGGGGCTGGTTGGATGTTGACCCTGGTACGACAGCTCGTCGAGCTAGAGAAGAGGCGACGTGACTACTGTTCTGACCCCCGCGAGCCCAATGACGGCCGCCGATCGCTGCGACCGCTGCGGCGCCCAGGCATACCTGCGCGTCGTCCTGCTGAGCGGCGGAGAACTGCTCTTCTGCGCCCACCACGGCCGCAAGTTCGAGCCGGAACTCAAGAAGATCGCCGCCGAGATACAGGACGAGACTCAGCGGCTGACCTCTCCGCCGGCCCCTGCCGCCGAGGAAGAGCGCTGATCACGGGGACACGCTGACATCTCGCGTACGACGACGAGCCAGACCGGCACAGGCCGGCGGGAGAGGCGGCTGCCTTCGTTGCGGAGACAGCCGCCTCCTTCTCATGCGTTCTCGCTCCTGGGCCTTTCGGCCCCTGGGGCTGCCCGGGAGAGGGAGAGGCCCGGGAAACCCGCTCAGGGCTCGCCGGGCGCCTTCAGGCGCCTCCGGGCGCCTTTCCGGCCTGTCGGGCCGGAGCCCCGTCGAGCGTTCGCATGACATCGGACACACGCGTGTAGACCCCGGGAGTCTCCGCCCAGCCGCATCCGCTGCCCCAGGACACCAGGCCGATCAGTCGCCCCTCGGCCACCAGCGGGCCGCCGCTGTCCCCCTGGCAGGCGTCCGGCCCGCCGTCCTGCTCACCGGCGCACAGCATGGTCCCGGCGCGGTATGTGCCCTCGCTGCCGCCCGGATAGGCGTCCTCGCACAGGGTGTCGCGCAGCACACGCACCCGCGCCGCGTGCAGGCTGCCGGCGTAGGTTCCTGAGCCCGTGGTGTCCCCCCAGCCGTAGACGGTCGCGGGGGTGTCGGCCCGGTACCCGGGATCGCCCGCGCCGGCCATGCCGATCACCGAGCCGGAGGGCAGCGGTGCGGCCAGGGTGAGCACGGCGAAGTCGCCGGAGTTGCTGAGCGGGTCGTAGCCCGGATTCACCCAGGTCTCGCGTACCTCTATCTCCTCGCCCTGGTCCGAGAGCAGATCCGTACGGCCCGAGATCACTCTGAGGTCGGGCACCCGGTCCGGCGGCGCTCCCAGGGCCTCCTCGTTCATGCAGTGGGCGGCGGTGAGCACCGTGGTCCGGCCGACGGCCACACCCCCGCAGAACTGCCCCGCCCGGGTACCCCCGAACCGGTCACGGCTGGACAGCGCCACAGTCCACGGACTCTGGTTCACATCGACCGGGAACCCGCCGACGACGATGCGGTCCGCGACCGCCGGAGCCGCGGGAGCGGCCGCTGCCAGCGGTATCGCGGTCGTGGCGGCGGCGAGGACCAGTGGCCGGGCCAGGACCCGGGCTAGGCAACGACGCATGCGCTCTCCTCACACTGGGGCGTTGATGGGACACCCAGCGTGATCCACCCCGTCGCGCCCCGCACCCGCGGAGCAGCACCGAGACCCGGCCCCGCGAAGGGGACCGGGCCTCGGTTCGGCCTTGTGGGACTGTCGTGATCGCTGTCCTAGTCGAGGTAGTCGCGCAGGACCTGGGAGCGCGACGGGTGACGCAGCTTCGACATGGTCTTGGACTCGATCTGGCGGATGCGCTCGCGCGTGACGCCGTACACCTTGCCGATCTCGTCGAGGGTCTTCGGCTGACCGTCGGTGAGACCGAAGCGCATGGAGACGACGCCCGCCTCGCGCTCGGACAGGGTGTCCAGGACGGAGTGCAGCTGCTCCTGCAGAAGCGTGAAGCTGACCGCGTCGGCCGGGACGACGGCCTCGGAGTCCTCGATGAGGTCACCGAACTCGCTGTCGCCGTCCTCGCCCAGCGGGGTGTGCAGGGAAATGGGCTCGCGACCGTACTTCTGGACCTCGATGACCTTTTCCGGGGTCATGTCGAGTTCCTTGGCCAGCTCCTCCGGGGTGGGCTCGCGGCCCAGGTCCTGGAGCATCTGGCGCTGCACACGCGCGAGCTTGTTGATGACCTCGACCATGTGCACCGGGATGCGGATGGTGCGGGCCTGGTCGGCCATCGCGCGGGTGATCGCCTGACGGATCCACCAGGTGGCGTAGGTGGAGAACTTGTAGCCCTTGGTGTAGTCGAACTTCTCCACCGCGCGGATCAGACCGAGGTTGCCCTCCTGGATGAGGTCCAGGAAGAGCATGCCGCGGCCGGTGTAGCGCTTGGCCAGGGAGACCACCAGACGGAGGTTGGCCTCCAGGAGGTGATTCTTGGCGCGGCGCCCGTCCTCGGCGATGATCTCCAGCTCGCGCTTGAGCTTCGGCGCCAGCTTGTCGGAGTTGGCCAGCTTGTCCTCGGCGAACAGACCGGCTTCGATCCGCTTGGCGAGCTCGACCTCCTGCTCGGCGTTGAGCAGGGGCACCTTGCCGATCTGCTTGAGGTAGTCCTTGACCGGGTCGGCGGTGGCACCGGCGGCGGCGACCTGCTGGGCGGGCGCGTCGTCCTCGTCCTCGTCGGAGAGGACGAAACCTGCGCTCTCCGTGCCCTCCGGCTCGTCCGTCGCCTTGGTCTCCTCGACGGCCTCTTCGTCTGTGGCCCCGGCGTCGTCCTTCTTGGCCGCGGTCTTCTTGGCGGCCGTCTTCTTCACCGCCGTCTTCTTGGCGGCCGTCTTCTTCGCGGTGGTCTTCTTGGCAGCCGCCTTCTTGGCGGGTGCCTCTTCCTCGGCGGCGGCGTCGGGTGCGGCCGGTGTGGCGGTGGCGCTGGCCTTCCGGGTGGTCGTCGCCTTCGCCGCGACCGTCCTGGTCGCGGTGCGCTTGGCGGGACTCTTCGCTGCGACGCTCTTTCGGGTGCGCTTGGGCTCCGCGGCACTGACCATCAGCGTCACACCCTCTTCCTCGAGGATCTGGTTGAGGCTGCGCAGTACGTTCTTCCACTGAGTGGCCGGAATCTGGTCAGCTTCGAAGGCCCGACGCACGTCATCGCCGGCGATCTGCCCCTCAGCCTTTCCCTGCTCGATGAGCGCCATGACAGAGACGGATTCGGCGATCTCCGGCGGGAGCGTACGGGATGTGCTGGCCGACACGAACAACCTCTCGGGACGTTGAGAAAACGGCTTCCGGCCCCGTCCACGACGGACAGGGGCCGACCGCCGGCTTGGGGATAGGCCGACGATGCGGGCGGGGGCCGGGGAGTTGCACAGCGCCGTGAACGGCGTCCGTATTCCCTCCGCGACTGCCACCTCTTAGGTCATCGCGTTCTTTCCAGGAGCGTTACGCCCAATCCACGTGGCCCGAGTCACACCCCGTAAGTGCCCACAATCGATCAGATCGACACAAAGAAGGTCACTCGGGGGTGACAGCGGCATCATGCCGGACCTTACGGCCCCTTCATCACTGTAGGACCCCGCGGGATCGAAGGTGATCCCGCGGGGTCCTACAGCGGGCGGCTCACCGGTCGGAGGGTGCCGCAGGAGGGGGATGGCAGGAGGGGATGGCAGGAGGGGATGGCAGGCCGGGCCGTCCGCGGAACGCGGTCAGCGCCAGTGCTAGCGCGGGCCGGGCACCACTCGCTCGACCTCGGGGTGGATCATCAGCAACTGACGCATGGCCGCCTCGGCCGCCGCGCCGTCGCCGCCGGCGAGCGCGTCGACGATCCGGCCGTGGTGCGTGAGCGAGGCTTCGTTCGGCCGCTCACAGCCCGTGACCGGTCCGCCCGAGACCTGCAGCGCGGCGGACACGATCCCGGAAAGGTGCTCCAGCATGCGGTTGCCGGCGATCTGGATCAGCAGCGAATGGAACTCGGAGTCGGCGCGGGCGAAGGTCAGCGCGTCACCCTGTCCCATGGCGTGCCCCATGATCTCCACCATGTCGGACAGACGCTGCTGGACCTCCTCGCGCCCGTGCCCGGCGGCGAGCCGGGCGGCCAGCGGCTCGATCGTCCAGCGCAGCTCGCTGAGCTCACGGCGCTGGTCGTCGCGCTGCGGTCCGAAGGCCCTCCACTCGATGATGTCCTGGTCGAGCAGATTCCAGTCGCTGACCGGGCGCACGCGCGTGCCGACATTGGGCCGGGCGCTGACCAGGCCCTTGGCCTCCAGGACACGGAGCGACTCGCGGACGACGGTGCGGGAGACCTCGAAGCGCTGGCCGATCTCCTCGGGAACCAGGGGCCGGTCGGCGCCCAGATCGCCCGAAACGATCATCTGACCCAGCTGCTGGACGAGTTGGCCGTGCAGCCCGCGGCCGCGGTTGCCCGCGCTGCGGCGGCCCCCACGGCCCAGCTCGGGATCGGTGTCCCAGACAGGGAGCCCGACACGGCCGCCGACGGGCGCGTCGGCATAGGGGTAGCGGTCGAGTTCGCCCGGACCCGCGAGGCCGGAGTCTGCGGAGCGGGCGGTGGTCATCATGGTGTGCGCAAGGGTACTCACGCATCCTTTGTCGGCGCGGCTCCCAACTCCCTTGAGGAGTTTGGTGAAAAGCACACGAAAGGGTGATCGCTCACCCCGTCGCAATTGACGCCTTATCGGAAAGAAGCGGGCTCCCTTCGGGGAGTTGCAGGCATGAACGGACCGATCGGGGCACCGTCGGTCGTCATCGGGCCCTGTTCCGCAAGGATGTGAGCAGATACGCGCAGAGCAGCACCGCGAGGGACAACGCCAGCGCGCCCCCCACCGGTTGGGCGACCATCCGCAGCGCCCCCTCCAGATACCGTTCGCCCCCGAAGGACCAGCGGTGCGGGGACACCTCACGCATCCCCAGGGGCGCCCCGGCCGCGGTCCGTACCGGCAACCCGTCCGCCGGCTTGCGCACGAGGGGCACGACGAGGAGCGGAACGGCGACGACCACGGCGAGACCGGCGGTGGTCGACCGGAAGACCCCTGCGGCCAGCACTCCCACCCAGGCGCACCCGATCACGAGTCCGAGCCAACTCGCTCCGAGCGGCAACCAGTCGGCGGGGGCCTCGACGAGCTCCCGCCCGTAGACGAGATAGAGCAGCTCGGCATCGCACCCGATCGTCAGGACGGCCAGTACGAACGCGGTGACCGAGGCGACGAGGAGTTTGGCGGTGAGCAGCCCCAACCGCCGGGGCGCACTGCCCCGGTCCGCCGCCAGGGCGGGGTGGCGGAACTCGTCGCCGAAGGCCAGCGCGCCGAGCAGCCCCGCCCCGATCGCCGCGGGCGGCAGGGGCAACTCCCTGGGCCACGCGGCCAGCAGGCGCGGCTGCGGGGTGTGTCCGATCCGGGCCAGCAGTACGGCGGTGAGCGCGGACAGCACGAGCGCGGCCGCCCCGACGAGAAACCCGGTCCCGACGCCGGTGACCCTGCGGATCTCGTAGCGCAGCGGGTGGAGGGGACGGAGCGCGGGGCGAAGGAAGATGGGAGGCGGCAGCCCGGTCGAGGACCCGGACTCCAGGACCCGGGCCTCACCTCCGGCGCGGGGGCCGGTCGGCGGGCGGTCGGCAGGACGGGAGTCCAGGGCACCGTCGGGATGTCCGGCGTCGGGAGTGGTGGCGGTGGACAGCGGCACGGTGGACGGCGTTCCCTCGTCCGAGGCAGTCGGCTCCTCGGTGCGGGACGCACCCGCTCCAGGCCCCATGTCCCCGGTCTCGTCCGCGAGTTGATGGACGACGATGCCGTGCCGGAAGGCGATCTCGCCGATGTCCGCGCAGCTACTGCCGTAGACGGAGATACGGTTGCCGCCGTCCTCGGCCACCTCCACGGAACGCCGGGCTGTACGGGCCTCCTTGGCGAGCAGCGCCGAGAGCCGGGCGGCATGCGGTGTGCGGACGGCGACGCGGGGGCGCAGCCGGGTGCGCGAGAAGTCCGCGGCCGGCTGATCGGCGACGAGCCGTCCCTGATCGAGGGTGACCACCCGGTCCGCGGTGCGCGCCGCTTCCTTGGGGTCGGCCGTGGTGCTCAGGACGGTGCCGCCCTGCGCCGCGTAGGCCCGGAGCATGCCGTGCAGCCAGCGGTTCTCACCGACGGAGAGTCCGTGTGCGGGTTCGTCGAGCACGAGGGTGTGCGGGTCCGCCAACAGTGCGCAGGCGAGCCCGAGGCGTCGGTCCATGCCCCGCGAAAGTGTGCCGAGGCGCTTCTCCCGCAGGCTCACGAGCCCGACGGCTTCAAGGACTTCGTCCCCACGACGCACCGGAACTCCCGCCGCGGCACACAGCATGCGGACGTGTCCGCGCACGGTGCGTGCGGGGTGGCCCGGCACCTCGCCCAGCAGTACGCCGACTTCGCGGGACGGATGGCCGATGTCGTGCAGCGGACGGCCCCTGAAGTAGGTGATGCCACGGCCCGGTTGAAGTTCGAGCATGAGCCTGAGCGCTGTCGACTTGCCCGCGCCCGGTACTCCGAGCAGCATCGTGACGCGACCTGCGTGCGCCTCGAAGGAGACGTCGTCAACGGCGGGCGGTAGCTCTTTGCGCGGGTTGCTGGTCAGTCCGATGGCCTGGATCACCCGAAGCAAGATAGCGCGCCATATCGGATTTTTCGGGCACCGCAAGGCCTGTCGGCCGCGGGGAATTCAGCCGCACGGGATCCATGTCCGCGGCCCGCGCTTGCCGGGGCCGGACGCCTCTGCCGCAGCCTCCGCGTCACCACCCGCTCCCGCCGCTCAGGCCGACGCGTTCACACCTCGGGACGCAGCATCGGCGGATTGAGCAGGGTGGCTCCGCCGGCCCGGAAGAGCTGAGCGGGACGGCCGCCCTGCCGGGTGGTCGTGCCGCCCGTCGGCACCAGGAAGCCCGGCGTACCCGTCACCTTGCGGTGGAAGTTGCGCGGGTCCAAGGCCACACCCCACACGGCCTCGTAGACACGGCGCAGCTCGCCGACGGTGAACTCGGGCGGGCAGAAGGCCGTGGCCAGCGACGAGTACTCGATCTTGGAGCGGGCGCGCTCCACCCCGTCCGCCAGGATCTGCGCGTGGTCGAAGGCGAGCGGCGCCACCGGCTCGCCGTCCCTGCCGTAGTCCGCCTGTTGCAGCAGTTCCCCGACCTGGGCCCAGCGCGCGTTGCTGGCGTCGCCGCCCGCCCTGGGTGCGGGCAGGTCGGGGGCGAGGGCGAGGTGCGCGACGCTGACGACCCGCATCCGCGGGTCGCGCTTGGGATCGCCGTAGGTGGCGAGCTGTTCCAGGTGCGCGCCACCGGCCTGGGCGGGGGCTGCGGGATCGTGCACGCGCAGCCCGGTCTCCTCCGCCAGTTCGCGTGCCGCTGCCTGTGCCAGGTCCTCGTCGGCCCGGACGAATCCGCCGGGAAGCGCCCAGCGTCCCTGAAACGGCGGTTCGCCCCTGCGTACCGCCAGCGCACACAGGGCATGGCGGCGCACGGTCAGCACGACCAGGTCCACGGTGACGGCAAAGGGCGGAAAGGCTGACGGGTCGTAGGGCATGCGGCGATCATAGTCGTCTGCCTGACGATAAACACTCCCTTCGCCGACGGCATCGACGGCTGATCCGCTCCGGTCCGGTACCGCTCCCGGCACGGGGGTCCGGTGGCCGGCGCATCCCGCGATGCGGGACCGCTGCAATGCCCTTCCTCACCGGTTCTCTCCTCCCTTGGCCCCTTGCCCCCTCCGTCACCTCGCCCCTGCCGCCCCCTCTCCCCTTCCGTCTCCTTGCCCTCGGTCGGCCACGGCCAACTCACTTGCGGGGCGGGCTACGGAGGGAGCGGCGCCCCGGCCGTCGCCGCTCCCTTCGTCCAACCGGCGGCCGCCTCCCCTCCCGCCCGGTCACTCCTCCCCGGCGCTGCCCCGGCTCCGGATCTGCGTACGTCCCCGACGCGAGGCAGCGCGACGATGGCGTGCGGCACCCGGCCCCTCGATGCCGGGACGCACACCGCTCGGACGCGTACCACCCACCGCCGTACGGGGATGCGGAATCCGCACGTTCGGGCGGCTGCCGTCCACCCGCCCCCGGCTCGGGGAACCGCCGTCGGCACCGGAGACGTGCTCGCGGCGTCGGCGGCGTGGGGGCGTCTCCCGTCCCATGGCAGCGTCGGGCCCGAAGGGTGTGGACTCCCCCGCCGCACCGGGCTCCGTGTCAACGGACTCCCCGTCTCCTGGATCTTCGCTGTCCGGATCCTCGTTGCCCGCCTCGCTGTCCGCACCGGTGGCCGGCCCCTCGCCGTCCGTCTTCCCGTGGCCGTCGCGTTCCGCGCGCAGGCAGCGGCGGATCGATTCCGGGTCGAGGCCCTCGTTGCAGGCCTGGTGCAGTAGGCGGGCGAAGAGATAGTCGGGATCGGCGCCCAGAGCCATGGCGAGTGCTTCCCTGGCCTCCAGCTCGTCGCCGGTGGACCAGGCGACCCAGCCGGCGAGCGTCAGGGGGGCCGCGGCGTGTTCGCCGTACGATCCGACGCAGCGGCGGGCCAGTGCCCGCCACAGGCGGAGTGCGGGGCCTGCCTCCTCGCCCTCCATCCACTCCGCCGCCCGGTCCCGGGTCGTGCGGTCCTGCAGGCCGAGGATCAGTGTGGCGGCCTCGTCGTGCCGGAGCAGTTCGTCGTCCCGCAGGTCCGCGGGGAGCATGCCGGACACGGAGGGGGCGCCGGACAGCCGGTCCATGATCCGCGAGGCCAGTTCCTGTGTCTGCCGGGCGACCTCGTTCCGTCCCGCCGCGTCGAGGATCTTGGGGACCAGCGTCCGGTGGGCGGCGTCCAGGGCGGCTTCCTGTTCGAGGGCGGCGGCGTTCTCCCACGGGAGGAGCCTCGCCCGCAGTTCGCGCAGCGTGCCCCGGACCTGAAGTCCGGCGTAGGTCGCGGCGGCGGCCAGCACCGAGGCGCCTGGCAGCCCCATCGGCGTGCCGACCGCGGGACAGCACCCCTCGTCGTCGCAGCAGTACGACCAGAAGCGGCCGCCCGAGAGGCACAGGGCCTCCACCACGGGGACGTCGAGAGCACCGCATTCCAGGCGCAGCGCGTGAGCCAGCGGGCCCAGCCGCTCCTTGACCTGCCGGCCGGGCTCACCCTCCCCCGGATCCTGGCAGAGGAAGACGACCATCTGCTCGGGCTTGGCGCCTCGGCGCTCGCTGCCCGTGACCAGCCCCTGGGCCAGCTGCCGGGCGGCGGCGGGCCAGTCGTCCCGGTTCGCGGGGATGCCGAGCCTGGCCCGGCCGCCGAACCTGCCCCGTCCGTCCTTGTCGTACAGGGCGACCAGGACGATGCTGTCCTCGGGGTGGTAGCCGAGCAGATAGGGCAGGGCGTCGGCGAGTTCGGCGGGGGTGCGCAGCGTGACCTGCTGTTCGCCGCCGTGGCTGCCATAGGCGGTGCAGGCGATGTCCTTCGCACGCCCTGCGTGTGTGCCCGCGCCCTTGTGCGTCCTCGGCCCCGGGACCTCGGTGCCGCGGGCGATGTCGTCTCGTCCCGGAAGGCCGGCGTGCTCGTCCCGCTCCCGACCGGTGGTGTCACCGTTTTCGGGGGATCCGTTCGTTTCGTTGCTGTTCGTCATGGCAGGACGATTTCGCGGATCGGAAGATTCCGCTCACCCTGTGGACAACTCTGACCAGGGACACGTCACACACTTCGCCTGACCTGCACTTTCACTTCCATTGCGATGCGATTGCCACATAATGTCCGCCTTCTCGTCGTCTCGTGTCGGCACCCGGCCGTCCGCCGTCTGTTGTGCGGAACGCATGGAGCACACGACAACGCGGATCTCCGGACGGCCACTGACGCCGTCCTCGCGCCCGGCTAGTCGGGGACGTTTCGGGGGAAGACCGGCTGCGCGCAATTCAGGCTGTCACCGCGAGGACCAGCGGAAGGACCTGTTCTGCGCCCGCCTGGCGCAGCAGACGCGCGGCCACCGCAAGGGTCCAGCCGGAATCGGAGTAGTCGTCCACGAGCAGGACCGGGCCGTGGGGAGCGGCCAGAGCGCCGGCCAGCTCCCCTGGAACGGTGAAAGCGGCGGACAGCGTGTGCAGCCGTTGAGCCGAGTTGCTCCTGTGGACCCGGTGCGCCCCACTGTGCCCGGTGTACCCGAGGGCGCCGAGGAAGGGGAGACGCCCGACGGTGGCCACCCGTTCGGCAAGGGAGCCGACGAGCTGGGGCCGGCTCAGAGAAGGCATGGCGACGACTCCCACCGGCCGGGCCGATGCGTCCGGGCCCTTGACCGCCCACCCGCCCGGGGAACGCGCCCAGTCGGCGAGGACTGCCACCGCCGCTTGGAGGACGTCGTCGGGGACCGGACCGTCGGGCGCCTGCTCCGCCAGGAGTGGACGCAGGCGGTTGCCCCAGCCAATGTCCGAGAGGCGGCCCAGGGCTCGCCCGGGGGAGCACTGCTCCTTCGCCGGAATGCGCCCCTTGAGGTCAATGCCCAGGGCGGGCATCCCTGTGGGCCACATGCGGCGCGGTTCGACCTCCACCCCTGGACGCTCCAGTTCACCGGCGGCGCCGGCCAACGCCTTGGTCGAAACGCCAGGATCTGCCCAGGCTCCCGCGCAGTTGTCGCAGCGGCCGCACGGGGCGGCCTTCTCGTCGTCCAGTTGGCGGCGCAGGAACTCCATCCGGCACTGGGACGTGCTGACGTAGTCGCGCATGGCCTGCTGCTCGGCGGCACGCTGGCGGGCGACCCAGGCATAGCGCTCGGCGTCGTAGACCCAGTCGGCACCGGTAGCCGTCCAGCCGCCCTTCACACGCCGCACGGCGCCGTCCACGTCCAGGACCTTCAGCATCATCTCGAGCCGAGTACGCCGGAGGTCCACCAACGCCTCCAGGGCGGGCACGGACAGCGGTCGACCCGCGTCGGCGAGGGCGGCGAGGGTCTGGCGGACCTGCGCCTCGGGCGGGAAGGCGACCTCGGCGAAGTACCGCCAGATCGCCTCGTCCTCCTTACCGGGAAGCAGCAGCACATCGGCGTGCTCCACCCCGCGGCCCGCACGGCCCACCTGCTGGTAGTACGAGATGGGTGAGGACGGCGAGCCGAGATGGACCACGAAGCCCAGGTCCGGCTTGTCGAAGCCCATCCCGAGAGCGGAGGTCGCCACCAGGGCCTTCACCCGGTTCGCCAGCAGGTCGGCTTCGGCCTGCTGGCGGTCGGCGTTCTCCGTCCGACCGGTGTACGAGGCCACGGCGAAGCCACGCGCGCGCAGGTAGGCGGTGACCTCCTCGGCGGCCGAGACGGTCAGCGTGTAGATGATCCCGGAGCCCGGCAGGTCGTCCAGGTGCTCGCCGAGCCAGGCCAGACGGTGGGCGGCGTCCGGCAACCGGACCACGCCGAGCCGCAGACTTTCCCGTTCCAGCGTGCCGCGCAGCACCAGGGCCTCGCCGGCTCCGGTGCCCAGCTGGTCGGCCACGTCCGCCGTGACGCGCGCGTTGGCCGTGGCTGTGGTGGCCAGCACCGGAACCCCCGGGGAGAGCTCCTGCAGCATCGTGCGGAGTCTGCGGTAGTCGGGACGGAAGTCGTGGCCCCAGTCGGAGATGCAGTGGGCCTCGTCCACGACCAGGAGGCCGGTCGTGGCTGCGAGCCTGGGCAGCATCCGTTCGCGGAAGTCGACGGAATTGAGGCGCTCCGGGCTTACAAGGAGAACGTCGACCTTTCCGTGCTCGACCTCCTCGTGGATGGCATCCCACTCCTCGGGGTTCGCCGAGTTGATCGTGCGCGCCTGGATGCCGGCCCGCGCGGCCGACTCGACCTGGTTGCGCATCAACGCCAGCAGCGGCGAAACGATCACCGTGGGGCCGGAGCCACGCCGGCGGAGCAGCGCGGTGGCCACGAAGTACACCGCAGACTTGCCCCATCCGGTGCGCTGCACCACCAGGGCACGGCGATGGTCCACCACCAGGGCCGCCACCGCCTGCCACTGGTCCTCCCGGAGCCGTGCCGTGCCCCCCGGATCACCGACCAGCTCGGCGAGGATGGCGTCGGCTTCGGCCCGCAGCTCCAGATCGTTCATGCCCCCATGCAACCGCACGGCTCGGACAATCGGCCAATCCCGCTCCATGACGGGGTCACGGACCCCTCGGCCCTGCAGCCCCAAGAGCGAAGTCGCGAGCCCCT
Organism: Streptomyces chlorus; assembly: GCF_042655885.1. Classification (NCBI taxonomy): domain Bacteria; kingdom Bacillati; phylum Actinomycetota; class Actinomycetes; order Kitasatosporales; family Streptomycetaceae; genus Streptomyces; species Streptomyces chlorus. The sequence continues at coordinate 289,839 of NZ_JBHSOA010000042.1, forward strand.
CGACCGGCTCCCACTCGAGACGTTTGCGCAGACAGGACGCCAGGAAGCCTCAGATGTCGAGGCCCTCGGTCCCGTTGCCGGGGCTAACCACGACGCATGTGACCCATGGCGCATGTGACCCACCGGCCTTCCGGCGATCGGCATGGACCTCGAGGGGTGCGTCCCGACCGGGGAGCGGACGGCGCAGGGCCGGGCGTCGGGGCGACTGCCGGACATCGGCCGGGGCTACCGGCTACGTCGATGTCCGCACCCCGGGCCTCGGACGGGCCGGCGCCCGATGACGCGGCGAAAGCCGTACCGTCCTCTCTCGCCGCTGTCCTGGCCGAGGCTCGGGGGGGGGCCGGTGCTTGCCGTGGACGAGCGCACGGACACGGGTGGGCCCCCCGCCGCCACGGCCCGCCCACTCCGGCGGGCGGAGCAGCCCAGGGGGTGCCGCCCCTCGTCCTGGCCGTGCGGGGCTGACACCCGCCGGACACCGCCGCCCGAGTTCCCCACGCCCGCCCTTTTGGGCACCGGGCACTCGTGTCCCGTACGAACTGCCGTCACTGAGCGCTTCATGTGTGCCCAGAAGGCACACCGGGCAAGGATATAATTCTCAATCATCTGATACCGGTCGGCTCGCACGATTGCTCGTTGCCGCATCCAGGTTCGACAGGAAGAATTGAGGTCCGCACCCGCACGGCTCGTCCGCCGCTCAGGTTGGGCTCCGTTGCGTGCGCGCTCCCCTGAATCCGACCCCGCCCGTAGTCCGGGCGTAGCCGAAGGGAGGACCGTGACCTTCGGATTCGCTCCGTCCTCGGCGGCATCGCTGTCGACGCCCGCCGCTTCCGCCACTCGTCTGCTCGAACCCGCGGAGTGGGCTGCCGCGGGAATCCCGCTGCTGCGCAACCCGCGTGAGGTTGTCAGCGGGCTGCATGCCCGGCACCATCCGGAGCCGGCGACCGCGATCGTCGCCGTGCTCGACCAGGACGAGCGAGTGCGGGCGAGTGCTTCGTTCACCCGCCGCCCCGCCCCGGCGGACGGCTGGATGTTCCGCAACGCGCTGCTGTCCCAGTTGCGCCGGGTCATCCCGCACGACCTGCGGCGCCGCACGCCGGTCCGTACCGCTGTCCTGCTCTACTGCCGCGACGGCGACGCGCGCTGGACGGAGGAGGACGGCGCGTGGATGTGGGGGCTGCGGGACGCCTGCACGCTGCACGGGCTGCGCTGCGGGGCGTACATCACGCTGACCCGTGACGGCTGGCAGGTGCTCGGTGAGGGACGCGGTGGGCGTCGGCCCAGCACCGACTCTGCGCCGGAGCCGTTCGCCACGGCCGAGGCGCCGCCGCGAATACCGCGCACCGGCGGTGTCGCGTCCGACGTCCTGCGCCGCGCGGCAGCGCGCTGAGGGCCGACGGGACGCCTCGGAGCCAGGGGCTTTCGGCGGCCTCGCGCGCTCCTGCGAGCCACGCGCCCCACCGCCGCGCCGGCACCGCTGCCCGCACGGTGGAACGGCGGCCGCATGGCGCCCGTACGGACGGGCGCCATGACGTCGGCTCAGACGCCCGTACCCCTCACCGAGTTGATCCGCTGCGGGTCACCGCAGACGATCAGCAGGGCGGTGGCCTTGCTGTGCGCCGCGGTCAGGGCCGACGCGGACGCCGGCTCGGACCCTCCGTTGACGGCGACCACGACGACGGGGCGCGCTCCGGCACGGTCCGCGACAGCGGCGTCCGCGTAGAAGACATCGTCGGCGGCGTCGTGCAGGCCCCAGTAGGAGGCCTCGCCGAAGGAGAGTTCGTGGGTGACCCACGGGTGCGGCTCGCCGGTGGTGATCACCAGCACGTCGCCCGGGGCACGGCCCGAGTCCAGCAGCAGGTCCACGGCTTCCTCGGCGGCGTCGAGCGCCCCCTGGACGGTTGCCGGGATCAACTGGACCTGGGCGCCGGCCGCAGCGGGAGCGGCCGGCTTCGAAGGGACAGGTTCGGCCGCCGCAGTGGCATCACGCGGCGTACGTTGCGCCGGAGGCGCGGGCCGGACCGGGCCGGGCCGACCGGGGCGCGGCGGAGCCGCGGGGCGGGGACCGGGTACGGGGCGGGGGGTCGGCGCGGTACGGCTGCTGGCCGGAGTGACGCGGGGACCCTGGGCACTCTCGTGAATCTGAGGCTCCTCGGGAATGAGAGGCATGGGCTGATTTTTATCAAACATTGGTACGACTCGCGCCATCGGGTGGCACATGAGTGCGAACGGAACCGTCAGAAATCGAAGCCGAGCTGACCCTCGATCGCCGGAACACTTCCATCCGCCCAGCTGCGGACCTTCTTGAGATGCCGCCACTGGGGCAGCGCATCAAGATACGCCCACGACAGCCGGTGGTAAGGGGTGGGTCCCCGGACCTCCAGCGCGGCCCTGTGCACGGGTGACGGGTACCCGGCATTGTCCGCAAAACCGAAGTCTGCATGCTCGGCACCCAGTTCGGCCATCATTTTATCGCGGTGCACCTTGGCGATCACCGAGGCCGCCGCGACCGCCACACACGACTGGTCACCCTTGATCACGGTTCGGACCCGCCAGGGCGCCCCGAGATAGTCGTGCTTGCCGTCGAGTATCACCGCGTCGGGCCGGACCGGCAGCCCTTCGAGCGCGCGCACCGCTGCCAGCCGCAGCGCGGCCGTCATCCCCAGCTGGTCGATCTCCTCGTGGGACGCGTGGCCCAGGGCATACGACGTCACCCAGTCCCTCAGCGTCCGATCGAGTGCGTCCCGCCGCTTGACGGTGAGGAGCTTGGAGTCGGTGAGACCCTCGGGGGGCCGGCGCAGTCCGGTGACCGCCGCGCAGACGGTGACGGGGCCGGCCCAGGCGCCGCGCCCCACCTCGTCGACACCTGCGACGATCTTCGCCCCGGTCGTGGCGCGGAGGGAGCGCTCGACAGTGTGAGTTGGTGGTTCGTACGGCATGGCGCCCTTAGCGTACGCCGCCCGGAACGGCCCGCGACACCCAGGTTCCCCGAGCGATGACGGGGTTCCGAAGGCCTCGGGTCAGGAACCTGCCGGCCGCAGCAACGGAACCATCAGCAGGTCGATCATCTCCTCCAGGCCGGCGTCCGTCCATTCACTTCCGCACATCTTGGACCGGTACATCATCATCGCCGGGATGACGTCGAAGACGTAGCTGTTCGTCGCGTCGGCACGCACCTCTCCGCGCTCGATGCCGCGCTTGATCCCGCGCTCGATCGCCTCTCGGAGCATCGTAATGGTCGGCTCCACGACCCCGTCGAAGATCACGGCATGGAACCGCTCGGCCTGCATGGAATCGCATTCGTGAATGACCGAGCGCAGGGCGACACCCGGCCGGGAGAACATCGCGTCACGCGCTCGCAGACACAGGGTCAGCAGGTCTCCGCGCACGTTCCCCCGGCATCGCACTCACCGTCATCGTGGCCTGCCAACTCATGGTGGTACTGGACGCGACGATTGTGACCATCGCGCTTCCGCACATGCAGAACGCTCTCAGTTTCAGCACCACCGACCTCACCTGGGTGGTCAGCGCCTACACGCTGACCTTCGGCGGCCTGCTGCTCGGCGGCAGGGCCGGTGACATTCTCGGCCGCCGCCGCGTCTTCATGACCGGCATCCTGCTGTTCACCCTCGCCTCGCTCCTGGGCGGGTTCGCCCAGGAGCCCTGGCAGCTGCTCACCGCCCGCGTACTGCAGGGCGTGGGCGGTGCGATCGCCTCGCCCACCTCGCTGGCGCTGATCACCACCACATTCCCCGAGGGCCCCGAGCGCAACCGGGCCTTCGGTGTCTTCGCCGCGGTCTCCGCGGGCGGCGGCGCCATCGGTCTGCTGGCGGGCGGCATGCTCACCGAATGGCTCGACTGGCGGTGGGTGCTCTTCGTCAACGTGCCGATCGGCCTGAGGCCGGCGCGGCGTCCGGACTGCTCAATGCGACCCAGCAGGTGGGCGGATCGGTGGGACTGGCGCTCCTCACCACGGTGTTCGGCACGGCCGGCAGGAACGAGGCGGAGGAACAGCTCCCGTCCTTCCTCGCCGAAGGGACGCCGGAGCAGAAGGCGGAGTTCGCCCGGACCCGCCAACTGCCCGAGCCCTGGGCACACGAAGTGCTCGCGCAGGGCATCTCGACGGCCTTCATCCCGGCCGCCGCCATGGCCGTACTCGCCCTGCTCACCGCCTGGTTGGTGATCCGGGTGCGCTAGAGCGACCTCAAGTCCCTCGCCGGCTCCGCCGGACCGGGCATCGGCTGACGAGGGCACACCGCGGGCCGGGCGGCCCGGCACCTCTCCGGCCGACCCCAGCGGGACGGCCCAAAGGGCACCAGGCCGTCCCGCGGCCGCCAGGGCCGCGGTCACGGAGCCGATCAGCACAGCGAGCAGTGCGGTGAACCGCACGTCCACGATCACCTCCGGCAGGACAGGGACTCGCGCAGCCGCCGCCCCGTCCCGGGACTCATGTCTCACACGGCTGCTGTCCCGACAACGGGCGAGCGGTCACGGAGAGTTCCCGAGATGTACGGAGAGTTCCGAAAGCCTGCGGCCCGCGTCCGTACCGGGACGGACGGCAGCGGGCCTCGCCACGCACATCTGACGGACCGGTCCTGGCATGGCCGGATCGGCTGGAGCTACACCGGCATCCAGCCCGGCAGCGCCTCGCCCCGCTCGGCCCACCCGGCGGGCGGCGCCCCGGCCTTCCCCGAGGCGATCACCCCGCCCACGATGGCGCAGGTCGTGTCGATGTCCCCGCCCGCCTGAGCCGTGGTCCAGAAGGCCTCTTCGTAGTCGCCCAGGGATCGGGCGGCCGACCACAGCGCGAAGGGAACGGTGTCGTGGGCCGTCGTCCGCCGTCCGCACCCCAGTACGGCGGCGACGGTGGCCGTGTCGCCGTAGTCGAGCATGTCCCGGGCCCGCCGCAGCCCCGCACCGACCGCGCTCTTCCTGGGCACCAACGCGACGACCCCGTCGAGCAGGGCTTCGGGGCCGGGTGGCCCTTCGGGGGCAGCGGCGAGTGCGGCCGCCGCGGCGACGGCCATCGCACCGACCACGGCCTCGCGGTGCTGGTGGGTGGGGTAGGCCGAGATCTCGGCCTGGTGGACCGCCTGCTCCGGATCGTCCGCGTACCAGGCGCCCAGTGGCGCGATACGCATCGCGGCGCCGTTGCCCCAGGAGCCCCGGCCGTTGAAGAGGCCCGCGGCGAGCTCGCGCCAGTCACCGCCTTCGCGGACCAGCCGCAGCAGCCGGTTGACCGCGGGCCCGTAGCCACGGTCGAAGTCATGACGCCGGGCGAAGGACTGCGCGAGGGCGTCCTGGTCGATCCGCCGGTGGACGGCGAGGACGGCGACGACCGAGCAGGCCATCTCCGTGTCGTCCGTCCACTGCCAGGAGCCCGGGGGAAGCTCACGGCGCATGAGCAGCGGGTAGTTCACCGGGACGAAGAACTGCGAGCCCAGCGCGTCCCCCACCGACAGTCCGCGCAGGCTGGCCAGGGCGCGGTCCAGGCGCCCTGCGGAAGTGGAGTCGGCGGTCGGCATCGCCCTGCCACCCTATCCGGTGATCCCGTACGGTTCCGGCTGCCGCCACTGCCCGAAGGGCCGGTCGAGCGTGTACTTGCCGTCCTCCCCCAGAACGAGCACCCGCATCTCGGCGTTGCCCGGGTTCGACAGGGATTCGAACTCCGCAACGGTCCAGTGGAACCACCGCATGCAGAACAGCCGCATGGCGAGACCATGCGTCACGATGAGGACGTTCGGCGGGTGGTCGGGGGCATCGAAGCTGCGGAACAGGCTCTCCAGGAAGCCGTCGACCCGGTCGTAGACATCGGCGCCGGACTCGCCCTGGGCGAAGCGGTAGAAGAAGTGGCCGTACGCGTCCCGGTACGCCTTCTGCAGACGGACGTCCTTCAGGTCCTGCCAGTTGCCCCAGTCCTGCTCGCGCAGTCTCGGCTCCTCACGCACACGTATGAGCGCCGGGTCGAGGCCGAAAGCGCTCAGTGTCTGGTGCGTACGGCGATAAGGGGACACGTATACGCTGACGCGCTCCTGGCCGAACAGGTCGCGCAACCGCTTACCCGTCTCTTCCGCCTGCCGCCGGCCCCGCTCGGTCAGGGCCAACGCGTGATCGGGTTCGCGCTCATAAAGGGAGTCATCAACATTGCCCGTTGATTCACCGTGCCGGACAAGGACGATGCGCCGTGGTCGTGCCATGCTGAAACCCTAGAACGAGTGACGGCCGACCGAGCACCCGCACGCGCCCCATACGGCACAGGTCACACACGTCCTGCGGTTCGAGACGGTTCCGTGCGCCGGTACGTCAGACCGTCCACACCGGCTCCATGTCCACGATGTCCCCCGTGAGCGCCGCGATGTCCGCCTCCGTCTGCGCCCGCAGGGCGAGACGTTCCACGCGTTCGGTGCGGTACTTACCGTGCTCGGCCGCCGACCACCACATCGACAGCACCAGGAACTCATTGCCGGGGGCTTCACCGAACAGCCCCCGGACCATGCCTGGCGAGCCTGCCATCGCCGGGTTCCAGACCTTCTCGTGCATCAGCACGAAATGCTCCGCCCGCTCCTCGTGGACACGGCACAGTGCCACTCTCAGCAGGTCGACGTCCGTGAAGCGCGGCTCGAAGCCGGTCTTCACGTCGAAGCGGTGGTCGAACAGCCTGACCTGGGCGTCCTTGAAGGTGCCCGACTGCGCGGAGGCGAGCCGATCATGGGACCGCGCCATGAAGGAATCGTAGAAGGCGCGGCTCTCCCAGAAGGAGAAGATGTGCGCCACATCCTGCCGCCCCCGACTCCAGCCCCCGCCCTGTCCACGAAATCCCGGCTCCCCCAGAAGCCCCGCCCACTTTCGCTGTCCCCGTTCGAACCCGCGGCGGTCCACCACGGTGCAGCGAATCCACTTGACCAGCACCGCGCCATCGTAAGGCCGCGGAGCACAGCCCCGGCCACCCTCGGCAGGACTGCTTCGCCGCACTCACCCGGCCCGGCATGACAAGATGGACAACCTGCCGGGTCTGCCCGGCAGTTGGACTTAAGGGGCAGGACGGTCGTACGGGGAAGGGGAAGACTGGTGAACGGCGTCAACAAGGGCATCGGCAAGGTCGAGATCGCGCTGAGGTGGGACCCGAGTCCTGCCGGACAGCCGGCCACCGACCTGGATCTCGTCGCCGCGCCCTACCCGGCAAGCGATCCGCACGGCGATCCCTCCTACGTGGTGCACTTCGACAGCCGCTCTCCCGACGGCACGATCATCCTCGACCGGGACAGCAAGGACGGCAAGGGCTTCGGCTTCGACGAGATCATGACGCTGGAGCTGAACAGGCTCGACGCGCGGTATGCGCGCGTGGTGGTCGGGGTCGTCATACAGCAGCATCAGGAGCCGCGCACCTTCGCCGGCGTGGAACACCCCGGTCTGCGCATCCGCGAGGGGTACACCGTCCTGGCCGAGGACGACTTCGGGGGTGTTCTGGGATCCACGGCGGCCACAGTCGCCGAGTTCACCCGGGACAGCACCGGGGCCTGGGACTTCCACCCCGGCGTCCAGGGCTTCCAGGAGGACCCGGTGGCCTTCACCCGCGCCATGGGAGCCGCCCGCCGCCCGTGAGCCGACCCCGGCGACGGCCCGGCACCTCAGCGGGAAACGGCAGCAGGACGGGAAGAACGGAAAAAGGGGCACCAGCCGAAGCCGGTGCCCCTCTCTCATTCCCTCAACCGATCGCACCGGGCGGACACGCCCGTACGAACGGTGTCACACCCTGCCTCAGCTGCAGCCGCTGGTCGAGCCGCAGCCCTCGCAGATGTAGCAGGAGCCGGCGCGCTGCATCTTCGTCCCGCAGGAGAAGCAGAGCGGGGCGTCGGCCTGGATGCCCAGCTGCATCTCGACCAGCTCGGCGCTGGTGTGGGCCTGCTGCGGGGCGGGCTTGGCCGCCTCGGCCTCGACCTCGGCCTTCGGCATGGCGACCGCCTTCAGCTCCTGGGCCCGCGGCGCGGACTGGGCGAGCCCCTCGACGTCGAGCTCGTCGTCGGTCGGCTCGTAGGAGCCGGTCTCGAGGTGGCGCTGACGCTCGTCGGCGGAGTGGATGCCGAGCGCGGAGCGCGTCTCGAAGGGCAGGAAGTCCAGCGCCAGGCGACGGAAGATGTAGTCGACGATGGACTGCGCCATCCGCACGTCCGGGTCGTCCGTCATACCGGCCGGCTCGAAGCGCATGTTGGTGAACTTCGAGACGTACGTCTCCAGCGGGACGCCGTACTGCAGGCCGACGGAGACCGCGATGGAGAAGGCGTCCATCATGCCCGCGAGGGTCGAGCCCTGCTTGGACATCTTCAGGAAGACCTCGCCGAGACCGTCGTCCGGGTAGGAGTTGGCGGTCATGTAGCCCTCGGCGCCGCCGACGGTGAAGGACGTGGTGATGCCGGGACGCCCCTTCGGCAGACGCTTGCGGACCGGGCGGTACTCGACCACCTTCTCGACCGCGGCACGGATCGTGTCCTCGGTCTTCTCGGTGATCTCGGTCTTCCCCTTCTCCTTGGTCTTGGCGGAGAGGGGCTGGCCGACCTTGCAGTTGTCGCGGTAGATGGCGAGCGCCTTGACCCCCATCTTCCAGGCCTCGAAGTAGACCTCCTCGACGTCCTCGACAGTCGCCGACTCCGGCAGGTTGACCGTCTTGGAGAGGGCGCCGGAGATCCACGGCTGGATCGCGGCCATCATGCGGACGTGGCCCATCGCGGAGATGGAGCGCTCGCCCATGGCGCAGTCGAAGACCTCGTAGTGCTCGT
>NZ_JBHSOA010000042.1:298644-335155 GCF_042655885.1 Streptomyces chlorus
GTTCTCGGCGATGTGATCGACGACCGCCTCGATCTGCTCCTCCTGGTAGCCCAGGCGGCGCAGGGCCTGCGGGACGGTGCCGTTGACGATCTGCATCGAACCGCCGCCGACCAGCTTCTTGAACTTGACCAGGGCGAGGTCGGGCTCGAGGCCGGTGGTGTCGCAGGACATCGCGAGACCGATGGTGCCGGTCGGGGCGATGACGGACGCCTGGGAGTTACGGAAACCGTTCTTCTCGCCGAGGCTCAGCACGTCCTGCCAGGCCTCGGTGGCGGCCGTCCAGATCGGCGTGTCCAGGTCGTCCATGCGGACGGCCTTGGCGTTCTCGTCGGAGTGCTGCCTCATGACCCGCAGGTGCGGCTGCGCGTTGCGGGCGTAGCCGTCGTACGGGCCGACGATCGCGGCCAGTTCGGCGGAGCGCTTGTACGACGTGCCGGTCATCAGGGAGGTGATGGCGCCGGCCAGGGCGCGGCCGCCGTCGGAGTCGTAGGCGTGGCCGGTCGCCATCAGCAGGGCGCCGAGGTTGGCGTAGCCGATGCCGAGCTGGCGGAAGGCGCGGGTGTTCTCGCCGATCTTCTGGGTCGGGAAGTCCGCGAAGCAGATGGAGATGTCCATCGCGGTGATGACCAGCTCGACGACCTTCGAGAAGCGCTCGACGTCGAAGGACTGGTGGCCCTTGCTGTCGTCGTCGAGGAACTTCATCAGGTTCAGCGACGCGAGGTTGCAGGACGTGTTGTCCAGGTGCATGTACTCGCTGCAGGGGTTCGAGCCGTTGATGCGGCCGGACTCCGGGCAGGTGTGCCAGCTGTTGATGGTGTCGTCGTACTGGATGCCCGGGTCGGCGCAGGCCCAGGCGGCCTCGGCCATCCTGCGGAAGAGCGCCTTGGCGTCGACCTCCTCGATGACCTCGCCGGTCATCCGGGACGTCAGACCGAACTTGCCGCCGTCCTGGACCGCCTTCATGAACGTGTCGTTCACGCGGACCGAGTTGTTGGCGTTCTGGTACTGGACGGACGTGATGTCGTCGCCGCCCAGGTCCATGTCGAAGCCCGCGTCGCGCAGGGCGCGGATCTTCTCCTCCTCCTTGACCTTGGTCTGGATGAAGTCCTCGATGTCGGGGTGGTCGACGTCGAGGATGACCATCTTGGCGGCGCGTCGGGTGGCGCCACCCGACTTGATCGTGCCGGCGGAGGCGTCGGCGCCGCGCATGAAGGAGACCGGGCCGGAGGCGTTGCCGCCGGAGGACAGCAGTTCCTTGGAGGAGCGGATGCGGGAGAGGTTCAGGCCGGCCCCGGAGCCGCCCTTGAAGATCATGCCCTCTTCCTTGTACCAGTCGAGGATCGACTCCATGGAGTCGTCGACGGACAGGATGAAGCAGGCGGAGACCTGCTGCGGCTGGGGCGTGCCGACGTTGAACCAGACGGGGCTGTTGAAGCTGAAGATCTGGTGCAGGAGAGCGTAGGCCAGTTCGTGCTCGAAGATCTCGGCGTCGGCGGGAGAGGCGAAGTACTTGTGGTCCTCGCCGGCCTTCCGGTACGTCTTCACGATGCGGTCGATCAGCTGCTTGAGGCTGGTCTCGCGCTGCGGGGTGCTCACGGCACCACGGAAGTACTTGCTGGTGACGATGTTGACCGCGTTCACCGACCAGAAGTCGGGGAACTCGACGCCATACTGCTCGAAGTTGACCGAGCCGTCGCGCCAGTTGGTCATGACGACGTCACGACGCTCCCAGGCCACCTCGTCGTAGGGGTGGACTCCGGGAGAGGTGTGGATGCGCTCGACCCGCAGCCCCTTGCCGGCCTTGCTGCTGCCCTTGGCCCGGGAACTCCGTGTCGGACCGCTCGCCGTCTCTGTCATGCCGCCTCCCTGGTACGGGCAAAACGCCCTGAAGTGCCCCGGTGTTCCCGTGGCACGGTGTTTGTCTGATGTTGCGGGCACCCACTCGCATCGCCCGCAACAGGTCTTCTCATCGCCGCAGTCCGGCCGCCCCCGGCCGCAGGGCCGGGCAGGGCCCGCCGGTCAGCCGACGGTCTGGGTGGGGTGCGGGACCTGGGCAGCCCCGCCGGGCCCGCTGTCGCCTTCCTGACCCCCCGCGACAGCCCTTTCACGGTCTCCGTCGCCCGCGGCGGGGTGCTCCACCTGCCTGAGTTCTGTGATCGCGGCCTCGAAGTCCTCGAGCGACTCGAACGCCCGGTAGACGGACGCGAACCGCAGATAGGCGACGAGGTCGAGTTCCTGCAGCGGGCCGAGGATGGCCAGCCCCACGTCATGAGTGGTCAGCTCGGCGCTCCCGGTGGCCCGTACCGCTTCCTCGACGCGCTGGCCGAGCTGCGCGAGCGCGTCCTCGGTGACCGGACGCCCCTGGCACGCCTTGCGCACACCATTGATGACCTTGGTGCGGCTGAACGGCTCGGTGACGCCGGAGCGCTTGACCACCATGAGCGAGCACGTCTCCACGGTCGTGAAACGACGGGAGCAGTCGGGGCACTGGCGGCGCCTGCGGATCGACGTGCCGTCGTCGGTCGTACGACTGTCGACGACACGACTGTCGGGGTGCCTGCAGAAGGGGCAGTGCATGAAATCCCAACCCTCCCTCGCAGCCGACTCCATGACCTCAAGGAGCCCGTCCGGCCCCATGAAGCTGCTCCAGCATAAGCGATCTCTGGAAGCCTCAAGACCGTGGGACCACAACTTCTGGGCAGCTGGTGCAATCCAACCACTAGATGTGGTGATTGGCTCATTCATGCACTCCAGTACGCGTGTCGCTCGAATCAGGACCGAAGGCTCCCGCCCGACCCTCCTCACAGCGCGCTCACGCGACGCGACGGAGCGGGCTCACGGCGTCCCGCGCGAGCCCCGAAGAGCCCGCGCGAAACCTTCGGGAGACCGCGCGAGGAACCTCGCACGGGGCCGGCAGTCACCGATCCGGCAGACCCCGGACAGGCCGGGTCGGCACGCGCGCGTGCCGCCGGCCGCGCATGGGGAGATGCCGTGCACGCCGGAAGGAGTCGGCGTGCGACTCCCGAAGAGACCCGAGGAGAGCCGAGCCGTCCCCCGCATCACGGGGCACCGAATGGCAGACTGACCCACGACCGGGAGTCCACCGTCCCGGCGGTGAAGAGTACAAGAATGGGCGCCTTTGCCCGATGGGGAGAATTGCGGCCAATACACCTCTCCGGGTGATCACAGAAGGTAATTCGCGTTTTTTCACTCGAACGTGTGTTTGGCGCAACCTTTCGAAAGCTACTACCGTTGTCCTGCAGGGAGACCATCGAGAGGGGCCGACGTGACCACCACCGCAGACAGCGCCAACATCACTGCCCAGGACCGCTCCCAGGGCCGGCTCGAGCCGGTGCATGCGATGAGCGAAGCCACGCATGCCGAGGGCCAAAAGCGCTCCTTGCCGGGCCGACCTCCCGGCATCCGGGCGGACAGCTCGGGACTCACCGACCGCCAGCGTCGGGTGATCGAAGTCATCAGGGATTCGGTGCAGCGACGCGGGTACCCGCCGTCGATGCGCGAGATCGGCCAGGCGGTCGGCCTCTCCAGCACCTCCTCGGTGGCGCACCAGTTGATGGCGCTGGAGCGCAAGGGCTTCCTGCGCCGCGACCCGCACCGTCCTCGCGCGTACGAGGTGCGCGGCTCCGACCAGGCCGCCTCCGTGCAGCCCACGGACACCGCGGGCAAGCCGGCCGCGTCGTACGTGCCGCTGGTCGGCCGTATCGCCGCCGGCGGCCCCATCCTCGCCGAGGAGTCGGTCGAGGACGTCTTCCCTCTCCCCCGTCAGCTCGTCGGTGACGGTGAGCTGTTCGTCCTGAAGGTCGTCGGCGACTCCATGATCGAGGCCGCGATCTGTGACGGCGACTGGGTCACGGTCCGGCGCCAGCCCGTCGCCGAGAACGGCGACATCGTCGCCGCGATGCTCGACGGCGAAGCCACCGTCAAGCGCTTCAAGCGCGAGGACGGCCATATCTGGCTCCTCCCGCACAACGCGGCCTACGAGCCGATCCCCGGCGACGACGCGACCATTCTGGGCAAGGTGGTGGCTGTTCTGCGCCGCGTCTGAGTCCGCCGCGGGGACCGGCCGGTCCGGCCCCGCCCCTGGTCCGGGCCCCGGAACCCCTGCGCCGGTTCCGGGGCCCTGTGCTGTCCGGTCCTGTGCTGTCGGGTCAGGGCCCGGCAGGGCCCTTCATGCCGGGCATGGTCCATGCCGGGCCCCGGCGCGCACTCCGTCCGCGCCGGGGCGTGCTCCTCGACCTCGGTCCGCTTTGCCCTCAGTCCGCTTCGCCCTCGGCCTGCCTGGCTGTCGCGTCGATCGCGGCCAGGGACTTCCTCGCCTGGTTCCGGTCCGTGGTGAACCAGAAGTCGGGCAGCGAGGCCTTCAGATAGCTGCCGTAGCGCGCCGTCGCCAGTCGCTGGTCCAGGACGGCGACCACACCGCGGTCACCCGTGGCCCGGACGAGCCGGCCGGCACCCTGCGCCATGAGCAGCGCGGCGTGGGTGGCGGCGACCGCCATGAAACCGTTCCCTCCCGCTTCCTCAACGGCCTTCTGGCGGGCGCTCATCAACGGGTCGTCCGGGCGTGGGAACGGAATCTTGTCCATGACGACCAGCTGGCAGCTGGGGCCGGGGACGTCGACGCCCTGCCAGAGCGACAGGGTGCCGAAGAGGCAGGTCTTCGGGTCGGCGGCGAAGTTCTTGATCAGCTCACCGAGAGTCTCCTCGCCCTGGAGGAGGATCGGGAACTCCGGGATGCGGGAACGCAGTTCCTCGGCAGCGAGCTGAGCGGCCCGCATCGAGGAGAACAGGCCCAGGGTACGGCCGCCCGCGGCCTGGATCAGCTCGGTGAGTTCGTCGAGCATGTCCGCGCGGTCGCCGTCGCGGGCCGGGCGCGCCAGATGCTTGGCGACGTAGAGGATCCCCTGTCTGGGGTAGTCGAACGGAGAGCCCACGTCGACGCCCTTCCACTGCGGAAGGTCCTCCCCCTCGGTGCCCTCGGGGCCGAGGCCCAGGGAGGCGCCCACGCCGTTGAAGTCGCCGCCCAGCTTCAGGGTCGCGGAGGTCAGGACCACCGAGCGGTCGGAGAAGAGCTTCTCCCCCAGGAGGCCCGAGACCGACATGGGGGCGACGCGCAGCGAGGCGCCGCTGTGTCGATATGCGGCTCCGCCGCGGGGCTCGTGCCGCTCGTACCAGACGACATCCCATTCGGAGCCGTCGGTGATGCGCTCCGCAACGTCGTGCACGCTCTCCACCGAGGCCAGCGCCTGTTTGCGGACCGCGTCCTCGTCCTGGACGGACTTGTCGCGGGTGCTCCCGATGGCGGAGATGACAGTCCGGCAGGCGTCGCGCAGCGCCATCAGCGCGTACCCGAGGTCCTCCGGGATCTCCTCGAGACGGCCCGGAAGGGCCAGCTCCATCAGGCGTTCGAAACCTTCGGCCGCGGTCTGCAGCTGGTCGGCCGCCTTCTCGTCGGCGAGCTTCGCGGCACGGCGCACCGCGCGGTTGACCTGGCCGGGGGTGAGCTCCCCCGTGGCGACTCCGGTGACCCGGGAGACCAGTTCGTGGGCCTCGTCGACGATCAGCACCTCGTGCTGCGGCAGCACCGGAGCGCCCTCGATCGCGTCGATCGCCAGGAGCGCGTGGTTGGTGACGACGACCTCGGCGAGCTTGGCGCGCTCGCGGGCCATCTCCGCGAAGCACTCTGCGCCGTAGGCACACTTCGTGGCGCCCAGGCACTCCCGCGACGACACGGACACCTGGGACCAGGCCCGGTCGGAGACACCCGGGGTGAGGTCGTCCCGGTCGCCGGTCTCCGTCTCGTCCGCCCAGTCGCGCAGGCGCAGCAGGTCCTGCCCCAGCTTGCTGGTGGGGGCGGCCGCCTCGAACTGGTCGAAGAGGCCCTCCTCCTCGTCCTGCGGTACGCCTTCGTGGAGCCGGTGCAGACAGACGTAGTTCGACCGGCCCTTGAGCATGGCGAACTCCGGGCGGCGGCGCAGCAGCGGATGCAGCGCCTCCACCGTGCGCGGAAGGTCGCGCTCGACGAGCTGGCGCTGCAGGGCCAGCGTGGCCGTCGCCACGACGACTCTCTCCCCCTGAGCGAGCGCGGGCACCAGATAGCCGAGCGACTTTCCGGTGCCGGTGCCGGCTTGGACCAGCAGATGAGAGGCGTCGTCGATCGCTTCGGCGACGGCTTCGGCCATGGTCACCTGGCCGGGGCGCTCCGTGCCGCCGACGGCGGTGACGGCAGCGTGCAGGAGTTCAGGGAGTGAGGGCTTCGTCATAGCGCGACCACCCTACGGCCCGGCACCGACAATCGTGCGCCGACCTCGAGGGCCGAGGACTCGACGGAGAGCCCGTGGGGCCTGCTGACCACGCCCTGCGGCTCAGCCGGCCCAGCGGCTGGGCGCAAGGGGCGCCGTGGCTCGACGCACGGTGCCCTGTGCCTCAGCGCAAGGTGCGTACGAACACATCTCCGATCAGATTCGTGTCGTTGGACACCGGGCCCGGGTAGAAGGAGTCGAAGACGGCGGTCGACACTGACCACCGGGTCCACCGAGTGGCTGTTGCCGCCGGTGCCGTCGGGGGCCACGCTGATCCGCTCGGTGCGCGGGACCGGGTCGCGGCTCACCGCACCCGCGGGCCCGGCGACACCAGCGACCGCGGCCGCCAGGACGGCGGTCATGGCGATGCGCACGGAAGGTCTCGAAGAAGGCCTCATCGAGTGGCCCCCCATCGGCTGGACGACAGCGGTGTCCCGCACACCCCACGCCCGTCCACGGCCGGCAGACGCATGCGTGGACTTTGGGGAGGACTCAGGACTCTGCTGCTCAATTCGCCGGCCCCGTAGGAACAGCCGCTCGGAGCGCCGGGCATGGCCGCGTCGCCGCAGGTCGCGGAGTGCGGTCCTGCGGCCCCGAGGAATTGTGCAGCAGAGTCACTCAGGTGATGGAAGCGTTCTGCCCCGCCAAGGGGCAATGGATCCACGGCCGGCGGTCCGATTCCCGGCCGGATACGGCTGATTGGCGTGCCCGTCCCGCAAAGAGGGACAAGGCAACGAGTGGCCGCTCCCGCGTGAACGACTCCTCGACAGGTCAGCCGCGCGAAGGCGTCACATCCGTGAGCCTCTTGAGAATGTCCAGGTCAGAAAGCTCGTAGCGAAACCGTTGCTGTTCCGTCGGTTGTCCCCCACGGCGAACACATAGTGTGTGGTGCCGTTCCCAGTGGTCATGCGAGGGATCCGGACTCCGTTCGAGTCCAGGATGCGAGCACGGCCGAAGCACCAAGTTCGTCCACATCAGGGGGAGTCAGATCATGCGATCCATACGGCCGTCGTCCACCACTCGCCGAGCCGGGAGGGCGCGCCGCAAGACCTCCCCCGTGCTGACCGCCGTCGCACTCGTCTCGGTACTCGCGCTCACCGCTACCGCCTGTGATTCGGGGGGCGACACAGCGAGCGACGAAGACTCCGCGACCGCCGCGGCCGGGGACGGCAAGATCCAGATCCCGGCCGACATCGCGGACCGGCTCAAGGAGCACGGGATCGATATCGACAAGTGGAGGAACGGCGACTGGAAGAACTGGGACAAGGACGACTGGCTGCGCGAGGCCAACGACTACATCAACCCGATCATCGAGGACCTGTGGGACCCGGACCGCATGCGGGACGCCGAGCAGCCGGACCCGGAGGTCGACGAGAGCGACATCTCCGGTGACCAGGGCGTGACGGACCCGACGCCGGAGCCGGTGCAGGCACAGGCGGTGCCGCCGTCGTACCACGACAACGCGCCCACGGCGGGCAAGGTGTTCTTCGACTCCCCGGAGGGCACGATGGTGTGCTCCGCGACCGTGGTGCAGGACCCCGCCAACCCGGGCAAGTCCAACATGGTGTGGACGGCCGGACACTGCGTGCACGCCGGCAAGAAGGGCGGCTGGTACCGCAACATCGTCTTCGTTCCGTCGTACAACGACGCGGGAAGGCCGACCGGCGAACTCGAAGGCGCCGCCCAGGACGAGGTCGCTCCGTACGGCGTCTGGTGGGGCGACTGGGCGCAGACCTCCGACCAGTGGATCGAGCAGGGCGGTGCGACCGGCGGTGACGGCGCCTCGTACGACTACGCCGTCATCCATGTGACGCCGGAGAAGGGCGGCGACGGCAAGTCGCTGGAGGAGAAGGTCGGTTCGGCGCTGCCGGTGGACTTCAAGGCTCCCGCCGTGCCGGACGTGGAAAGCGTGACCTCGACCGGCTACCCGGCCGGCGCGCCGTACGACGGCCAGAAGCTGTTCAGCTGTGAGGACCGGCCGGGCCGGCTCTCGCTCAGTGCCTCCGACCCGACGATGTACCGCATCGGGTGCAGCATGACCGCCGGTTCGTCCGGTGGCGGCTGGATCGCGGTGGGCTCCGACGGCAAGCCGGCGCTGGTGTCCAACACCTCCATCGGCCCGGTGACGTCGGGCTGGCTCGCCGGCCCGCGGCTGGGGGACGAAGCCAAGGGCGTGTACGAGGCGGTCAGCGACAAGTTCGCCGGTCAGTGACCGTCGGCCGCTTTGGCGGCCGCGCTTCCGTTCCCACGGGCCCCGCCCGGGCGGGAACGGAAGCGCGGTAACGGCACAGGCGGCGGCACCGGCGGCGCCGACGGCACGAATCCGCCGGCCCGCCCGTGCGCCCTCCACGCCCAGCAGCAGGATATTCATTCGTAGCACCGGGGGGGGCATCGCACCATGCGCTCCATACGTACGTCCGCTCCACGCCGGCGGGGCCGTCGCAGTACCCTCGCCGCCACCGGGCTCGTCGCCGCCCTGGCGCTCACCGCAACCGCGTGCGACGGTTCCACCGACGACAAGGCCGACCCGAAGAAGCCCGGTTCCGGCGCCTCGCAGGCCGCGGACGCCGAGACGCTGTACCAGAATATGAGCAGGGCCTACGGCGGCCAGTGATCACGGCGGTACATGATCACGGCGTTCGCTGATCCGTGCACGCCGACGGCCCGCCCCCTGCCGTGAGCCGGGGGCGGGCCGTCGGCGTTACGCGCGAAACCGCGGGCCGTGGACTCAGCCGGCGGCCGGCGTGGGCACGAACGGCGTGAACTCCGCCGCCAGTTCCTCGTGCACCCGCACCTTGAGCAGGGTGCCCTCCGGGGTGTGCTCCTCGGAGATCACCTCGCCCTCGTCGTGGGCGCGGGCGACCAGCTTGCCGTGCGTGTACGGCACGAGCGCCTCGATCTCCACGGCCGGACGGGGCAGATCGTTGTCGAGGAGGGCGAGCAGTTCGTCGATGCCCTGGCCGGTTCGGGCGGAGACCGCGATGGAGCGCTTCTCCTCCCGCAGCAGCCGCTGGAGCGTCAGCGGGTCGGCGGCGTCGGCCTTGTTGATCACGACGATCTCGGGTACGCCAGTGGCGCCGACGTCCCTGATCACCTCACGCACGGCGGCCAGCTGCTCCTCCGGGGCGGGATGCGAACCGTCCACCACGTGCAGGATCAGATCGGCGTCGCCGACCTCCTCCATCGTGGAGCGGAACGCCTCGACGAGGTGGTGCGGCAGGTGCCGGACAAAGCCGACGGTGTCGGTCAGCGTGTACAGCCGTCCGCCCGGCGTCTCGGCCCGGCGCACGGTCGGGTCGAGGGTCGCGAACAGGGCGTTCTCAACCAGTACGCCCGCGCCCGTGAGGCGATTGAGCAGCGAGGACTTGCCGGCGTTGGTGTAGCCCGCGATGGCGACGGACGGCACCTTGTGGCGCCTGCGCTCCTGGCGCTTGATATCGCGGCCGGTCTTCATCTCCGCGATCTCCCGGCGCATTTTCGCCATCTTCTCGCGGATCCGGCGCCGGTCGGTCTCGATCTTGGTCTCACCGGGGCCGCGGGTGGCGAGTCCGCCGCCCGAGCCGCCGCCCATCTGCCGGGACAGCGACTGGCCCCAGCCGCGCAGCCTCGGCAGCATGTACTGCATCTGCGCGAGCGCGACCTGTGCCTTGCCCTCCCGGGACTTGGCGTGCTGGGCGAAGATGTCAAGGATCAGGGCCGTACGGTCGATGACCTTGACCTTGACGACGTCCTCGAGATGGATCAGCTGGCCGGGGCTCAGCTCACCGTCGCAGACGACCGTGTCCGCGCCCGTGTCGAGCACGATGTCACGCAGCTCCTGGGCCTTGCCGGAGCCGATGTAGGTCGCCGCGTCGGGCTTGTCGCGGCGCTGGGTCACGCCGTCGAGCACGAGGGCGCCCGCCGTCTCCGCCAGGGCGGCGAGTTCCGCGAGGGAGTTCTCCGCGTCCTGCACGGTTCCCGATGTCCACACGCCGACGAGTACGACGCGCTCCAGGCGGAGCTGCCGGTACTCGACCTCGGTGACGTCCTCGAGTTCGGTGGAGAGGCCGGCGACGCGGCGCAGGGCCGCGCGCTCGGAGCGGTCGAGCTGATCGCCGTCCCGCTCTCCGTCGATCTCGAGGCTCCAGGCGACGTCCGCTTCCATCAGGGCATCGGCCCGGAGGCCCTCGGGGTAGGTCCGCGCAAAGCGCTTGGTGTCCTGGGAAGGGGAAGAAGAGGAGGTCATTGGGTCCTTACGTCGATACGTCGATGGGAGATCGCAGGGGTGACGGGATACATCCGTCACCTTTCACAACGCACGAGTCTCCCGGGAGATTCCCGTGACCCGTGCGGCGGCGTTCTGACGATGGTGGCACGGCACGGCACGTCTCGTCACCGTGTTTGTTCCCGGCTCACGCCCGGTCGATGCACGGCCGGGCCGGAATGTCCCGTGGGCTGTGATGCGGACGCGGGGGCCGTGGGCCTGTGGGCCGTGAACCTGTAGGCCGTGGACTTGTCCGGTGCCTGCGTCGTGGACTTCCAGCCCGGACGGCCGGGCATCGGCGGGGTCTTCACGTCGTAGAGCCAGGCGTTCAGGAATCCGGTCAGGTCGCGTCCCGCGGTGTCGGAGGCGAGCCGGACGAAGTTGGCGGTGGCGGCCGTGCCGTCCCGGTGCTGGGTCACCCAGCGCCGTTCCAGGCGGTCGAACGCGGTGCGGCCGATCTCCTCACGGAGGGCGTACAGCACGAGCGCGGCACCGTCGTAGACGATCGGCCGGAAGATGCTGATCTTCTGGCCGGGCTGCGGGACCTCGGGAGCGGCGGGTGGTCCGCCCGCCGCGCGCCAGCGGTCGGAGGCCGTGTAGGCGGCCTCCATCCGGGCTTCCAGGGACCGGCCGGCCTTCTCCTGCGCGTACAGCGCCTCGTACCAGGTGGCGTGGCCCTCGTTGAGCCACAGGTCGGACCAGGTGCTGGGGCTGACGCTGTTGCCGAACCACTGGTGGGCGAGCTCATGCACCATGATCGACTCGATGTACCACGCGGGGTAGGCCGGATCCGTGAAGAGTTCCCGTTCGAAGAGGGACAGCGTCTGGGTCTCGAGTTCGAAGCCGGTGGAGACGTCGGCCATGAGCAGGCCGTACGTCTCGAAGGGGTAGCGGCCGACCCTGTCCTCCATCCAGGCGATCTGGTCCGGGGTCTTCGCCAGCCACGGCTCGAGCTGTTCGCGGTGGGCCGTGGGGACGACGTCGCGCAGCGGCAGCCCCTGCGGGCCGGTGCGGTGCAGGACCGTGGAACGGCCGATGGACACCTGGGCGAGTTCGGTGGCCATGGGGTGCCGGGTGCGGTACGTCCAGGTCGTCGCCGCGCGCGTGCGGACGACATGGATCGGCAGGCCGTTGGCCACGGCCGTGTGACCGTCGGGGGCGGTGATGCGGAAGGTGAAGAAGGCCTTGTCGGACGGGTGGTCGTTGCACGGGAAGACCAGGTGCGCGGCGTCGGCCTGGTTGGCCATGGCGAGACCGTCCGCGGTGCGCACCCAGCCGCCGTCGCGGCCGTCGGCGGCCACCGGATCGCTGGTGTGGCGCACGGTGATACGGGTCCGTTCGCCGGCGTCCAGGCCGCCCACGGGTGTGATCACGAGGTCCTCACCGACGGTGGTGAAGGTGGCGGGGGCGCCGTCGACCTCGACCGAGTGGACCGTGCCGTGGGCGAAGTCGAGGTTGATCCGGTCCAGGTCCGTGGTCGTCCGGGCGTCGATCCTCGTGGTGGCCTGCAGCGGTGTGTCGTTGGTGCCGGGGTAGCTGAAGGAGAGGTGGTACGACGCCACGTCGTACCCGGGGTTGCCCAAGTGCGGGAAGAGACGGTCGCCGATGCCCAGCGGCGTGGCGGGGGCGCTCGCGGCGAGGAGGCAGACGGAGACGGCCGACGCGAGCAGCGCCGCGGACGTCCGCCGACGGCGGCCCCAGGAGATCGGCGTGCGGGCGGCCGGCACGGGGACGACCGGCACGGGAGCGGCCTGGTGGGCGGGGGCCGGAGGGCCGGTGGCCGGGCCGTGCGTGGCGGGACGTTCGGAGGCCGGTTCGGGGGCGGTCGGGCCGTGGGGAGTGCGCAGCATGGGCCCACGGCTATCAGCGCGGGCGTGCGCGGTGACGGCGGCGCGCTCCCGCCCCACCCGATCGGGTGGGCCGATGGCCGAGCGGGTGCCCGACGAGGTCTCCACCCGGGTGGCGTCCCGCGCGCGCCGCTGTCAGGTGCTCTGGGTCTGCGGCTTGGCCCGGCTCACGTCGTACACACCCGCCACCTTGCGCATCGCGCGCATGAGGACGGGCAGGTGGGCGGCGTCCGGCAACTGCACGGTGTAGGTGTGCCGCACCTGCTGATGGGTCGGGGGTTCGACGGTCGCGGAGACGATCTCGGCGCCTTCGACGGCCATGGCCTCGGTGAGGTCGGCGAGCAGATGGGGGCGGACGAACGATTCGGCGACCAGGGTGACCCTGCACTCGGCGCCCTCCCCCCAGCGCACGCCCACCTCCGCACGCCCCGCGCTTTTCATGCGCGCCACGACAGCGCACTCGGCCCGGTGCACGGCGACCGCTCCCCCGCGCACGGCGAATCCGGTCACCTCGTCGGGCGGTACGGGCGTACAGCAGCCGGCGAGCCGTACCGTCGCGCCGGGCCGGTCGGCCAGGACCTGGGCACCGCCGGGGGAGCCGGACACCGCCCCGGAAGCCGGTGCGGCGGCGGACCCGCCCACGGCGGGACGCGTGGCCGCCTGGGCTTCCTCGGACCCGGCCCGGTCGCCCTCGGGCTGATCGGCGGGATCGACGGGGTGCGCGGGGTGGGCGGTCAGCCATCGCTGAATGGCGATCCGGGCGGCCGGGGTATGGGCGTGCTCCAGCCACTCCCTGGAGGGCTCGGAGGCGGGGTCCTGGCCCATCAGGAGCTGGACGGTGTCCCCGTCCTTCAGCACGGTGCGCAGCGTCGCCAGGCGGCCGTTGACGCGGGCGCCGATGCACGCGTGCGCGTCCTCGCCGTACTGCGCGTATGCGGCGTCCACACAGGTCGCCCCGTCGGGCAGGCCGATCGTGCCGCCGTCCGGGCGGAACACGGTGATCTCGCGGTCCTGGGCGAGGTCCTCGCGCAGCGTGGACCAGAAGGTGTCGGGGTCGGGCGCGCCGCGCTGCCACTCCAGGAGCCGGGAGAGCCAGCCGGGCCGGGTCGGGTCGACGCGTTCGCCGTCGCTCGTCGACTGCTCCTCCCCCGGGGCGGCATAGGGGTTGCCGAGGGCGACGACACCGGCCTCGGCAACCTTGTGCATCAGGTGCGTACGGATGAGGACTTCGACGACTTGGCCGTCGTCGCGCGCGACGGCGGTGTGCAGCGACTGGTACAGGTTGAACTTGGGTACCGCGATGAAGTCCTTGAACTCCGAGACGACGGGTGTCATGCAGGTGTGCAGCTCGCCCAGGACGCCGTAGCAGTCGGCGTCCTCGTTCACCAGCACCAGCAGCCGGCCGAAGTCGGCGCCGCGCAGCCGGCCGCGTTTGCGGGACACGCGGTGCACGGAGACGAAGTGCCGGGGGCGGATGAGGACCTCGGCGGCGAGGTCCGCCTCGCGCAGCACCTTGCGCACCTCGTCGGCGACCTCGGCAAGAGGGTCGTCCGCGCGGGAGGCGTTGCGGAGGATCAGCTCGCGCGTGTGCTTGTTCTCCTCGGGATGCAGGATCGCGAAGACCAGGTCTTCGAGTTCCGTCTTGAGCGCCTGGACGCCGAGCCGTTCGGCGAGCGGGATGAGGACGTCCCGGGTCACCTTGGCGATGCGTTCCTGCTTCTCGGGGCGCATCACCCCGAGGGTGCGCATGTTGTGCAGCCGGTCGGCGAGTTTGATCGACATCACGCGGACGTCGTTGCCGGTGGCGACCAGCATCTTGCGGAAGGTCTCGGGCTCGGCCGCGGCACCGTAGTCGACCTTCTCGAGCTTGGTGACGCCGTCGACGAGATAGCACACCTCCTCGCCGAACTGCTCGCGGACCTGATCGAGCGTGACCTCCGTGTCCTCGACGGTGTCGTGGAGCAAGGAGGCCGTCAAGGTCGTGGTCTCGGCGCCGAGTTCGGCGAGGATGAGGGTCACGGCGAGCGGGTGGGTGATGTACGGCTCGCCGCTCTTGCGCATCTGCCCCCGGTGCGAGGACTCGGCGAGGAGATAGGCGCGGCGCAGGGGGTCGAGATCGGCGTCGGGATGGTGGGCGCGGTGGGCGTCGGCCACATGGCCGATGGCGTCGGGGAGCCGGTCGCGGGAGGCGGGGCCGAGGAGCGCGGCGCGGCCCAGCCGACGCAGGTCGAGCCGGGAGCGTGCCTTCCTCCGTGTCCCTGTGGGCGTGACATGACCTGATGTCGCAGACCCTGATGTCACAGGACCTGGGGTCGCAGGTTTCGCGGCCTCCGCATTCATGGGCACCTCCGGCGGCGTTGACCGGCGGACGCATGCCCAGGGCGGACTCGGGCTCAGGAGACGGTGCTCGTCCCCCGTCCGGGCCGGTGCTTGATGCTACCGAGCCCAGCACGTGCGACCGACCGCCTCCCTCCGAGCGTGAAACGGATCACTCCTTCGAGCGAAGACCGTCACAGCGGCGATTTCACGCCATGGGACCAGCGGCGTGCCATGCTCTCGAAGCCGAACCGGGCCCCGCACCCCGCGGATGCGATCGGCCGGCACGCGCTGCTCTTGGATACCAAGCCGGTACCGGGCTCAGCGGGGCAGGTTCTCCAGCCACTCGCTCTCGATCATGCCCTCGGCGACGATCACCGCGGGTCCGGTCATCTCGATTTCCCCGTCGGGTCGTTCGGTGATCACCAGAGTGCCGCCGGGCACATCCACCGTGTACGTCGCCGGGGTTCCGGTGACTCGCGGGTCGACGCCGTCCCGGCGGGCCGTGGCCACGGCGACCGCGCAGGCGCCCGTGCCGCACGAGCGGGTCTCACCGGCCCCCCGCTCGTGGACGCGCAGCGCCACGTGCCGCGGGCCGCGGTCGGCCACGAACTCCACGTTGACGCCGTCCGGATAGACCGAGGCGGGGCTGAACGGGGGTGCGGTGAACAGGTCGCCGGCATGGTCGAGGTCGTCCACGAAGGCCACGGCGTGCGGGTTGCCCATGTTCACGTTCCGCGCGGGCCAGCTGCGCCCGCCGACGCTCACGGTGACGCCGTCGCCGGGCAGCAGCGCCCGGCCCATGCCGACGGTGATGTCACCCGCGGCGGAGCCGCTGTCGGACACGGTCTTGGCGATGTGCACCGCCTTCACACCCCCGCGCGTGGCGACCGCGATGTCTCCCTCGGCCACATGTCCCGCACGCTGGAGGTAGCGCGCGAACACACGCACTCCGTTGCCACACATCTCGGCGATCGAGCCGTCGCCGTTGCGGTAGTCCATGAACCACTCGGCCTCGGCCGCCAGGTGCCGCGCCTCGGGGTGCGCGGCGGACCGCACCACGTGCAGCAGCCCGTCGCCACCGATGCCCGCGCGGCGGTCGCAGAGGGCCGCGACGGAGGCGGGGGGCAGGTCGATGGCGTTCTCGGGGTCCGGAACGATCACGAAGTCGTTCTCGGTGCCGTGCCCCTTGAGGAAGGCGATCCGCGTGCTCATCCCTCGATCGTACGGGGTGCCCACGACCCCGCGTCCCTGCCCTCGCAGCGCACAGGGCCGGCGAGGGGGAGGCGGGCGTCAGCGGAGGCGGGCGACCCGCCAGACGGCCAGGGCCACCACCACTGCGACCAGTACGGCGTAGGCGATCACGATCCGCCAGTCGGGTCTGCGACCGGAGCTCCGGGCCGGCAGGCCGGGCCAGGTGTAACCCACCCTGCGGGCGGCCATCATGCCCCAGCCGGCCGCGCAGGAGCAGATCAGCAGGCCCAGCATGGCGATCACGGCGCCGCTGTCGCCGAAGTCGAAGGCGAGCGGGAACGCGAACATCAGGGAGCCGACCGCGGCCAGGCCGACGATGGGTGCGAGCTGCCAGAGGCGCAGCCGGCCCTGCGGACGCAGCTCGACCTCGACCTCGTCGCCACCCGCGAACATCTCGTCCGGATCGGGGCCGTCGTCGGTCACTCCGCCCTGCGTCTCGTCCGGCCCGTCGGGGCTGAGACGGTCAGGGTTCTGCTCCGGTACACCCCGCTCGGGGGTGAGGTGTTCGGTGCCATGTGCGGTGTCGCGAGGGCCGGCCTCCATCGCCACGCGCCCTCCCAACTTGGACTCCACTTGGTCGATCGAAGCTCGATGATGGCACGGCGCCAGAGGCCCGGATGACGGCCTGGGCG
This sequence comes from Streptomyces chlorus, assembly GCF_042655885.1. Lineage (NCBI taxonomy): Bacteria > Bacillati > Actinomycetota > Actinomycetes > Kitasatosporales > Streptomycetaceae > Streptomyces > Streptomyces chlorus. The sequence goes on from NZ_JBHSOA010000042.1 coordinate 315,257, forward strand.
TCCCGATGCCATGACGTGATCAGGCTGTAACCGGTCGTTCGACCAACGACAGCGCGAGCTGCGGAAGTTCCGTCAGATCCGCCGCGGCCCCACTCAACCAATGCACCCGCGGGTCGCGCCTGAACCATGAATCCTGACGGCGCGCGAAGCGCTTGGTGGCACGGACGGTCTCGGACCGCGCGTCCTCCAGGGTGCACTCTCCGGCAAGCGCGGCGAGCACCTGCTGGTAGCCGAGCGCGCGCGAGGCCGTACGCCCCTCGCTCAACCCCTGCGCCTCCAGTGCGCGCACTTCGTCCACGAGACCCGCGTCCCACATCCGGTCGACCCGGCCGGTGATCCTCTCGTCCAGCTCGGGGCGGGCGACGTCGACACCGATCTGGAGGGTGTCGTAGACCGAGTCGTGGCCGGGAAGGTTGGCGGTGAAGGGCAGGCCGGTGATCTCGATCACTTCGAGCGCCCGGACGATACGGCGGCCGTTGCTCGGCAGGATGGCCCGCGCGGCCTCGGGGTCGGCGGCGGCGAGACGGGCGTGCAGCGCGCCGGATCCGCGCAGCGTGAGCTCGTCCTCCAGGCGCGACCGTACGGCGGGGTCGGTGCCCGGGAACTCGAGATGGTCGACGGCCCCGCGGACGTAGAGGCCGGAGCCCCCGACCAGGACGGGCCAGCGCCCGGCGGCGAGCAGTGCGTCGATCCGCTCCCGGGCAAGGCGCTGGTACTCGGCGACGGACGCGGTGGCGGTCACGTCCCAGATGTCCAGGAGATGGTGCGGGACTCCCCCGCGCTCCTCGGGCGTCAGTTTGGCGGTTCCGATGTCCATCCCCCGGTAGAGCTGCATGGAGTCGGCGTTGACGACTTCACCGCCAAGCTCTCGGGCCAGGAAAACGCCCAGATCGGACTTTCCGGCTGCGGTGGGGCCGACGACGGCGATGACCCGGGGGGTGGGGGGTGCGCTGCTCACCGGTCCAGTCTCGCAAACCTCACAGCCGGCCCTCCATCGAGTTGCGTGACGCGACGGGCGCGGGGCTGCGCCCGTGGCCGGGTTTCGGCCACGGAAGGACCGTGCGGCAGGGCGGGACCGCGTCCACGCGAGTACCATATGGAGTGGATATAGGCGTTTTTGTACATGAGTACATGCGAACCGCACCGCGAGGGAAGGTGGACCATGGGTCTCCTGGACAACATGAAGGCCAGGCTGGGGCCTGCCAAGGACAAGGTCGCGGACCTCGCGCAGCAGCACGGGGGCAAGATCCAGCACGGGCTGGACAAGGCCGCGAAGACCGCTGACGAGCGGACCAAGGGCAAGTACAGCGACAGGATCCAGAAAGGCACCGGCAAGGCCAAGGACGCCATGGACCGGCTCGCCCACAAGAACGAACCCGGTCCGGACGCGGGTGGCACCACTCCCCCGGCGGGGCCGCCACCCGCTCACTGAGCGCTGGGCACTGGATCGGCATAAGGCCGGGAACGCGCACGGCGCTCCCGGCCTTCGGTCGTGCCGGGCCGTCCGACGTGCCGGGCGGGCATCGCGCGGAGCCGTCTCCTACGACCAGGTGGCCACCATGTAGCCCACCCCGTACGGAGCGTCCTCGTACAGCAGCGTGCCCCGCAGAGCGGTCCCCCCGGCTTCGGCCGCCCCCGCCAGGACCTGCCAGGGTGCCCGGCCGGACGCCTTGAGTTCGCGCGCCAGGCCACTGTCCAGCGCCTGCAGGGCCGCCGTGTCGGCCGCTCCCAGCGCCCGCGCGGCCTCCGCGTCGAAGGGCGTCGCCCGCTCGTCGAGGTAGCCCGGCGCCTTGAGCGTGCGGCAGGCGCTGCCGTCGCCCATCACCAGCAGCGCGACCCGCTCCGTCCTGGTGGCGATGTCCCGTCCCTGTTCGGCGCAGCGCTCGGCCGCGAGGGACTCCCCCACGCCGAGTCCCTCGACGGGTGCGTCCGCCCATCCGGTCCGCTCCAGCAGCCAGGCGCCCACCGCGAGCGCACCGGGCAGTGCCCGGCCGGTCGTCGTGTCCCGGTCCGCTCCGAGCCGTACGTCGAGACCGACACCGAAGCCGTGGAAGGACCCTGTGCTGCCCTCCGGATAGCGCTCGGGCCCCACGTCGCCGCGCACCGGACCGACGACCACCAGCAGGTCGGGCCGGGCGGCAGCGAGCACGCCGACCGCGTCCGTGCACGCGGCCCGCGCGGTGTCCAGCTCGGGGGCGGCACCTGCGGCGACCTCGGGCACGAGCAGCGGCGGGCACGGGCAGACTGCGGCGGCGACAAGCATGATCAGCAGCCTACTGCTGCGGCCCGAAACGGCGTCCCCGTCTCACGGGGCGCGCGTGCTCCAGACGCGCTCCGCGAGGCAGGGCCGCAGGTGGCAGGTGCCCGGTTTGCCCTTGATCTCCACGAAGTACGTGTCGTCGCCCACGCGGTACACCTCGCGACGCTGTTGCGGCAGGCCCCCGCCGAACCTGCGCGTGCACGCCGTCTCGTACAGCCTGCGGCGCGCCTCATCCCGCGTGCCTTCGGAACCGTGCGGGCGGCCGGAGTGTGTCGTTCAGCTCCTCCACAACGACCCAATGAGCCATGCGTCCGCCCCCGTCGCGGTCCGGTCAGTCGATGGCGCAACCCCCGGTGACCGCCGGCAGCGGCTCGGGCACACCCACCTTGGGCAGACCGAGCATGACACCCGCCGGCTCGGCGGCACCGGCGGCGTTCCGCTTCTCCCAGGCGTCGCCCGCGCGGGTGCGGCGCACGTCCAGGGTGGGGCCCTCGGCAAGGAGGTGGTGGGGGGCCGCGTAGGTGATCCCGACGGTGACGACGTCGCCGGGACGGACCTCCTGCTCCGGCTTGGTGAAGTGCACCAGGCGGCTGTCCGGGGCACGGCCGGAGAGACGGTGGGTGGCGCCGTCCTTGCGGCCCTCACCCTCGGCCACCATCAGTTCCAGGGTGCGGCCGACCTGCTTCTTGTTCTCCTCCCAGGAGATCTCCTCCTGGAGGGCGACGAGCCGTTCGTAGCGCTCCTGGACGACCTTCTTGGGAATCTGGCCATCCATCTCGGCGGCCGGGGTTCCCGGCCGCTTGGAGTACTGGAAGGTGAAGGCCTGGGCGAAGCGGGCCTCGCGCACCACCTGCAGGGTCTGCTCGAAGTCCTCCTCGGTCTCGCCCGGGAAGCCCACGATGATGTCGGTGCTGATCGCCGCGTGCGGGATGGCGGCGCGGACCTTCTCGATGATGCCGAGGTAGCGCTCCTGCCGGTACGAGCGGCGCATCGCCTTGAGGACCGTGTCCGAGCCGGACTGGAGCGGCATGTGGAGCTGCGGCATCACGTTGGACGTCTCGGCCATGGCGGCGATGACGTCGTCGGTGAAGTCGCGCGGGTGTGGGGAGGTGAAGCGGACGCGCTCCAGGCCCTCGATCCTCCCGCAGGCCCGCAGCAGCTTGCTGAACGCCTCCCGGTCACCGATGTCGGAGCCGTACGCGTTGACGTTCTGGCCGAGCAGGGTGATCTCCGAGACACCCTCGGCGACCAGCGCCTCGATCTCGGCGAGAATGTCCCCGGGGCGCCGGTCCTTCTCCTTGCCGCGCAGCGCGGGGACGATGCAGAAGGTGCAGGTGTTGTTGCAGCCGACGGAGATGGACACCCAGGCCGCGTAGGCGCTCTCGCGGCGGGTCGGCAGCGTGGACGGGAAGGCCTCCAGCGACTCGGCGATCTCGACCTGGGCCTCCTCCTGGACGCGGGCGCGCTCCAGCAGGACCGGCAGCTTGCCGATGTTGTGCGTGCCGAAGACGACGTCCACCCAGGGGGCCCGCTTCACGATGGTGTCGCGGTCCTTCTGCGCGAGGCAGCCGCCGACCGCGATCTGCATGCCGGGGCGCTGCGCCTTCCTGGGGGCGAGGTGGCCGAGGTTGCCGTAGAGCTTGTTGTCGGCGTTCTCGCGCACGGCGCAGGTGTTGAAGACGACGACGTCGGCGTCGCCGTCGGCGCCCTCGGGAGCGCGGACGTAGCCCGCGTCCTCCAGCAGCCCGGACAATCGCTCGGAGTCGTGGACGTTCATCTGGCACCCGTAGGTGCGTACTTCATAGGTGCGCGTGCCGCCCACTGACTGGCTCCGGTCGATGCTGCTCATGCCCTACAGGGTAGGCGGTCGCCACGGCACCCCCGGGACTCCGTTCGGGATCGGGCTCGGGCCCGCGCCCGGGGCTCCGCTCAGGCCTCCGCCCGGGGCTCCGCGCCCGGCGCCCACCCCTGCCGGCGCAGCACCTCGGACACGTCGGGCGCCTCGTAGTGGTCCCCCTTGAGGACCTTGCCGTCGGACCGGCGGACGATCGTGCCGTCGGGGCCGCGCTTGCTCATGTTGGCGCGGTGGATCTCGGAGATCACCGCGTCGAGGTCGATGCCGTGGACGAGCGCCGTGCCGTAGGCGACGTAGACGACGTCGGCGAGTTCGTGCGCGAGCCGGTCGAGGGGGCCGTGCACCGCGACCTCCGCGACCTCTGCGGCCTCCTCGGCGAGCAGGGCGCCGCGGTGGGCGGCGAGTTCCGGTGGGACCTCGGTCGGTGTCTCGCGCGCGTCCAGCCCGAAGGCACGGTGGAACTCACGGACCAGGTCGGCGGGCGAAGCACTCATGCCATGACGGTAACGGCCGCCTCCCGAAACTCTCCCGGCCTGGTCAGAGGGGCGCACGGGCTGGCAGGATCGCGCACATGTCCATCGCGCTGTCCCGTATCGGCAGGCGCCGGGTCCTGCGGGGCGCGGTCGCCGGCCTCGTGGCGCTCGGGCTGCTGCTGTGGTGGCTGGCGCCCTGGAGCGAGGATCCGCCGCGCGGGACGGTCACGCTGAGCACGGGCACACGCGCGGGGGTCTACCAGAAGTACGGGGAGCTTCTGCGCACATCGCTGAGTAAACACATGCCCGATCTCGAAGTGCGGCTGCTGACGAGCGACGGTTCGCAGGAGAACGTGCGGCGCGTGGCGACCGGGCAGGTGGACTTCGCGATCGCCGCCGCCGATGCGGTGCAGACGTACAAGCTGAGCGGTGCGCGGGGGGCCGACGGGCTGCGCGGGGTCGCCCGTCTCTACGACGACTATGTGCAGCTCGTGGTCCCGCCCGGCTCCGGCATCCGCTCCGTCGCCGATCTGCGGGGCAAGAGGGTCGCCATAGGGCCGCCCAAGTCGGGTGTCCGGCTCATCGCCAACCGGGTGCTCAGGACGGCCGGCATCGACCCGGAGAAGGACATCAGGCCCTTCGCGGACGGCATCGACACCGGCCCCGGGCGGCTCGGGCAGGGGCTGGACGCGTTCTTCTGGTCGGGCGGGCTGCCCACCGACGGCCTGCGCACACTGTCCGAGGACGCCGGCCTCCGGTTCGTGCCGATCACGGCCGACCTGGTCGCCCAGTTGCACAAACAGGACGGCGCCACGCGCTACTACCGTGCCACCAACATGCCGGAGTCGGCCTACCCCGGCAGCCAGCACGGCTCGCCCGTCCCGACGATGGCCGTGTCCAATCTGCTGATCACCCGGGCGGACACGGACCCCCGGCTCACCGAGTGGCTGACCCGGATCGTGCTCAAGAGCCGGGACGGCATCGGGGCACACGTCCACTCCGCCCAGCTCGTCGACGTACGCACCGCGATCTACACCGACCCGCTCCGGCTGCACGACGGCGCGCGCCGGTACTACCGGTCCGTCAAGCCCTGAACCGTTGTCTCGCCCGTGGGGGCGCTCCTCGGCACCGTCACCCTCACCGTCAGCCCGTGCGGCTCGTGCCGGGCGTACGCGATCGAGCCGCCGCCCGCCGTGAGCAGGGCGCGGGAGATGGACAGACCGAGGCCGGAGCCCTTGATGTTCTGGTGCCGTGAACTGCGCCAGAAGCGGTCGCCGACGCGGGCCAGCTCCTCGTCGGTCAGACCGGGGCCGTTGTCGGTGACGACGACGGTGGAGGTGTCGCCGTTGGAGGCGACGGCCACCTCGACGGTCCGGTCCTCGGGCGTGAACTTCACCGCGTTGTCGATGACCGCGTCCAGTGCACTGGAGAGGGCTACCGGGTCCGCCCACGCCGTGGTCGGCGGGCAGTCCCCGGTCAGCAGGACGCCCTTGGCCTCGGCGGTGGGCGACCACGCCGCCACGCGTTCGGCGGCCAGAGCGCCGATGTCGGTGATCTGGAGCTGGGCCTCGCTGTGCTCGGCCAACGCCAGATCGAGCAGGTCGTCCAGGACCTGTGCGAAACGCCTGCCCTCGCCCTGGACCGAGGCGATCTCCTCGTTGCCCTCGGGCAGTTCCAGGGCGAGCAGTTCGATGCGCAGGAGCAGTGCCGAGAGCGGGTTGCGCAGCTGGTGGGAGGCATCGGCGACGAAGGCGCGCTGCTGCTCCAGCACGCTCTCGACGTTGTCCGCCATCTCGTTGAACGACCGGGCGAGCCTGCGCAGTTCCGGCGGTCCGCCGGCCACCGCGACCCTGGACTTCAGCCGCCCGGTGGCGATGTCGTGCGTGGTGGCGTCCAGGACCCGTACGGGCTTGAGCACCCAGCCGGCCAGCCGGAGGGCCGCGCCGACGGCCAGCAGCATCGCGGCCGCCTCGCCCGCCGCGATGAGCAGCCAGCCCCGCAGGATGCGGGACCGCATGGGCCCGGTGGGCGAATCGGTGACGACGACGGCGACGACGTCACCGTCCCGGATGACCGGCGAGGCCACCACGAGACTGCGCCGCTCCCAGGGCCACACCTGCTCGGGGTCGTGGCTGCGGCGGCTGAGCAGCGCCTCCTGGAAGGCGCCGCGCACCTCACCCGTGCTGGGCAGGAACCAGTCGTCCAGCGCGTGTGCCATCGGGACGTCGTTGCGGTGGAAGACGCCGGCCCGGATGCCGTACACCTCGTAGTAACTGTGGAGTTCGCTGCTGAGGGTCTCCCGGCGCTCGTTGACGTCTCCGGTGCCGAAGCCCGCGGGTTCGGTGACGAACTGGGCGAGGGCCGCGAAGCGCGCCGTGTCGTCGATCCGGTCGACAATGACCTGCTGCTGCTGCGCGCGCGCCAGGCTGACCGCGAGCGGGACGCCGAGGGCGAGCAGGACGGCCGCCATCAGGACGATGAGCAGCGGCAGCAGACGTGTGTGCACCCGGACCGGCCCGCCCTAGGCCGCGGGCTCTACGAGCCGGTAGCCGACTCCGCGCACGGTCTCGATGAGGGCCGGCATGCGCAGCTTCGCGCGCAGGGAGGCGACGTGCACCTCCAGGGTGCGCCCGGTCCCCTCCCAACTGGTGCGCCACACCTCGCTGATGATCTGCTCGCGGCGGAAGACGACCCCGGGGCGCTGGGCGAGCAGGGCCAGCAGATCGAACTCCTTGCGGGTCAGTGGGACGACCGCACCGTTCACGCTGACCTGCCGGGTCGGCAGTTCGATGCGCACGGAGCCGAGCAGCAGCTCGGTCTCGCCGCCGCTGGGGGCGCCCTCCTGGACGGTGCGCCGACTGACGGCGTGGATCCGGGCGAGCAGTTCGCCCGTGTCGTAGGGCTTGACCACGTAGTCGTCGGCGCCGAGGTTCAGGCCGTGGATGCGGGAGCGCACGTCGGCGCGGGCGGTGACCATGATGACCGGGGTGCCGGTGCGTTTGCGGATCTTGCCGCACACCTCGTAGCCGTCCTGGTCGGGCAGGCCCAGGTCGAGGAGGACGACACCGAAGCCGTCGGCGTCGGGGACGAGCGCCTGGAGAGCCTCCTCACCGTTGCGCGCGTGGGTGACGTCGAAGCCGTGTCGCGCCAGGACGGCCGACAGGGCGGCGGCGACGTGGTTGTCGTCCTCGACGAGAAGCAGTCTCATCCGGTCCCCCTTCGGTTCATCGGCCGTACGACCCGAGTGTGTAGAAAAGCGTGGAGAAAAACGTGTGCACACGCGTGCGCACCTTGCAGTGACGCCGATGAACGAGGATGGCGTCAAGAGGGTTCCGGTTGCTCTTCGGTACCGTTACCCGGACGAAATGAGCCCTGCTCACAAGTACTACGACACGTGTCCGATTGCTATCGGATCGTGATGCTCAGATTCCCCTCAGATGTGATGACGCGGGACTGAAGGGTTACTACTGTCCTCCCAAATCGAGGAGGACGGAGCCAGAGAGCGATGACCGAAGTATCGGTGGCCGAGGAAGATGTGGCCGCGACCGGCGATCTGGTCGTCCTGAAGAGCGTCAACAAGCATTTCGGCGCGTTGCACGTACTCCAGGACATCGACCTGACGATCGCCCGCGGCGAAGTCGTCGTCGTCATCGGGCCCTCCGGGTCCGGGAAGTCCACCCTGTGCCGCGCCATCAACCGTCTGGAGACGATCGACGACGGGTCGATCGCGATCGACGGCAAGCCCCTGCCGCACGAGGGCAAGGAGCTCGCCCGGCTGCGGGCCGACGTGGGCATGGTCTTCCAGTCCTTCAACCTCTTCGCGCACAAGACCGTGCTCGAGAACGTGACGCTGGGCCAGGTCAAGGTTCGCAAGAAGGACAAGAAGGCCGCCGAGGAGCGGGCCCGCGCCCTGCTCGATCGGGTCGGCGTGGGCGCGCAGGCCGAGAAGTACCCCGCGCAGCTCTCCGGCGGCCAGCAGCAGCGTGTCGCCATCGCGCGGGCCCTGGCGATGGAGCCCAAGGTCATGCTCTTCGACGAGCCGACGTCGGCGCTCGACCCGGAGATGATCAACGAGGTCCTGGAGGTCATGCAGCAGCTCGCCCGCGACGGCATGACCATGATCGTCGTGACCCACGAGATGGGCTTCGCCCGTTCTGCCGCCAACCGCGTGGTGTTCATGGCGGACGGCCGCATTGTCGAAGAGGCAACGCCGGACCAGTTCTTCAGCAACCCGCGCAGCGACCGCGCCAAGGACTTCCTGTCGAAGATCCTTCACCACTGACGTCGTCCTGCGCCTGGCGCTCGGACGACGTACGTCACCGGATGGCCGGGGCCGCATCACCTCACCCGCACACGGGCCGCATCACCTCACCAGTCAAAAGGATGTCCACCATGAAGCTCCGCAAGGTCACCGCCGCCTCGGCCGCCGTGCTCGCCCTCGCCCTGACCGCCACCGCCTGCGGCGGCGACGACAGCGGCGACAACGCCTCGTCCTCCGGCTCCGGGGGCGGCGACAAGATCAAGATCGGTATCAAGTACGACCAGCCCGGTCTCGGCCTGAAGACGCCGGACGGCTCCTTCGCCGGCTTCGACGTGGACGTCGCGACCTACGTCGCCAAGGAACTCGGCTACGAGGCCGACCAGATCGAGTGGATCGAGACCAAGAGCGCCGACCGCGAGAACGCCCTCGCGCGCGGTGACGTGAAGTTCATCGCGGCGACCTACTCCATCAACGACGAGCGCGCCCAGAAGGTCGACTTCGCCGGCCCGTACCTGCTGGCCCACCAGGACCTGCTGGTGAAGGCGGACTCGGACATCTCCGACGCCACGGACCTCAACGACAAGAAGCTCTGTTCCGTGGCCGGGTCGACCTCGGCGCAGAACGTCAAGAAGGACTTCGCTCCGAAGGCCCAGCTCAGGGAGCTCGGCACCTACTCGGAGTGCGTCGCCGCGCTGCAGAGCGGTGCCGTGGACGCGCTGACCACCGACGACTCGATCCTCGCCGGCTACGCCTCGCAGGACCAGTACAAGGGCAAGTTCAAGCTCGCCGGTCTGAAGCTGAGCAACGAGAACTACGGCATCGGTGTCAAGAAGGGCGACACCGAGACCGTGAACAAGATCAATGACGCGCTGGAGAAGATGGTCGGCGACAAGGCCTGGGACAAGGCGGTCGAGGCGAACTTCGGCCCGGCCGAGTACAAGAACGAGCCGGCCCCGAAGATCGGCGACCTCGTCAAGTAAGCCCAGGGCCGTCCGTAACGCGGGGTTCTGAAGGCGTGCCGCCGTCCGTCGCGATCAGGGCGGCGGCGCGCCGCGTCCGCCACGTACGCCACACACCCGGAAGCGCGGGAGATCGTGTTCGACTTCATTTCTGACTACAACGATCCAACCTTGTTGGGTGCCTTCTGGATGACGGTGAAGCTCACCGTGCTCTCGGGCATCGCCTCCCTGGTCGGGGGCACTCTGCTGGCGGCGATGCGAGTCAGCCCCGTCCCCCTGCTGCGAGGGTTCGGCACCGCTTATGTGAACATCGTCCGGAACATCCCCCTGACGGTCATCATCGTCTTCACCTCGCTCGGTCTCGCCGACATCTTCGGCATGACCATGGGCGCGCCCGACGACTTCGCGCTCCAGGGCTTCCGCCTCGCGGTGCTCGGTCTGTCCGCCTACACCGCGGCCTTCGTCTGCGAGGCGCTGCGCTCCGGCATCAACACCGTGCCCGTCGGGCAGGCCGAGGCGGCCCGCGCCATCGGTCTGAACTTCTCGCAGGTGCTCGGGCTGATCGTGCTGCCGCAGGCGTTCCGCGCGGTGATCGGACCGCTTGCGAACGTGCTGATCGCGCTGACCAAGAACACGACGGTGGCGGCCGCGATCGGTGTGGCGGAGGCTGCTCTGCTGATGAAGGAAATGATCGAGAACGAGGCACAGACGCTGCTCATCGGCGCGGTCTTCGCCTTCGGATTCGTGGTACTGACCCTGCCCACCGGCCTGTTCCTCGGCTGGCTGAGCAAGCGACTGGCGGTGAAGCGGTGACCTCCGTTCTGTACGACGCCCCCGGCCCCCGGGCCAAGCGGCGCAATGTCATCTTCTCGGTCGTGTCCGTCGTCCTCATGGCCCTCGTCCTGTGGTGGGTCTACCTGACGATGGACGACAAGGGCCAGCTGGAATGGACCCTGTGGAAGCCGTTCACCGAGTCCGAGGCCTGGACGACGTATCTGCTGCCCGGCCTCGTCGACACTCTCAAGGCCGCGGGACTGGCCATGGTCATGGCGCTGCCGCTGGGGGCGGTCCTCGGCATCGCCCGGATGTCCGACCACCGGTGGGTGCGGGCTTCGGCCGGCACGGTGGTGGAGTTCTTCCGGGCCATCCCGGTGCTGCTGCTGATGCTGTTCGCCAACGAGTTCTTCGCCCGCTCCACGGACGTCAGCACCTCGGACCGGCCCATGTACGCGGTCATCACCGGTCTGGTGCTCTACAACGCGTCGGTCCTCGCCGAGGTCGTCCGGGCCGGCATCCTGGCCCTGCCCAAGGGGCAGACGGAGGCGGCCCAGGCGATCGGCCTGCGCAAGGGCCAGACGATGTCCAGCATCCTGCTGCCGCAGGCCGTCACCGTGATGCTCCCCGCGATCGTGACCCAGCTGGTCGTCATCGTGAAGGACACCGCACTGGGCGGCGTGATGCTCGGCTTCACCGAACTGCTGAACGCGCGTGGCACGCTCGCGGCCAACTACGCCAACGTCGTCCAGAGCTTCATCGTCGTGGCGATCATCTTCATCGTCCTGAACTTCCTCATCACCTCCTTCGCCTCCTGGCTCGAGGCGCGGCTGCGCCGCAGCAAGCGCAGCACGGGTGCGGTGCTCGGCGCCGACAAGGTAGACGACCTGAACGCGGCCGAGGTCGGTGGCACCTACGGGACCGGCGCGGGCGGCACTGTCTGACGCACGCCCTCCTGTGCGCCGGCCCCTGGCATGACTGTGGCCCGCCGTTGCCCGGCGGGCCACAGTCATGCCAGGGGCCGGCCCGCACCACCGGTGCGAACGAACGGTGCGAACCGGACTCATGTGATGAACAGTCAAGTGGTGTGACGAGCCCCGCCCGACTTCATGATCGCCACCGGCCTTCGGTCACTTGACGCAAGCACCGGCAATAGGTTGCATACGTTCTGTGATCGCGCACCCTGCTGCCTCTTCCTGTTCCTCCCCGTCCCTTCGGACGTCACTTCGAGCAGGGGGCGTCGCGCCGTGGACCCGGTGATCATCGTCGGAGCGGGGCCCGTCGGGCTCACGCTCGCCCTGGCGCTGGCGCGTCAGGAGGTGCCGTGCGTGGTCCTCGACGAGGGGCTGGGCAAGGACGAACCGCGTCCCGCGCGCTCCGTCGTACTCCGCGAGGACACCACGGAACTCGTCAAACGGCTGACCGGGATGCCGCTCGCCGCCGCCGGTTCACCATGGGCCGGATGGCGGTCGATGCGGCGCAAGCAGGTGACACATGAGATCGCCTTCGACGACACCGAACCCGGCCCCGTGCACATCGCCCAGCACGTCCTGACCGGCGCCCTGCGCGCGGCTCTCGTCGGCGAGCGGCTCGTCAAGGTCGTCGTGGACAGCCGTCTGGACTCCCTCGAACAGGAGCCCTCCGGCGTCACCGCGCACACCCGCGGCACCGGCGGCACCTGGTGGCGCGGCAGCTATCTGGTCGGCTGCGACGGCCCCCGCTCCACCGTGCGCAAGCTCCAGGACATCCGCTTCCCCGGCCGCACGGCGGTGGAACGTCACGCCGTGGCCGCGCTGCATACAGAGCTGCCCTGGCCCTCAGAAGCGTTGCTGCACCGGATGCCACCGTGGCGCACCTCCGGCCCCTTCGCCGGGGAGATCAGCGCGCGCCCGCTGCCGGACGGCGTGTGGCGGCTGGACTGGCTGATGCCGCCGGGCAAGGAACTGGTCACCCCCGAGCTGCTCCTCGACAGGGTTCGGGAGACCCTGGCCGGCTGGGCTGGCGGCCCGACACCGCCGTACGAACTGCTCGACACCGGGGTGCACGCCGTCCACCACCGGCTCGCCCGGCGCTGGCGGTCCGGCCGTGTGTTCCTCGCCGGGGACGCCGCGCATCTGCTCGGCGCCCTGGGCACGCACGGGCTGGACGAGGGTCTCCGCGACGCCGACAACCTGGCCTGGAAGCTGGCCCTGGCCTGGCACCACGGTCCGCACGAAGCGCTGCTCGACAGTTACCAGACGGAGCGCAGGGCGATCGTCTCCGCCCGGCTGCGCGCCGCCGACCAGGCGTTGCCGCTGGTACGGGGCGGCAAAGGCCTGCGTTGCTACGTCCCCGGCGCTGCTCGCGGTCATGACACGCTCCTGGTGGAGGGGCATCTGGGACAGGGGGTGCTGGGCGCGCCGGGCGTGCACACCGACTCACCCCTCACGCCTCCGCTTCTCGAGGGCGAGGTCCCCGTGGACACTCCGGTCGGGGCACCGGTCACCGATGTACGGGTCACGGCGGAGGACGGCACCTTCGTCCGGCTGCGGGGCCGGCTCGGCCGGGGGGCACTGCTGGTGGTGCTGATCGCGCCGGGCACCGGGGTGTGGGAGCGCAGGCACTGGGTGTCCGCCGGGATCATGCCCCGGCTCGCGTCGGCGGTGGCGGCGCTGCCGCACCCGGCCGAGCTTCTGGTCGCGGAGAGCTATCCGGGGGCGGCGGCCCACACCGTGCTGCTGGTACGCCCCGACGGGCACCTGGTCACGGCACTGAGCGGGGTCCGTCCGGCGTCCCTGTACACGGCGGCCGAGACGGCGGTCGGCGGACCGGCTTCGGCGGAGGCGGAGGCCGCAGGGGCGGATGCCGGGGCAGGGGCGGGAGCGAGGGCCGGAGCCAACGCCGGTACCGGCGCGGGCTCGCGCTGAGGTTCCGGGCACTGGTGGTCCGCCCGCACGGAAGCTGGTGGGAGGGCCCTGTGCCGGATGAGGCGGCGCGGACGATCGGCGTCGGATCCTGTCGCCGCTCCGGCGCACGGCGTCCCGGCTCGGTCCCGACACTCCCCGGCACACGGCCTCCCGCCGGGCACTGGTGGTCCGCCCGCACGGGAGCTGGAGGGCGGGGGCCTGTGCCGGGTGCTGCGGCGCGATGATCCGGTGTCAAGTCCTGTCGCGCCGCGGCGCACGTCGTCCCGCCCCGGTCCCGATGTGTCCCGGCGCGCGGCGTCCCGCCGGCTCGTCATTGCCGCAGTGACCGCGGCTGTCCGCATGTTGACGACGAGTTGATCCCGTGCGCGGCGTCGTGGTGTACTCCGGTCCGTGACCGACACCTGTGTGCGCCTGTGGCGGAGGGTCCATATGGACCTCCTCCGCTATGTGGGCTGCGTGTGTCGCCCGTCCTTCTGAACTCGCGTTTTCCCTCCCCACGCGCCGCGCGCCGTTTCCCTGCCGCTGCTGCCGTGCGCGCTCCGCGAACCTTTCTTCAGGACGGTGCCACGTGTCTGCTTCCCCTGCGCTCTCCCCTGCTCTCTCCACGTCTCCCGCGGTCTCCGCGTCCGGTGCGGCTCCCGGCCCGACCACTGCCCCGGGTACGGACTCCATCCCTGCCGCCGACCCCTCGCAGGCGGAACTCCTCGACTTCGTACGACGCGTCGCCGCCGACGCCGAGCTGGTCGCCTCACTGCCGCTCGATCCGGAGGGCCGCACCTGGGTACGGCTCGACGGTCCCGCAGGCAGCGAGGCCTGGCTGATCGGCTGGCCGCCCGGCACGGGCACCGGCTGGCACGACCACGGGGAATCCCTCGGGGCCTTCATGACCGCGTCGGGTGAGCTGAAGGAGAACGCGCTCTCCGTGCGGCTCCCCACCGACGGCTGGAAGACGCTGGAGCTGAACGACGGCGTGGACCGGGAGCGCCGGCTGGCGGCAGGCCAGGGCTGCGCCTTCGGCCGCCACCACGTGCACGAGGTGCTCAACGAGTCCCCGGAGCACCACGCGGTCTCCGTGCACGCCTACCACCCGCCGCTCCCCCTGATGCGCCGGTACAGCCGCACCGGCCCGACACTGCGCCTGGAGCAGGTCGAGCGCCCGGCGGACTGGCAGTGAGCGGGGCACCGGAGAGGGCCGTCGACGCCCCGGTGATCGACGAGCTGCTGGAGCGGGTCCGCGCGGGCTACGAACGCATCGAGCCGGCCCCCGCCCACGAGGCCGCCCGCGACGGGGAAGCCCTGCTGGTCGACATCCGCTACGCGGCCCTGCGCGACCGGGACGGGACGATCCCCGGTGCCCTCGTCGTCGAGCGCAACGAACTGGAGTGGCGTCTCGACCCTCAGGGAAGTCATCGCCTCCCCGAGGCGACCGGTCATGACCTGCGCTTCGTCGTGATCTGCAACGAGGGCTACGCCTCCAGCCTGGCCGCGGAATCCCTGCACCGGCTGGGACTCCATCGGGCCACCGATCTGATCGGCGGCTTCCAGGCCTGGCGGGCGGCGGGACTGCCGGTACGGACGTAGAGCGGGCTCTCAGTACCCGCCGTCCTCCAGGAACTCCGTGTCCTCGCCCTCTTCCTCCAGCGCCTGCCGGACCACGCGCAGGGCGAGGCCCTCGGGGTAGCCCTTGCGGGCGAGCATGCCGGCGAGGCGGCGGATCCGCTTGTCTCGGTCGAGTCCGCGGGTGGAGCGCAGTTTGCGGGCGACGAGCTCGCGCGCGGTGTTCGCTTCCTGTTCGGAGTCGAGCTGGGAGACGGCCGCGTCGATCAGCGTGGAGTCGACGCCCTTGGTCCGCAGCTCCTGGGCAAGGGCTCGCCGTGCCAGGCCCCGGCCGTGGTGCCGGGACTCGACCCAGGCGTCCGCGAAGGCGCCGTCGTTGATCAGTCCGACCTCTTCGAACCGGGACAGCACCTCCTCGGCGGCCTCGTCCGGGATCTCCCGTTTGCGCAAGGCGTCGGCGAGCTGTTTCCGGGTGCGCGGGGTCCCGGTGAGCAGGCGCAGACAGATCGCCCGTGCCCGCTCGACCGGGTCCCCCGGAGACTCCTCCCGCTCGGCCCTCGGTGAGGAGGAGTCGTCCCCGTCCGCTGCGGCCGCCTCGCCGAAAGCCCGGCGTCTGCGTCCACCACGCGGCCCGCCGTCACGCGAGCCGCTCCCCCGTGAGCCCTCTGCACGACGGGACCCGGCGCCACGCCGGCCACCGCCCGGGTCCTCACTGGAGAAGTCGCCAAAGAAGCCGTCCCCGCCGTTGACGTCCCCGTACACCGTGTCACCGTTCGTGGCCGGGTCGTCGCCGCTTCCGGTGCCCGCCCCCCGTGGGGCGCCGGAAGCGGAGAACTCGTAGTCGGCCCAGTCGGTTCGTCGGGTCACGGGTCAGCTCTTGACCGCGGCGGCCTTGGACTTGGTGGTCTTGGCCGCCGGGGCCGAGGCCGGAGCCGGAGTCGCGGCCGCCTCGGCCGGAGCGGCGGTGCCGGCAGCATCCGCGCTCTTCTCACCGGCCGGCTCCTCGGTCTGCACGCCGATGCCGAGCTTCTTCAGGATCTTCTTCTCGATCTCGTCGGCGAGGTCGGGATTGTCCTTGAGGAAGTTGCGGGAGTTCTCCTTGCCCTGGCCGAGCTGGTCGCCCTCGTACGTGTACCAGGCGCCGGCCTTGCGGACGAAGCCGTGCTCCACACCCATGTCGATCAGGCCGCCCTCACGGCTGATGCCGTGGCCGTAGAGGATGTCGAACTCGGCCTGCTTGAAGGGCGGCGCCACCTTGTTCTTGACGACCTTGACACGGGTGCGGTTGCCGACCGCGTCGGTGCCGTCCTTCAGCGTCTCGATCCGGCGGATGTCCAGACGCACCGAGGCGTAGAACTTCAGCGCCCGGCCACCGGTCGTGGTCTCCGGCGAGCCGAACATCACACCGATCTTCTCGCGCAGCTGGTTGATGAAGATCGCGGTGGTCTTCGACTGGTTGAGCGCACTGGTGATCTTCCGCAGCGCCTGGCTCATCAGACGGGCCTGCAGACCCACGTGCGAGTCGCCCATCTCACCCTCGATCTCCGCCCTCGGCACCAGCGCCGCGACGGAGTCGATCACGATGAGGTCGAGGGCGCCGGAGCGGACCAGCATGTCCACGATCTCCAGCGCCTGCTCGCCATTGTCCGGCTGGGACAGGATCAGGTTGTCGATGTCGACGCCGAGCTTCTTCGCGTACTCGGGGTCGAGGGCGTGCTCCGCGTCCACGAAGGCGACCTGGCCGCCGGCCCTCTGCGCGTTGGCCACCGCGTGCAGGGTCAGGGTCGTCTTGCCGGAGGACTCCGGCCCGTAGACCTCCACCACACGGCCGCGGGGCAGGCCGCCGACGCCGAGGGCCACGTCGAGCGCGGTCGACCCGGTCGGGATGACCTCGATGGGCTCGTTCGTCCGGTCACCCATGCGCATGACCGCGCCCTTGCCGAATTGCCGTTCAATTTGTGCGAGTGCGGCGTCGAGCGCCTTCTCGCGGTCGGTTCCTGCCATGGGTTCCACCCGATTTGCTTGAGTCGATCGCTTCACGTCAATGACGCTAGCGCCTGCCACTGACAACGCGCTCCGACGCACCTCCAGCCTGTGGACAACCAGGGACCAATCCTGCCTGAATCGGGTCACAACACCCACGTTCGGGACTCACCGGCACTCCCATAAGAATAGATGTTCGATTTTTGTGTCAAGCGCATCCCCCGCCACCCTCACGAGTCATCCACCCTCCTGCATCTGGTCGGAGCCAACGGTTCACGTCGTCGGCCCCGACCGGATGCTGAAGCCGTCTGCCGAGCTCAGGAGTCCTCGGTGTCCCCGCCCCTGGGGCGCGCCGAGCCCGGTCGGCGCGCCCAGAGGTGCCGAGCGCGGATGACGGGGGTCCGCCGCTCGCCGGAGCCGGGACCGCCATCACCGGGGCCTGTTCCGCGGTGGCCGTGCACGCGGGGGTCGTCGGTGACGTCGTAGCGCTTCACGTACGCGCCCAGGAACGCCTGGAGGGTGGCGACCGCGGGAATGGCGATCAGCGCGCCGACGGCGCCGAGCAGGGCAGTGCCCATGACGACCGAGCCGAAGGCGACCGCCGGGTGGATGTCGACGGTCCTCGCGGTCAGCTTGGGCTGCAGTACGTAGTTCTCGAACTGCTGGTAGATCACCACGAAGATCAGTACCCACAGCGCGTACCAGGGGTCGACCGTGAAGGCGATCAGCATGGGCAGGGCGCCCGCGAGGTACGTGCCGATGGTGGGGATGAACTGCGACACCAGGCCCACCCACACGGCGAGCACGGGTGCGTAGGGCACCTCGAGAATCTCCAGCAGCACGTAGTGGGCCATGCCGGAGACCAGCGCCATCAGTCCGCGCGAGTACAGGTAACCGCCGGTCTTGTTCACGGCGATCTCCCACGCGCGCAGCACCTCGGCCTGGCGCGCGGGCGGCAGTACGGAGCAGATGGCGCGGCGCAGCCGCGGGCCGTCGGCGGCGAAGTAGAACGAGAACAGCCCGATGGTCAGCAGCTGGAAGAGGCCCCCGAGGACCTGCGTGGAGACGTCCAGGACGCCGGTGGCACTGTTCTGCACGTAGTTGCGCAGCCAGTCGGAGCGGAGCAGTCCCTCCTGGATGTCCACCCGCCGCAGCTCGGTGTGGAAGTGCGTGTTGATCCAGTTGATGACGGAGTCGAGGTACTCCGGGAAGTCCTCGACGATCTTGATGATCTGTCCCGCCAGCATGGATCCAAGCAGCGTGACGAAGCCCGCCGCCGCGATCAGCACCCCCAGGAAGACCAGGAAGGTGCCCAGCCCCCGGCGCACCCCGCGCGCGGCCATCCAGCTCACCGCGGGCTCGACGGCGAGCGCCAGGAAGAACGCGATGAGAATGTTGATCAGCAGACCGGTGAGCTCGTGGAAGGCCCAGCTGCCCAGCTGGAACAGGGCGATCAGCGCGAGCGCGAGCACCATGGCACGCGGCAGCCACCGCGGCATGCGGAAGCCGGGCGGCGGGGCCGCGGGGCTCACCGGAGAGCCGGGGTGCGGCGGCGTGCCTGGCGCGGAGGGATGCTGGGCTGCCTGCCCAATCTCTTCAGTGGGTGCCACGGGGCAAGTCTCGCCCACGCCACAGGCAGCCGTCTGCCTCCTGGCGGTCTCTGTGACGATCAGCGCTTTTCCCGGGGAACCTCCATCACCGCGCAGACCACCTGCCAGACGTCCTTGGCGGCCCAGCCGGCCCCCAGTGCCTCGTGCACGGTGCGCCCGCCGAGTTCCGACATGACGTGATCGCGCGCGAAGGTGTCGGCATGGCCCCTACCGAAGTGCTCCGCCATCCGTTCCCAGAAGACCGTCAACCGCATGCCCCCAGTATCCCGCCCGCGGGGGTGAGCCGGGGCGGGGACCGCCCGCCGGCACCGCTGTGCGCCTACGGTCGGATCCATGCCCACACCCGAACCCGTCCCCCACCCCCCGAACACCCCGCTCGCGCGTGCGGAACGGTTCGTCTGGCTCACCGCGCGGGTGCTCGAGCAGCGGCTCTTCGCCCACCACTTCCTCGAGGGCGGTGCCGACCCGGTGGAGCGGGCGCTGGACGCCTACCGCAACGAGGACGGCGGATACGGGCACGCGCTGGAGCCCGACCTGCGGGGGCCGGTCAGCCAGCCGCTGCACACCGCCCACGCCCTGCACGTCCTGGACGCCGTCGGCCGCTGCGGCGGCACGCGCGTGGAGCACGTGTGCGACTACCTGACGTCGGTGTCCACAGCGGACGGCGCGCTGCCGGTGATCCTTCCCGCTCAGCGCGGCTACCCTACGGCCCCCTTCGTGCCGGTCGTGGACGACCCGGCCGGTGAGCTCCTGGCCACCGGGCCGGTGGTGGGGCTGCTGCACCGCAACAACGTGTGGCACGCCTGGCTGTTCCGGGCCACGGACTTCTGCTGGCAAGCCGTCGAGTCGCTGGAGCACAGCCACCCCTACGAGATCCGGGCCGCCGTCACCTTCCTGGACTCGGTCCCCGACCGCCCGCGCGCGCAGGCCGCCGCCGACCGACTGGGCCGCCTGGTGCGCGATCGGCGGCTCGCGGCGCTCGACCCGGACGACCTCGGCGCGTACCCGGTCGCGCCGGATTACGCTCCGGGCGAGCACCACTTCCCGCACGACTACGCGCGGACACCGCGTTCCCTCGCACGCGCGTGGTTCACCGACGAGGAGATGTCACGCTCGCTGGACCACCTCACGGCCGAGCAGCAGGAGGACGGCGGCTGGCCCGTACGGTGGCGCCAGTGGGCGCCCGCCCCCGCCCTGGAGGCCCGCCCGATGGTGACCGTCGACGCACTGCGCACGCTCACGGCGTACGGCCGCGCGACCG